>CAYNRA010000023.1:0-35360 GCA_964399465.1 uncultured Cytophagales bacterium
GCTTGAGGGTTATTCGCCCGATCGGGATCGCAGTGATGACCTGATTTTGCGAGGACAAAAAAATTACCACGAAAGCACGCTTTTTATCGTAGATGAAGCCTCCATGATTTCTGATGCCCGCGAGTTTGGAAGAAATAGTGTTTTACATGATTTACTAGATTTTGTTTTCGAAAATCCAGGGAATAAACTATTGCTTATTGGCGACACCGCGCAGCTTCCGCCTGTCGGTATGTCTCATAGTCCTGCTTTAGATACCGATCATCTCACGCAATTTTATCACGCAGAAGTTGCAGAACATACCTTGACGGAGGTGACGAGACAGAAAAAAGAGTCGGGTATTTTGGCCAATGCAACCCTCCTCCGAAATCAATTGGGATTAGAAAAACCGAAAGTTCAGTTTTTTACAAAAGGATATCCTGATGTTTTTCGTATGACTGGTGAACGCATGGAGGACGGAATTCGATATGCGTATGAAAAACACGGGCGTGAAAATACGATTATCATTACTCGTTCCAATAAAAATGCCGTACAATACAATAAATACATACGGCAACAAATTTACCAAGCAGAGAACGAGCTTGAAGTCGGTGATTTATTGATGGTAGTTCGGAATAATTATACCATTTTGGATGAATCCTCACAGGCTGGATTTATTGCCAACGGCGAATTTGTGGAAGTAAAACGCATCGGAAGAGAAGAAGAAATGCACGGCTTTCGGTTTGTTGAATTGAGTTTGCAGCTCACAGATTATCCCTCAGAACCTCCTTTTGACTCGTACATTATTTTAGATACCTTGTATTCTTCCACACCCACGCTGAGTCAAGAAGAAAATAAACAATTGTATGAAAGTGTCTTGAAAGATTATTTTTGGGCAAAATCCAAGAAAGAGCGTGCTGAATTAGTGCGAAAAGACAAGTATTTGAATGCGCTTCAAGTGAAATTTGCGTACGCTTTAACTTGCCATAAGTCACAAGGTGGGCAATGGGATGCGGTATTCATTGACCAAGGGTATTTGCCTGATAATCAAGTGGATGATGATTTTGTTCGTTGGGTGTATACCGGTGTTACACGGGGTGTGAAAGAAGTTTTCTTAGTAAATTTTCATGCGCATTTCTTTGAGACTGTCCAGACAAAAGCAGACGATACCTTATTTGTTTAATTAACCACGCAGTAAAAGATGTCATTTAAAGAATTTCTCATTTCAAAAAAAATCAATCCTGAAAGTTTTAAACAGGCACAAAAAAGTAGGTACGACGAATGGAATAATTTGTATTCTTTGGTACATCCGGCTAGTTTTGAGGCTCAGAAAAAGTTTTTGCTGAATCAAACACGCCGCCAATTTCCCTTACCGATGGGGGTTGAGTCCTAATCTCCCCTCGGTGCGTGGCAAACGGTAATGGCTTGACTTTTGCCCGATGTATCTATCTTTATTTCAACTTCCAGACCGCGCCAAATCATCCAAACTCCGACAAGCGCGTACGTGAAAGGTAGAATTTTGGGAATATAAATCTGGATAAATTGTCGAATGCGTTGCCAAAAATAACTTCCACCCACAAGCAAGGGTATCGTACCTAGCCCAAAAAATACCATATAAAGCCCACTTTCCCAGGTAAAGGTCAATTGGGTTGCACTTGCTAGCGCGGCATAGACAAGCCCGCAGGGGAGAAGCCCGTTCAGCAATCCGAATCCTATTTGGCTCAGTAGTGGATGTGCCTGTTGGTGCTGAATTATCCATTTGCGGAGGGGCTGCGTTTGTCTGTTTGTATATTGGTAAATAGACAGATTTTGACCAAATGTAGGTAGTAATACACTGATTAAAAGGAGAATGCCAATGAAAATGGTTATGTATCTTTGTGAGACAAATAGGCCGATAATTTCGCCAAAAAAACCAATTAACATACCTAAAAAAGCATACATTGCCAATCGCCCCAAATGGTAGAGGAGACGTTTGAGAAGCCAATTGGATTGATTTTTTCCAGAGAAAAGTTCAACCAATGGCCCACACATCACGACACAATGAAGAGAACCGACAAGTCCCATCACAAAAGCTACTCCGTACATGGTGCTGTTATTTACCGTTGGAACTTGATGCGTTCGAGATAGGTTTTCCCCTCTTTTTTCCAAGAAATATGCGCTTCCCAAAGTCCTTTTTGCATGGTTTTAGGAGCTGACATCACTAACGCGGTATCTGAAATAGCCAGGGGTAATTTGAAATCAAAAGCAGGATTTGACGGGCGGTAAAAAGTAATTTCACCCGATGTCCCCACACTTTCTTTTGGGAAAGTCAGCAGCATTTCGTTTCCTTCTACCACCAATGTAGCTTTGGAAGAAAGTTGGTTTGCCAACGTCATTTGGTCAATTTTATCTTGGTATTTCAGCTCTTCTTCGTAATACGATTCGGTCACTAAAAAAATATCTTTCTGAGTTACAGAGCGATACACCATATAAAGCATGAATAGGACAAAGGAAGTATAGGCGAGTGCAATGCCTGTGCCAAATGAAAACGTACTTTTTTTCTTTTCCATGATTGTATTTTTAACTGTACATATATGTAAAAAAATAGGGGAGAAAATAGGAATTTTCCCTCCTATTTGGGTTTAAATAGGGCCCACGAAGTTCGATTTGTGGGTTTCTAGAAGCATCTCATTTTCTTTGATAGAAACCTGAATCGGAGTTTTTCGTGTTTTGATATCTTTTTCTGGAATCTCGATGAAGAAGACAACTTCTGCCCTGCCTGCACTCGGAATGAGGAATTTGGTTTTTCCATCTATGGTACGTAAAATCCCTTTTGGTTCATCCAATATTAGAGTAACCCATTTGTCTTCGTGCGTTTTATTCACCATTTGTACTTGGTACAGATTGGTCAAAGTACCCTTGCCTGTTTCCTGATACAATTGTCCGGGAACGCGCAAAAGAGTAGTTTCTACAGGCGAACGGCTCCAGAGGAGATAGGCTTCAAGTCCGATGAGTGCAAGTAAAATGAGTGAATATGCTTTTGCTCTGTTTGTAAACTTGAAAGGTAATTTTTCTTGAACCGTTTTGACGGAGCCGTAGCGAATCAGTCCTTTGGGTTTGTCAATTTTCTCCATGACGGTATCGCATGCATCAATACAAGCGGTACAATTGACGCACTCCAGCTGAATACCGTTGCGGATGTCGATTCCAGTAGGACACACTTGGACACAGAGTTTGCAGTCCACGCAATCGCCGTGACCTTCAGCTACAGGTGCATTTTTTGTGTATTTTCCTCTTGGTTCACCCCGTACATCGTCGTAAATGACAGTCAATGTATCTGGATTAACAAGGACTCCTTGCAAACGACCGTACGGACAAATCGCGATGCAGACTTGTTCACGAAGTCTAGCAAAGACAAAATAAAATAGAGCCGTGAATGCAAGCAAAGCCGCAAAACCTTTGGGGTTTTCAAGCGGAGAGGTTTGGATTAATTGAATTACTTCCTCAATACCAATGAGGTAAGCCATGGTTACGTGGGCAATGAGTAGAGAGAAGAGGACAAAAATCAGGTGTTTGATTGATTTGCGAATCACTTTTTCAGCTGTCCACGGGCTTTCATCGAATTTCTTTTGCTGGCGTCCACTTCCTTCGAGGGCTTGTTCGATGGGTCTGAAAATCATTTCCATAAAAACCGTTTGTGGACAAAGCCATCCACACCAGATACGACCATAAATGACGGTGAACAAAGCAATGAAAATGACAAAGGTAATCATCCCGAGTCCAAAAAGGATGAAATCTTGAGGAAGGAATAATTGACCGAAGATGACGAATTTTCGTTCGAAGAGATTAATCATCAACAAAGGCTGCCCCTGGATTTTAATCCAAGGGCCAGCGAAAAATACAAACAAAAAAACAAGTGTGGCCAGCATTCTTTTGTTATGAAAAGGACCTTTTGGAGGTAATGGATACAGCCAAATGCGTTTTCCCTCTTTATCAACAGTGGCTATCGAGTCACGGTATGCTTCGGTATCTTCTAAATATTCATCAATGTAACTCATAAAAAATGTGTATTTGGGAAACTACAGGGAGGCAGTTTCGGGTGCGTCAGTCGTTGCTTTGAACTCTTGACCTTGTGGTTCTTTGGCATTTGCAGGATTCGTCCCTTGCATAGATAGGATATAACTAGCAACTGCTTGGATGTCGTTGGGCTTCAACGTAGCTTGCCAAGCAATCATTCCTTTTTCTGGTACACCGTATTTGACAACTTTAAAAACAGATTTAATGTCTCCACCGTGTAACCAATAGACGTCTGTTAAGTTAGGGCCAACACCGCCTTCCAAGGCAGCACCATGGCAAGCGGTACAGTTGCTATTGAAAATCTCTTTGCCCTTCGCGATGGCTGCGGCATCTGTAAGAAGTTCTACATTTTGCTCATTGATACCATCCGCTTGTTTTGCCTGAAATGCTTCGATTTCAATTTTGGCTGCCGCCATTTCTTGCTCGTATTCCAAGGATTGAAGCGGACTCCATTGCCATACGTGGTAGTTGAGTATGTATAAGATACCAAATACAACAGATGTATAGAAAAGACCCAACCACCAAGGTGGAAGGTGGTTATCTAACTCACGGATTCCGTCATAATTGTGGTCTAATAAGATGGCTTCTTCTTGTTCCGTTGGAACGGCATTGTCAAACCATTTTTTCCAGAAAGGCACAGAGGGGGAAAGCGTCTCATTGTCTTCTAGTTCAGACTGAATACGTCTAATTTGGACAAAAATAGAGGCAACTACAATCAATACAATGACTGCAAATATCAAGAGCAACCCCAACAATAGAACCATGAAAAGTTCCTCGCCCGTTGTCAGTTGAAAATTCATCGTTAATTCATTTAATGTGTTTATACAAGATTTAAGCGTGTCTCGATTCTTCTTCACCTAACGGAAGTTCCTCCATGTGGTGAATGTATCCTTTGTCGGCTTTCCAGACAAAAACAGCTAGCGCGACAAAAAAGAAGAAGAAAATACTGAGTGAGATGATGGGGTAGATGGCTACACCATCTATTCCCCCTAAAAGATTTTTAATCATATCTATATGTCGTTATTGTGCTTTAATGTCTGTTCCGAGTCGTTGTAAATACGCTATCAAAGCAACAATTTCTTTATCTGCTTGCGTCTTAATCTTGGCATCTTTTAAGCTTTTCACGATAGATTCTGCTTGTGCTTTCATATCTGCAACAGCAGTTTCTTCGTAGTTATCTGGATACGGAACCCCAACCGTACGAAGCGCAGTAATTTTGCTTTTGATGTCTTCAGGATTGTACGTATCATCCAAAAGCCATGGATATGGAGGCATGATAGAGCCTGGAGACATAGAAGAAGGTTCTAACATGTGGTTGAAATGCCAACTATCTGGATATTTTGCACCCACGCGGTGTAAATCCGGCCCTGTTCTCTTTGACCCCCATAAGAACGGATGGTCATAGACAAACTCTCCAGCTTTGGAGTACTCCCCGTAGCGTTCGGTTTCAGAACGGAACGGACGAATCATCTGAGAGTGACACGTATTACATCCTTCACGGATATATATATCTCGTCCTTCAATTTCCAAAGGAGTATAAGGTTGAACAGAGGCGATAGTAGGTACGTTGGACTCAATGAGCCAAGTTGGCATAAATTCGATGACACCCCCAATAAGCACGGCAACGAAGGAAAGTACTGTGAAAAGTACAGGTTTACGCTCCAGAACGGAGTGCCAATGTCCTCCCGTGATACGTACGTTGTGGTTTAGTGCAGGTGCTTCGTCGTATTCTTGGGTCGAGAAAGAACCTTTGCCTACTGTTTTAGCTACGTTGTAAATCATTACGAATACCCCGATGATATACAAAGAACCACCTACCACCCGAAGGACGTACATTGGTAGAATTTGTGTAACTGTTTCTAAGAAGTTTGGATAAGCAAGAAATCCATCTTGGGTAAATTCTTTCCACATCAAACTTTGTGTAAATCCTGCCCAATAGAGAGGGAGTGCATAAAAGACGATTCCTAACGTACCAATCCAGAAATGGGCATTGGCTAATTTTTGAGAATAGAGTTCTGTTCGCCACATTCTAGGAACGAGCCAGTAAATCATCCCGAAAGTCATAAAACCATTCCAACCTAAACCACCAATATGAACGTGTGCAATGGTCCAGTCTGTGAAGTGCGAAATGGCATTTACGTTTTTAAGCGATAACATAGGTCCCTCAAAGGTAGACATCCCGTAGGCAGTCACGGCAACAACAAAGAACTTGAGTACTGGATTTTCACGTACGCGATCCCATGCACCACGAAGGGTAAGAAGACCATTTAACATACCGCCCCATGAGGGTGCAATTAACATGATGGAGAATACGGTACCTAAACTTTGTGCCCAATCTGGAAGTGAAGAGTAAAGTAAATGGTGTGGCCCTGCCCAAATGTAAATGAAAATCAACGACCAAAAGTGAATAATCGAAAGTTTATATGAATAAACAGGTCTATTCGCAGCTTTAGGTAAAAAGTAATACATTAATCCCAAAATAGGCGTCGTTAAGAAAAAGGCAACGGCATTGTGTCCGTACCACCATTGAACGAGTGCATCTTGTACCCCTGCAAAAACAGAGTAACTTTTGAATGCACTTGCTGGAACGGCCAATGAGTTTACTACGTGTAGTAGGGCAATTGTAACAGCTGTAGCAATGTAAAACCATATCGCTACATACATGTGTCTTTCTCGGCGTTTGATAATCGTTCCGATGAGGTTAATCGTAAATACTATCCAGATAACCGCGATGGCAATATCAATCGGCCATTCTAATTCAGCATATTCTTTGGAGGTTGTAAAACCCAACGGAAGCGTAATTGCGGCGGCTAGAATGATGAGTTGCCATCCCCAAAAGTGAATCCAGCTGAGTGCCTTGCTGAACATGGGCGTTTTTAATAAACGTTGTGTAGAGTAGTAAATACCCATAAACATGCCATTCCCGACAAAGGCAAATATAATGGCGTTGGTGTGTAAAGGACGTACCCGCCCAAAAGTTGTATAGGGGAGGTTAAAGTTTGCGATTGGCCAAACGAGCTGTATAGCAGCGGTTAGTCCAGCTAACATTCCGATAACACCAAAGGCAACGGTGGCAATCATAAATGCCTTTACGATGGTATTATCGTAATAAAAACCCTCCATCACGCCCCCAGAGGTCGTGGCATCGTGGCTTCTTTGTGGTTTAAACTTGTGCATCATAATTGATTTTAATGAAGAGGAATCCAACTATTTTTTGATGCTGTAAAACTACATGAGCACTCCAGGGATTTTGATGAGTATAATTTGCTTAATTCATGATGATAGTCATAGTTGATTTTTTTTGGGTAATAAAATACTCAAAAAAAGGTATTTTATTTGCTTAGGATGACGTTACTCGATTTGAAATTACGTCATAGAATAAGAATGAAATATCATTCCTCTTGTTGGTTTTTTGTTTCCAATTTCTTTTCATCTAATCGAAATTGACTGAATAAAAGGTCTTTTTGGATTTCATAAAATGATCTTTTTAGAACAAAGCTTGCTGCAACATTTGCAAGCATACCTGCCAACAGAAAATAAAAAATAGCAGAATGTCTGTCTGTCATTTCCAAAACCAAAATAGCGGAGGTAAAAGGAGTACGAGTAACGCCCGTCAAAAAACCAATCATTGCTAGAAGTACCATGAGATTATGGTGTTCAGGGGCGATTTGAAAAATGGTATTTAATACATCTCCCAAAGCTGCACCAGAGGAAAGTGAAGTCGCGAAAATTCCACCCGCTCCACCTGTTAAAAAGGATAATATGCTTGCTGTAAATCGAGCTGGGAAAAGATACCACTTTGTTTCTGTTTCAGGTTGAAATAAGATGGTGTTAATCAGAGATTTACCAGTTCCCATGGATTGCTCTCCAACAAAGTTGACCAAAGTTGCAAATAATAGTCCCAGGATGAATGTCGTAATCCATTGTTTGTAGGAAAGAAAGAAAGGGGATAACCAGCGTTGAAATGCCAAAATAAGACGTGTAAAATAGGCGCCTAACAATCCACCAATACTAGCTATCAATATAACCCAACCAATCATCTCTAACGGCAGTGGTTTGATTCTCGGAAACCCCAAATAAAGATACGAACCCAAAAAGAGTTGTGCCGTCATACCGGCAATAATAACGGCACTAAACACAGCCGTTCGGAATTGTCCGATATGTGATTTGGTGAGTTCTTCTACTACATAGACAATGCCTCCAAGTGGCGTATTAAAAGCAGCCGCAAGTCCAGATGCTCCTCCAGTAATCAACATGATTTTCTGAGAAACGCGGTGCCAATGTGTTGGAATAAAACGGTAGGTAAGTTGGAAAATAGAACCTGCAATTTGTAAAGTTGGCCCTTCACGCCCGATAGCTCCGCCTCCCAATAAGAGTACCAAACTACTGGCAAGTTTTGTCAATAATACAGGGAGATTTAGTAAGGAATCGACCCAGCGTTTTTTTTGTGTGTCAGCAGATTCCACTGCGGCCATTAGTTGAGGAATACCACTACCTTTGGCATGAGGAGCAAAGGTAGTAACTAGCCATCTGGATAAGGTAAAGAAAATGGGTGCAGTAAGAAAGAGCCAATATGGATTAAGGCGATAAATTTCTTTTGCTAATCCCTCAAATAGTTCGAAAGCATGTTCATAGCCGACCGCCACAAGTCCGGTCAAGATGGAGGCTATCCACAACGGAATGCTTTGAAACGGGATACGGTTACGTAACTCAGGTGGAATACGGCGTATAATGCCTTGACTGATGGGGTGTTGCTCTATATTTCGCCATTTCTTGCGAAGCCAAAGCTCCCAATTGGGTACATGATACGTTTGTTTCATCCGACTAAAATAAAAATAGCAAGGCATTAAACCTTGCTATTTGAGAGAAAAAAGAAAAATCTATTGAATTAATTCTGTAATCCCATTGCTGCGGCTTCTTTCATAGTCATCATATTATAACCACTAGGTAATACAAATAAAGAATCTTGCACGGGTTCAGCTACAACTTGCTTTGCAACCATCCGGACTGTCATACCATTTTGAACTTGTGTAAATTCCAAGGGTGTTCCTTTCAGTCCTTTCAATGCTGCCGTATATTGAGACATTGGTAATGCCAAACCTTCAGTCACATACATTTCCATTGATTGACCCGTCGAGCCGATACTAACAATTACTTTCTGGCAAGAATATCCTGCTATTTCTTTTTTGAAATCAAGGTATTCATACTTTACTTGCATGTCCTCTTGTAATTTCGTCATGTCTGACTCATCGGATGTGATTCCAATTTTTTGCCCCATCATATCCATTAACATGACCTTTTTCATAGGTGCATTTTCCGTGATGACATTCATCTGGATTTTTTGCCCCATCATATCCATACTCATTCCTGAGTACGATTTATTTCCTTTGAAATAAGTCGTCAATTCTTTCGGAAATGCCTCTGCCATTTCAGCGGGCATCCCTTCACCTGCTTGCCATTCTGCACTATATACAATTTTGCCTTCTGTCATCTTGGTTTGAGCCATAGATAAAAAGCCGGTACATAAGAACATGGCTAAAAAGAGTGCTTTTTTCATAGTCGTTTTTTTGTTTTTAGGAATTTTTATTAAAAAAGTAAAGCTAGTTTTTAGCCCGTTAAATACAAAATTTGAATAGCTTATTGTGATAAAGGGTTATTTTGAACGACAAATGAATCAAGGCATGGGTAGAATTCGTTTCGCGCGTAAAAAACGATTTTTATTGAACGCATCATATACCGGAGAATTGGCATCCATACTTGCTATACGTACTAGTCCCGATGAATGAATAAACTGATTATCCCCTAGCCACATCCCAACATGGGTTACTTTTTCTTGACCCTCCGGGGTAATTCGTCCAAAAAACAATAAATCCCCTTTTTCTAATTTGGAAAACTCATCAATTTTTGTCGCAATTAATTGACCTTCAGCTACTTGCTGAGAGGCATCACGCGGTAATAAAATACCTTGAGACAAATAAATCATTCGGGTAAATCCGCTGCAGTCAACACCTTTCCAAGATGTTCCTCCCCATAAATAGGGAATACCCATCATTTGCTTGGCTTGTTTTTCTAATTCCGCCACATCGGGTTTTGCACGAGGCTGCCAGCCCGTATGTTTCTGTAAAGATGTGCTTTCTACCCAAGCAAGACGACCGTCGGGAAAACGGACTTGTCGAAATCCTTTTTTCTGGATTCCTGTACTTTCAAGTACATTTCCCCAGGTTAAATCACTGACAGGTAGCGACTTATTTGTTGGTTCCGTATAAGCAAATCCATAACCTTGCTCAAATAAAAACTTTTCTTTTTGTTGATAATGCTTGTATTCATCTTCGGTTAGGCGCGTAATGCCCAGTTCATCTGTCCAGCCAATGTATTTATCAGGCGTTTGTACAAGTAGCCATCCTCTTTCTTTATCCAAGATGAGGACTTCCATTCCGAGTAGGGCTTGAGAGGCTAGTTCCGCAGATTCTTGTGGTTTTGACCGAATATTTGCGACCGAAATATGAACAATCCCTCTCTTTTTCTCTCCAATTACCTCATCAGGAAGTACCCGAATGGCATCTTGAAAGTGTGTATTGCTTTGTTTCAACGAATCTAAAAAAGCGGTTTTTGCTGCCACGATGGTTGTGACTCCTTTAGCCAATTGCCTATCAAATGTGACATCAAACAGCGCCACACGGCTGTCGGGTGCAAAGGTTTGTTTGATACTTTTGGTTTGGGAGAAACCTAAAAACCCATTTAAAACAAATAGAAAAGTGAGAAATAGAGGGAGTGTTTTCATATTATTTCCAATGATTAAACGGGTTGAATTGCTTGCCAACCTGGTGCTTGGATAGCTGCATGATCTCCCGAATTTAAAATGAGTGTAGCCGCCTTGCTATCATTCACAAATCCAATAGGCGTAAGTTCAGTGATGGTTTTTAGCTTTTCGTAATCTTCTTGCCGGATCGTCATCAATAACTCGTATTCTTCTCCGCCATGAAGCGCCACCGTGATAGGATTGAGCTTGAACTCAGTTGCAGCAAGCATGGTCGCATTTTCAATCGGTAAATTTTCCTCGAAAATAGCTATGCCTACTTCAGACGCATGGCAAAGGTGGAGGACTTCGGCGGCAAGACCGTCCGAAATATCAATCATGGAGGTAGGAACAATGCCTTTTTCCATTAATTCGTGGATAATATCTGTTCTTCCATCTGGTTTGAGTTGTTTCCCGATGAGATAGGCATGTGTTTCTAAGTCAGGTTGCATCTCAGGATTGGCTTTAAAAACCTGCTTTTCTCGTTCAAGTATTTGCAAACCCATGTAAGCTGCTCCCAAATCTCCACTTACACAGACAATATCATTGGGTTTTGCGCCAGAACGGTAGGCAATGGCCTCTTTTTTTACTTCGCCAATGAGCGTGACAGCGAGCGTCAATCCGGAGCGTGTGGCTGTTGTATCTCCACCGACGAGGTCGATGTGATAGTTTTCGCACGCCAATCGGATGCCTTCGTAGAGTTCGTCGATGGCTTCTACCGGAAAACGATTACTTACACCCAAACTGATAGTCATTTGTTTGGGTAAACCGTTCATGGCTGCAATATCCGAAACATTGACAGCAACCGCTTTATACCCAAGATGCTTGAGCGGGAAATAGGTCAAGTCAAAATGAATGCCTTCAATCAGCATATCAGAGGAAACGAGGGTAAGTGTGTCCTCTGTTTTGGCAAGGACGGCCGCGTCGTCACCGATACCTTTGATTGTATCTGGGTGATATATTTTTACGTGTTGATTAATTCGGTTAATTAATCCAAATTCTCCTAATTCACTAAGTTCTGTTCTTTTCATAATAGACAAAATTACGTGGAAATGATTTTGTAAAAAAAAGTCCGTCCACAAACTTTCATTTTTCCGTTTGAACTTGGCTTATTGCTAGTGGGAATACGTGCAAAAAAGGAAGATAAAGGCGGAGAAAATAAATCGTTGTGGTGCATATCATAGGATAAAAAAGCCGAGTTACTCAATAAATGAGTAGCTCGGCTTTTAAAATACATTTGAAAGTGTATATGTTTTATTGAACAACTTGTAAGTTCAGCGTGACGGTTTTATCGCCTGTTTTTGCATACGCGGTTGTAGATGATAGTTTAAGTTCAGTATCAGAAATGCTATCAATTTTGTATTCTAGGGTTCCATTTGTTCCTGTTGGTGCAGGGGATAAATTTTTTAGAACAAGTGTTGACTCACCTACAAGTTCCCATTGCCCATTGAAGGTTTCTCCTGTAAATTCACGTAAAATGACACTTCCTGCTGTAGTGAGTTGTAAGCTGTAATTGGTATAGCCAGCTGTTGTATTACTTAAGCCACCGCGTGAATAAACGGTTGTTCCGCTCCAAAGAACGATACCTGCCCGCCAAGTTTTGGCGATGCGTTCGCTGAGTGGTGGAATTTTTTCACAGCCAGATAGGCTCACAAAAATCGTGAAAGCAAGCAGGAGTAAGACGGATTTGTGTTTCATTTCGTGTGTAAGATAATCTATATTTGTAAAATTCTAACCTTGTTTTGCAAGCAGATTGTCAAATAAAGGAACAATTGGCGTGTGTAAAATAAACGAATTACCATTGCATAAACAAACGCAAATCAAAATCAAATTGTTGCTTTTTCTATTTTTAGTCTAGCGATAAATTGGGTAAGTAGAACGAAAAGATAAATGAAAGAATATACAATTCAACAATTGGCTCTCCGAAACGGACAAGATAAAGAAGAAATTTGGGTCGCGCATGAAGGTAAAATTTATGATGTCGGCGGGTCGAGGCTTTGGAAAAATGGAAAACATTATGAACACTGGGCAGGACAGGATTTAACAGAAGAATTGAAAGGCGCGCCTCATACAGCTCAGGTTTTTGGTCGTTTCCCGATTATTGGCACATTAAAAAAAAGATAAGGACTTCAGTGAAAAACATCTCTTTTTTGTTTTGAGTAGTATGTGGGAGTTTTAAAATAGAATAGTAAAAAATATAATTTGATTATTCGTATGCAAAAATTAAAAATTACAGAGACGTTGTTGCTTTTTGGCAGTTTGGCTTTCTTAATCATGTGGGTAGATCAATTTTTTTATAAAGGTGTAACTTTAAAGGACAGTTACTTCTTTTTAATGTATGCTGTGGCGGGTTTTCTTTTTTATGTGTATCGTCGGGGTGTGCGAAAAATGAACGAACAAAAAGAGGATACATCTACGAAAAAGACGCCTAAAAATTCAAAAAATAAGAGATAATATACTTGTAATCAATAAACTATCGATAATCCATCGGTAGTTTTCATTTTTTATGAGTTGGTTGTAAAAAATAGGGATTAGACTGTAAATGACAGAAATGCCTGCCAGAATCCCTGTCAGAAAACTAGGATAGGTCTGTGCGCCGTAAAACAGAAAAATCCAAGTGAAAAGAAGTAAAATGGCTATGTAACGAATGACTTTTCCGTATCCAGATGGCTGCCCGTTCTCGAAATAAGCAAATAAGAGTAGATTTTGAAAACTGATAAATCCAACAAAAAGGGCTGCCAACCAACTGCTCAGATTAATAGAACTTTGTTGCACGAAGATACTCCCCACAACAGCAAGTGGATAAATCACGGAAATACCGATGGTTTTGACCCAAAAAATGCTTTTTTTATTGGTTAAATAAGCATGAACGAGCCCGAAGTAAATGGCTACACTAAAAGATATACATATACCGAAATGCAAAATAGGTGTAGATAAAGTGAAAACCAAAAAAAAGCAAATACAGAGAATGAGTAAGAAAAGTAAAGATAAATTGAATTGATATTTTAGGTGGAATAGATGTCTTTTGGTTTGATTTTCTTCTGGTTTTCTGTTGTCTAATAGTCTGTCTAGTAGATAGATAGCCCAAACAGATAAGGCAAGTAGGCTGGTTGTCGTATTCCAAGTAACAGATTTGCCTACTGGTAAATTTGAAAATGCAAGATGTAGGGAAATTGCACCCAATACAACATCTAAACTGAGCCAGTGGGCTGTCTGAAAAATAGATTTAAGGAAATTGAAAACTATATATCGCATGTAGCAAAATTAATAATAGATAATAATTATTCGCAGATTTCCGAAATTGAATCTTGTTTCTTGTGTAAATTAGTCACTTATTTCAACAAATAATCCGCTATTTAATCCTTTATTTACTTTTGTATCTATGAAAAAAGTCATTTTACCATTCCTTTTATTTATATGTCAATACGCCTATAGCCATTTCGAAAATCCAGCTATTGAGCCAATAAAAGGGGAGCAAAAAAAAGCATCTAGGTCATATGTTGGCATTCGATTCGCGACGAGTTGGTCTGCCTTCAACACAACTCGAAACACACTTTTATTGCCTACCAATGCGCCTTTGGGACTGCAAGTTGGGCTTGCTTGGGATGTACTTTCGAAAAAGAAGGTGGGTTCACGCCTTGAGGTCGGCTATTCACTCAGAGGAGCGCGTGAGGCTTTTGTAGACCGAAGCTTGAATTTTGAGACAGTCACTCGTCTTCATTACGCACAAATTACGGCTTTACCATTTATATATAAGCCCGTATCCATCAAAAATAAGACACCTTACATTGCGGTTGGTGGTTATGCTGCGCGCATGTTGGGTGTTTCTGTCAACTCAGATGTTCCTTCTCTAACGCGGTTTACTGATTTTGCTGAGAGCGTGTATCGAGCCCAACCCAATGATTTTGGTCTTGTCGTAGCAACGGGAATTTATGTTAAGAAAAAACCACTTTTTGAGTTGCGTCTGGATTATGGTTTGTATTCGTTGGAAACCGATGCCAACAGAACAAATAAATCTATGAGCATAGCCGTATCTCTCTAATATTTGAATGAAAAAACTCATTACCTATACATTCATTACAGGGCTTTTCTTTCAAGCTTGCGTGCAAAATGAAGCCCCTCAACCGTCCGCACAATTTCTAGGATTTAACCTAGTGAAACGTATCGAACTTTCTTTACCAGAAAATCGTGTTTTTTTTAAAACAGGTGAAAAAGTAACTATTAAGCCAAGTATTCGTGCTTTTGATAAAGATTTAAAAGTGATTTTGTATGACTTTTTACCGCTTATGAATTGGACAGCAAACGCCCAAGAAATACAAGGGCCGACGCTCGAATTTAATTCGGATGGTATCAAAAAAATTCAAGCAAGTTTCGGTAGATTAACTTCGAATACTGCCTCTGTTCAGTTGTTTGATGTCAATAAAGTTAGTTTACAAGTGACAAATACAACACCTAAAAATACCTATTTCAACGATAATTCTATTTTGGTTTTTACGGCTTCAGCTTCTTACGAAGGACAAACGCTAGACATTCCCATCAATCTGGTTGCTGTAAATGTGAATACAAAAGAAGAAGTTATTTTATCAAATGGTGCTTGGCAGTTGTCAAAACCCGGAACTTTTCAAATTGAGGCGAGATTTAGGGATATTAAATCGACTGATTTGGTGATTCAGGTCAAAGAAATTACACAAAAACTTCAACTCGATTTTGAACTTGTCGGAAGTGTTATTCGCGCAAATAATAAGTCAGAAATTCTCTTTAAACCTCGTTCTTTTGATTTACAAGATCGTGAAATTCCGCTCTCTTCCCAAGCGCGTGTTTATGATAATGGACAACCATTTGACCACACAAAACCGTATAAAACAGCTGTTCCTGGTGTGCATGTTTTCGATATCCGCTTACCAGATGGCTTAGTTAGTAAAGAAGTACGCTTGAATATTCCCGAACCAGAAGTTTTTCCTACTGTACGTATTCCTGTCATAATTCACTCTTTTGGAGTGAGTTATACAAATGAAGAAGTGACAAAACTCTTTTCTGAAGTAAATAAAGCATATAAAGATACGTACCGGATTAATACCGCTGATGTTCGTGATCCAAGTGGGGTAGAAGTTTTCGTAGAATTTTATCCTTACGACAAAGACAACGAAGGAAATACACTGGCTGTTCGTGGTGTACATCCTGTAAATAAGAACTCGACTACCTGGAATCAAAATGAATTTATTTCCAATGCGCGTCAAGATTTCTGGGATCCTAATACCGTCTTGAATGTTTGGGTTAAACAAGGTACTTTGACGGGTATTGCTGGATTTGCTTTTTATCCAGTCATGGTGAATACGAATCCGTTGGAAGGGGTTGGTGGTTTTGCTCTAAAAGGATCTCAACCTAGTTTTCCGTACGGAACATATCTAGTTGAAAGATATGCAAAAGATGTGGGTGTATTGGCACACGAATTAGGGCATAATCTTGGACTCAGACACGTGTTTAATGGAAATTTAACAGATTTGAATGAATGTCAGGATGATTCAGATTACTGCCCCGATACATTTGAATACGATCGCAAAAAATATGAAACCAATATTAATCAATTCGGATATCGTAGGGAAAGATGTTCCGATGGACGGATATTCACAAGTTCTAACTTTATGGATTATTATATTAACTATGAAAATTCATTCACTTTTGATCAACGCACGCGTGTAAGACATGTTCTTTCATATGGTCTTTGGTTACCAACGCCTTTTAACGGTATGAATGCCCGGAAAAAGTCACAAAATCTACGTATTTCTCCATCTCAACTAACGGGTAAAGGGGTTCTCGAATATTGTGGTGAGATAATGGAATAGTTGAAAATTCTAAATTATGAGAAAATATAAATGAAAAAAATAGGTCTAGTTACGTGTGAACGCTTGCCTCAATTGATTGAAGCCGACCAACAAATTATTCCTTTTTTTAGTGAACTAGGAATAGACGCAGAACCTGTCATTTGGGATAATCCCGAAGTGAATTGGGCACGTTTTGACGCCCTCATTATCCGAAATACATGGGATTACTACGTAAAAGCAGATGCTTTTCAAGCTTGGCTCACTGAACTCGAAAATCTAGGTATTCCACTTTGGAATTCTATAGAAACTATTCGTCGAAATGCTCATAAATTTTATCTGCAATCGTTTGAACAACAAGGTGTTCCAATTATACCTACGTTATTTTCACCGAAAGGCGAGGAGGCCATTTCTTGGAAACAGCTAAAAGATAAAGGGTGGTCTGAAATCGTTGTGAAACCTGCAGTTTCTGCAGGTTCTTACGAGACGCATCGGTTGAATGTCACCGAAATCAATGAAAAGGATTGGGCTACTTTGGTCGGAGAAACAGATCAACTGATTCAACCTTTTTTGCCTGAAATTATGTCGGATGGTGAGTATTCATTGATTTATTTCAATAAGAAATTATCACATGCCATCAAAAAACTACCTAAAACAGGAGATTTTCGGGTACAACGCCAGTACGGTGGTCAATACGCGCCATTTGTTCCCTCTTTGGCTCATTTGGAGGCAGCGGAGGCAGTGCTTGCACAATTTCCTGAACCACTTTTGTATGCGCGTGTGGATGGGGTTTTTATGCAAGGAAATTTTCATTTGATGGAAATTGAATTGATTGAACCAGACTTATATTTTGAGTTTGGAGAACAGTTCGCCCGTAACTTTACACAAGCCGCAATCACATTAATTCATTGATTTAAATTTCTTTTTTTACTTTAAATCAGGCAGAGAAAAGCACTTAAATGAGGTCTTAGGGTCTTTTTTTAAGTGCTTTTTTATTTAATCAGTGATGATGACAAGTAATAAAATGATGGCTAAGAAAAGACCAAGAAACAACCATGTGGCTCTTTGCTGGTGCGTTGCTGCAAGATAAAAACCAATTAGTGTGAGTATTTGGACAGTTAATAAAGAACGATTTGGATAGATATTTCTGTATTTACAGCTAAAAACGAAAGCACTCACAAACCAAGCAATAGTAGTAGCAGCCCATGTCCAAGAAACTTCGTCCATAGGTTGGTCTGTAAAAAAAAGCCAAGCTGTTTGCCCGATGGTAGCTAAGAAAAGGAGAAAACTGGTGTAGTGTAATAGGTCTTTACTTGCTTCTTGCGTTGGATATTTCATAAGATTTGCCGTATTTATGCTACGAATCTACCGAACAAGACTGAAGGAGAACTGAATAAAATATAAATAAACAATAAATAAGTATGTTTTTCTTGTGATCATGGCATCGGTAAAATAATTTGGAAGTCTGTCTCTTCATTTTCCACAGAGAAAACTCGGATATCACCTTTGTGGTGCCGAATAATCCGATGTACCAGCGGAAGCCCAATGCCATATCCTTTATAAGATGCGGTGTTCTCTGCTCGAAAAAACGGGTCATATAAATGGGGAATATCTGAGGGTTTAATCCCAAATCCTTTATTCTTAATTGAAACAACAACGAAGTTTTCTTCTCTGCCGCAACGTACGTGCACAACACCATCGTACGAGAACTTACACCCGTTTTCCATTAAGTTAACAAAAGCGGTTCGCAATAAATGGGCATTTCCGAGCACGGTCAAGTCCTCTTCTGTGAGGGCATCTGCTGCAAAATCAATGCGAATCCGGCAGTCACGGGAGCCTGTCAATAAATATTCACGTGCATCAAATAGTAACTCGTCGATGCGAAGAGAGGCGGGTATAAATTCAGTTTGATTATTACCCACTTTGGCAAGTTCTAGCAACGTATCAGACAAATGTCCTAACTCTTTCAAATCATCTAATACAGAACGTATAATGCGTTGATATTCAGCATGATCACGTTCCTTCAGGATAGCCATTTCGAGTTGAGAAACCATCTTCATGAGTGGATTTTTAAGCTCATGCGAAAAATTAGAAATAAAAGTTTGTTGTAATTGGAATGCCCCTTCGATTCTGTCAAGTAAGTCGTTGATGGCTATTTTAATGTTTTTATGCACATTAGATTCATCTGTTTCAAGTCTTTTTTCCACATTTTTAGGATAAATGGATGCAATCGTATCGACCATTTCGTCACTGTTTCTTCGTTCTTTTTCTTGGAAATAATAAAAGGTAAAAAATAGAAATACAGCACAAAAAAGCAGGTAAAAGAAAAGTGCAAAAGAAGTCCAAAGCCAAGCCCCCAAACCACTAGCAAGTAAAATAAAAAGGAAATAAAAAATAGTGAATTTCGTCTGCCACATACTTACGGATTTTTCTTTAAAACATAGCCCATTCCATAAATGGTATAGATGAGCTTATTGGGGAAATCTTTGTCTATTTTTCGGCGAAGTAAATTCATAAAAACCTCCACTACATTTGTGGTGACATCAGCGTCCATTTGCCAAACTTTATCCAATAATTCTTCTTTGGAAAGCACCCTTCCTTGGTTTTTAAGTAAACATTCGAGCAGCCCAAACTCCCTGGCTGTCAGGGGTATTGCTTGGTCTCCACGCGTGACGGTCTTGGTGTCGAGGTTCATTTCAAGGTCATCAAATTGCAATTTTTTGAAAGCAATGTGCAAAGAATTTGTCCGTCTTGTAGCCACCCGGATTCGGGCAATGAGTTCCTTGAGTTCAAATGGTTTGATGAGGTAATCATCGGCTCCGACATCAAAACCCTTAAGTTTTTCGTCGAGAGAACTAAGAGCGGTAAGAAGAATAACCGGTGTAGAAGAGCCAGATTCCCGGATTTCTTTTACGATTTCATATCCATTTTTATATGGTAAAATAATATCTGAAATAATGACGTCATAGGGATTTTTGCGTGCCAACATGGAGCCTATATCGCCATCGTAGGCAATATCCACATCGAAACCATTGGTTTCCAAGCTACTCTTGAGAGATTGCACGGTTTTTGGTTCGTCTTCAATTAAAAGTAGTCGTAGCATGTGTACTAATTTATTTAAAAATATAAGGCGGAATTTGTGGTAAAAGTTGCAAGGTATGGTGGATTCCCCGCATGACAGAAAGTAGAGGCTCTGGCGTAATACGAACAGGAAGTTGTACTTTTTGTTGTATTCTTTGTACCATTCCGTGGAGTAGTGCTCCTCCACCCGTTAGGGTGATACCCGTTTTGAAAATATCACTGGAAAGTTCGGGTGGACATTGCTCCAATGTTTTAACGATACTTCGCTCGATTTGTGTTAGCGAGCGGTCTAGATACGTAGCAATTTCATGATGTGAAACTTCGATGGCGCGGGGTAATCCATTCGCTAAATCTCTTCCTGTCAATTGCATTTTTTTGGGTCTATTTTCCTCTAAATGATGTATTGCAGAACCTATTTCTTTCTTAATACGCTCAGCCATTCGCTCACTGATGAGTAAATTAAATTGTCGCCGAACTCCTTCCACAATTTCTTTGTCAAAGGTATTTCCACCCAATCGGAGCGATTGATTTCTAACCACAGAAGCCATAGATAAAATAGCCACCTCGGTTGTTCCACCGCCAATGTCTATCAACATTTGACCTTGTGGCTTAAAAATGTCTAATCCAATACCAATAGCAGCAGCGATAGGTTCAAAAATTAACCAAACTTCATCTGCACCAGCTCCATGCGCAGAATCATGCACGGCGCGCTTTTCTACTTCCGTGGTATCGTAGGGAATGCAAATAAGAAATATTTTCTTCCCGAAACGATTCTTTGTAAGTGTTGTTTTTTCGACAAATCCGCGGAGCATTTGCTGAGCTGACGAAAAATCTGCAATAACACCATCTTTTAATGGTTTGATGGTTTTAAAAAAAGCAGGTGTTTTTTCGTGCATCGCCATAGCTTGTTGACCAACAGCGACGAGCGACGTGTCTGAGGAACGGAAGGCAATGATAGAAGGTTCTTGGAGACGAACACGCTCTTTATCCATTATAATCGTGTTGGCTGTACCTAAATCTATGCCTACATAGATGGGTTTTATTGGATGAAGGGTCATTTTTCTTGAAGGTGGGGTACGATTTGCTGATATAAGCTTCACCTTACAAGGTAGGTAGAGAAACTAAAGATGAATTGAAGAAAAAATAAATTTCTCCTAAATGTATTTCAGAAATAATGTCGCAAAGAACTATTTTTCAGTAAAATCTACCTCATTCTTTCTTTTTATCTCGTTTTGTTGAATTTTACGAATTAATCTAAAAGACAAAAATATTGTAGCATTCAAAACATGTTGTACTATGGAAAAAAACTCATCCCGATTTCAAGATCAAAATCTAAGATTGACAGATTTTAACCAAAAGGTAGCTGTGCACTGCCCAAGTTGTCAAAGAAAAGCATGGGCAACAGTGGACTATGCACATGCGAAAGCAAAGTTGGTTTGTCAGTATTGTGGTTTTTTTAAAACGGTGAGTACCTCAATCTGGTTTTTGGGAAAGCGTGTCCCAATGCAGGTTTCAGCCCATGTTTATTTTCAAGCCAAGCTGTGGTATTTTGCCACTTTCAGAGATGATGTCTTTTGGGCATTAAATGATGCGCATTTGAGCTATCTCGAGAAATACATCGCTGCTAAACAGCGACAAAGCAATGAACGAACTCATTTTACACTTTTGGAACGATTGCCCAAGTTTTACCATGAAGCAAAAAATAGAGAAAGCTTACTTAAACTAATTCAGAAGTTAAAGAAAAAATAAGTCAAGTACCTCATTTTCAGATAAATGAGATACTTGACTTGCCTATTTATTAGCATTTTAAGTAGATTAATTTACCTGAACTGAACCTGCGCAAACATCACCTTCTTCAGTTCTTGAAAGCCATATTTTGAGTTTTGCTGTTCGTTCTTCTGTTAACTCTTGTAAGTACATATGCCAACACATGGGTTGTATGCTGCCGTACTCCCCAACGGGACGTTCAGGATATTTTGCACGCATTTCAGCATCGCGAAACTGAATCCAGAGGCGCTGTGCTTCTCGGAGGTTTTTGATAAATACAAGGTCGGATTTATATTTTTTTAAAACGGCCGTATAGACAGAATTGAGCTGTTTGTCAGCACGTAGATAGTCATTGTACGCATCTTGGTTTAGCTCGGATTGCGTTTGTCCGAACGAGCAGTGAGAGAGGAAAAGACCGAAGAATACTAAGCCAGTGGTTAAAATGATTTTCATTGATAGAAATGGGGAAAAGATGAAAAATGAGTTGATTACTAAGATAAGGGAAAAAGTCTAGTATAAAACAGAAAACTAGATGAATAGATAGGGTTAGTTTCTCGAAAACAAGTTGACTTAATTTCAATAATTCTAGTTGTGGCAGCTTCTCTTTTGTTTCATACAGCTATACAAACTCATTCCAGTTCATATGTAGATGTATGAACCTTAATAATACCTCAATACTCTTTTTTCCATATATTCTTCTAAGTTACTTGATTGTAAGGAAGCTGTTACGTCGTTTAGGGAAGAACATAAAAAAAGCCAGACATCTGTCCGGCTTCCAAAAATAACGTGTATTTCGTGTCAATCGTGCTGACAATGAATGGTGTGTCTTTGATTGAAATAATGACCAATCACCAAACCAGCACTTGCAACATAACTCACTTCATGCATCCATTCAATAGACTCTTCCATGAAAACAGCAACAGTTAACACGGAGAAACTCGCCCAAATGACGGTCTTCCACGTTTTATGATGACTCGTGCGCGTGCTCAAATAAACAGCTATGCCGCTGATAACCAAAAAGATAAAGGATAAATCATGCCACCAGTGTAGTTGTGTGAATAAAAGTAGAATGAAAGGCGTGGCTAAACAATGTACGACGCAAAGGGAGGCACTGATTATCCCGAGTAAATCGGATTGGTTTTTGAAAATCTCGTATTTGAACATGAGCTGAAACGAATGTGTATCTTGTGGATGACGAATGAATGGTTGCTTACTTTGCCAAATCGACAAGAAATAATGCCTGTCTGATGTAGTAAACAAATCTAATGCAATAAAGTTGCAAATATATAAAAAAAAGGAATGAATTGCGTATTTACCCAAGAAATTAGGTCAAATACACATAAACAAAGCTCGTATCAGCCTGAATTATTTCGTCCTGCTGGTGCTTGGAATTAGTAAAACGCGTTTCATCTACCATGTAATGAAGTTATCTATTCTTTCCGAACTACGGCAATGTGCAGGAAAGAAGAAGTGAAATACATATATTATTCTAATTTTGTGCTTCATTAAACTAGGTTGAAAGCAAGTATGCACAGTGTTGTTTTGGTTTTGTATCTTTTGCCCGTACTTCTTATTTTGTCGTATGGTATCGTTCAGCTTGTTCTTGTCATTCACTATTTGGCAGCTAGAAAGAAGGAAATAAGTCACCCCGAAGTGCCATCCGTCTGGCCGAAAGTGGTTGTACAATTACCGATTTACAACGAAAAATACGTTATAGAACGTCTCATCAAGCAAGTTGCCCAATTAGAATATCCGCTCGATAAGCTGGAAATTCAGGTTTTAGACGATTCTACCGACGAAACAACTGAACTGGTACAAAACACCGTGGATACGTTGCCGGAGGCTATCAAATCTATTGTAAAACATATTCGTCGCCCAGACAGACGGGGCTTTAAAGCAGGGGCACTTGCCTACGGACTTACCCAAACGGATGCCGAATTTGTCGCCATTTTTGATGCCGATTTCTTACCAGACACCGCTTTTTTACAGAAAACAATACCCCATTTTCACCGAAAAGAAGTGGGCGTTGTGCAAACACGGTGGGCGCATCTAAATGCTTCTTTCTCTCTATTGACCGAACTCCAAGGCTTTGGTCTGGACGCTCATTTTACCATCGAACAAGTAGGCAGAAATGCACAAAACCACTTCATTAATTTCAATGGAACTGCTGGAGTTTGGCGTACGAAAACCATCGAAGATGCAGGAGGGTGGGAAGCCGACACGCTTACAGAAGACCTCGATTTGAGTTACCGCGCCCAAGTAAAAGGATGGGAATTTGTATATCTCCGCCATGTTGCTTCACCCGCCGAATTACCGGTTTCAATGGAAGCAATCAAGTCCCAACAGTACCGCTGGATGAAAGGAGGCGCAGAATGTTTGGTCAAAAACACGAAACGGGTTTTTCAGGCAAAAGGGCTTTCTATGTCCACCCGTTTGCACGGGTTCTTTCATTTGCTCAATTCCTCCATTTTTGTAGGTGTATTTTTTTCTGGATTACTCAGTCTGCCCGCCGCTTGGGTGCTTTCACAGCATCCTGATTGGGCTGTTTATGCCAAATGGACGGCGTTTTTTCAAATAAGTTGGGTAATCCTAGGTTTCTTTTATTGGCTTGCTTATTCCGAACAAAAACAATCCTTTGGGCGATTTCTTCGATTATTTTTATCCTTTCTCACATTCATGATGGGGCTTTCATTGCACAATGCTTTGGCTGTTTTGGAGGGATATACAGGGAGAAAAACACCTTTTGTTCGAACGCCGAAGTTTAATGTATCTGAAGTATCAGCATCTTGGAAATCAAATAGTTATCTCACAAAAAAAGTCCCGCTGATTACCTATCTGGAAGCGGGACTTGGGTTGTATTATATCTTTGCTGTCCTGGCAGATATTTCACTTGGTTTTGTAGGAATGATTCCCTTTCATGCCATGTATGCGACGGGTTTATTGCTTGTGGTTTATTATACATTCAAGCATCAAGGATTACCGCGTTGATACGTTACTTTTTTTACCAAACTAATCGCATTAAAATGCAAAGCAAGGGTTTGCGCTTGTGATGGATTTTGGATGAATTCACAATGTGGACCTTTTTCTAAAAAATAAACATAGATTTTTTGATTTCGTTCGTCCAAAATTTGATAATCGTAGCGTCCAAGGGCTTCTGCAATTTGGTTTTGACTTGCACCCAAAATGAGATTTTCACGTTTTTTTAGTTCTTCAATGAGGTTTTGTCTTTGATTTAAGCAGCCTCCTCGGTCTTTTTCAAAGGTAAGAGTATCAAATCCTTGCAAATCGAGTGGTGTATTTTTAGAACAACCAACGAACAGAATAAAAGTGGCGACGATCGCCCAAAGAGATATTTTCATAGATGCGCAATTAAGTCAATCTTTCCGTTTTATATGTAGATGTATAAACAGATTGATAAAAGGAAGGTTCAAAATTCGGTAATTCAAGCGGGAGAAACGAACTTTAGCGAAACATTTTTACCTTCGTATTCCCATTTTTTAATCAACACGAGAAGCAAGATATGTTAGTAACAAGAGAAGCAATCAGGACATTTATACAAGCAGCACTTCAGGAGGACATCGGAGACGGCGACCATACTTCATTAGCCACAGTTCCAGCAGATGCGCACGGAAAAGCCCATTTATTGGTCAAAGAGGATGGAGTTTTAGCTGGGGTCGAGCTCGCTCTTTATATTTTTGAGGAAGTAGATCCCACACTCCAAGTGGAGGTTCTCATGCAAGATGGGCAAGAAATGAAAGTGGGTGATATTGTACTGTATGTCTCCGGAAAGGATCAATCTATTTTGACTGCCGAGCGTTTGGTACTGAATTGTATGCAACGCATGAGCGGTATCGCGACTGTCACCCGTAAAATCGTAGATTCACTACATGGAACATCTTGCCAAGTTTTAGATACACGCAAAACGACGCCAAATTTTCGCTTGATTGAAAAGTGGGCAGTGAAAATCGGTGGAGGTGTTAATCACCGGTTTGGACTGTACGACATGATACTCATCAAAGATATGCAGGTGGTATTCGCCAAGCGCTGGAGGCGGCTCATGCGTATTTGAAGGAAAAAAACAAAGAGTTATCTATTGAAATAGAAGTACGAAATTTGACAGAGTTGGCCGAAGTTCTTGAGATTGGCGGTGTCGTCCGGATTATGCTCGATAATTTTTCTTTCACTGATATTCGGAAAGCCCTTACATTGATTGCGGGACGCTTCCCAGTGGAGGCTTCCGGAGGAATTACACCAGAAAATGTACGGGAATATGCTCTGTGTGGCGTTGATTATGTGTCGATGGGTTATTTAACCCACTCGGTGAAAAGTCTTGATTTGAGCTTAAAGGCTGTTAGGAAATAAAAAAAAGGGCTTTATTGTAAAAAATAGAGCCCTATTTTTTGGAAGTTGTTCACCTTTGAAGGTATGAATTGTTTGAAACGTGATAAAAGGAAGGCAATCTGTCTTATAGATTAAATGCCTGAATTATCGAGCCATTTTTTACGTACATCGGGTTCGTAGTGGTGCATCGCTTCAAAAAGCGAAGGAATGTCATTTCCGACAACAACCAATTCTCTGTTTTCTTTTCTCAAAAATCCTTCCTCTACCATGTGGTCTAACTGCTTGATTAACAAGTCATAATAACCACGAATATTTAAAATGCCAACGGGTTTTTTATGCAAACCTAGTTGTGCCCAAGTCAATATTTCGAAAATTTCGTCCATACTTCCGTATCCTCCGGGCATGGTGATAAAAGCATCGGATAATTCTTCCATTTTTGCTTTGCGGGTGTGCATGGTGTCCACGAGGTGCATTTCTGTCAATTCTTTGTGACCTACTTCCATGGCATCTAAAAAATGAGGGATAACGCCAATGACTTTACCACCTGCTTCAAGTGCAGCTGTTGCCGTTACGCCCATTAAACCGACACTTCCACCTCCAAAAATCATCGTATAGCCATTTTCAGCTAGGTATGTACCCAATTCTTTGGCAGCTTCTTCGTACGCGGGATGAAAACCCTTGTTTGCCCCACAATATACTGTGATTGACTTCATGCTTTTTTACTATTAATCTGAATTAAATTTCACAAATGTACCGAATTTTCAATGGCTAAAAGTTGTGATTTATCTTGTGTAAATGATAAAAGAGGCATTATGTATCTAAATGGGGTCAATTTATCCAATTAAAAAAAGAAAAAATACTATTTTTGGTATATTTGAATTTTGGAATAACCTTACCTAATTTATTCAACCGTATGAATCGTCGTCAACTAATACAGCGCCTCACAGTCACGGCAGGGGCTATGGTGAGCTTGCCTGCTTGGGCTACATCTTGGTCGCCGGAACGTCTTCCGCAGTCCCCTAAATTCTTATCTGTCACAGAAACAAATATTTTGGAGATAGTGGTGGATACTTTTATTCCGCAGACGGATACTCCGGGTGCTAAGGAGTTAGGAGTACATTTATTTGTAGAAACGATGTTACAAGATTGCTACGAAACCGCCGATCAAGCGACAGCCAAAGCACTTTTAGACCGTGTGACTCAAGTCGCTTTTTTGATGTATGGAAAAGAAGTAGGGCAATTGTCTGTTCGCCAACGAGAATTAGTCTTGGAAGCCGTCGAGCAACAAGAAGAAAAGGAAATTCGGACGGGTTTCCGACTTATGAAAAACCTGATTATTCAAGGATATATGAGTTCGGAATATGTCATGACTGAACATACCAAATTTGAATTTGCACCAGCACGTTATTTGGGATGCGTACCGATTAATTAAAACTAACCTATCTTTATTCTACACACAATGACTTATTTATCAATAGATTCGATTAAAAAAAGAACCTTCGACGCCATCGTAATTGGCTCTGGAATTAGCGGAGGTTGGGCTGCGAAAGAGTTGACAGAAAAGGGTTTAAAAACGCTTGTCTTAGAGCGGGGTCGTGATGTAAAACACATTACGGACTACCCAACGACAAATACAATGCCCTGGGAATTTCCGCACAGAGGAAAATTATCACCCGAAGTCAAGAAAGAGAATCCAATTATTTCCAAATGCTATGCTTTTTACGAAGGAACGACCCATTTTTTTGTAAAAGACAAGGAGCATCCGTACATACAAGAAAAGCCTTTCGACTGGATTCGTGGCTACCAAGTTGGGGGAAAGTCTCTGATGTGGGCAAGGCAAACGCAGCGTTGGAGTAAATATGATTTTGAAGGACCTGCACGCGATGGATTTGCCGTAGAATGGCCGATTTCTTACGATGATTTGGCACCTTGGTACAGCTATGTAGAAAAGTTCGCAGGTATTTCTGGAAACAAAGATGGCTTGGATATTTTACCAGATGGCGAGTTTTTAGCGCCCCATGAACTGTCGTGCGTTGAAAAATATTTCTCTGAAAAAGTAGCCAAAAATTACCCAAATCGGCATGTTATTATTGGGCGAGCTGCACATCTTACGACACCTCAGCAGATACATTACGACCAAGGGCGGGCACAATGCCAACACCGAACTATCTGCGAGCGCGGTTGTCCGTACGGAGGCTATTTTAGCTCAAATGCTTCAACGATTCCGTGGGCTGCTAAAACGGGTAAAATGACTTTGCGCCCTGATTCAGTAGTACATTCCCTTATTTTTGACGAGAAAAAGCAAAAAGCAACGGGTGTACGTGTCGTAGATGCGCACACCAAAGAAATGACCGAGTACTACGCCAAAATTATTTTTGTAAATGCTGCAGCTTTGAATACAAATTTAATTTTGCTCAACTCCATTTCTTCTCGTTTCCCCAATGGATTAGGAAACGATAATGGATATTTAGGAAAATTTGTCGCTTTCCATAATTATCGTGCGCGTGTTTCTGGTGAATATGAAGGATTTTTAGACCAAAAAACAGAAGGTCGTCGCCCAAATAGTGGGTATATACCTCGATTCAGAAATGTATATAAGCAAGAGACAGATTTTCTGAGAGGCTATGCAGCAGGTTTTGGTGCATCTCGGATGGTGCATACAAACCAAGATGGGGTAGGAGCATCCCTAAAAGAACAACTTTTGAATCCAGCGTACGGAAATTGGCAAGTAGGTTCGCACATGATGGGTGAGACGATTCCCAAAGAAACAAATTATGTTAGCTTAGATTCTTCCTTGAAAGACCCATTCGGAATCCCGCAGCTGAAGGTTTCCATCTCGTATGATGACAACGATGAAAAAATGGTGAAAGATTACCTTGAGCAAATGACAGAAATGTTTACGATGGCTGGTTTTACAAACATCCGGACAAATGATAGTAAGCAAGCGCCGGGTTTGGATATTCATGAAATGGGCGGTGTACGAATGGGTAAAGATCCTGCAACGTCTCTTTTAAACGAATGGAATCAGTTACATGCATGTAAAAATGTATTTGTGACAGACGGAGCTTGCATGACTTCGACCTCTACGCAAAATCCGTCTTTGACCTATATGGCACTTACGGCTAGAGCTGCGGACTATGCAGTGAAACAATTGAAAATGAATAATTTATAAATATTTCACGAATTAAAAATTATTTTTTTACGAGATTTTTTAGCTGCGTTTAAGTCAAATTTAGGTAAAAAAATAAAAGCCGAGTTCCACTTTTTAGGGTAACTCGGCTTTTTGTTTGGAAGAGAAAAGGAGGTAAATCAATGAAACGAATACATTTTTTTAATTCCTCGCAGGGAGAAATAAGTCATATTCGTTTGATTATTTTGATTGTGCAAAAGCTACAAACGAATAGTTAGACTAAACCGCTTCTTCTCGTACACCTTTTCGAATAAGTTGATAGAAGCGTAGAAGTAATAAAATAGCGGAGGCTGTTAGGCCCGCCAAAAGTCCGTACCAAACACCAGCAGCCCCAAAATGAAGTGGAAAGGCAAGAATATACCCCATTGGTAAGGCAATAACCCAATAGGCAACAAAAGTAATGACAGTCGGGATGGTGATATCTGAAAGTCCACGAAGGTTTCCTAGAGCAACCACTTGCAGGCCGTCGGAGAGTTGAAAAACAGCTGCGATGAACAATAGCTTTGTGGCAATTTGGGTAACTTCTTGGTCATTGAGATACAGACTGATGAACTGTTTATCAAAAAATATCATGGAAAGCATGGTCAAAGTCATGAAGGCAGTCACCAAGCCAACAGCGACATTTCCAGACGTTCGGATGTGGTCGATGCTTTTTAGTCCGCGCCCGTCTCCCACACGAATCCCACCGGCAAAGGCAATTCCAGAAGCCATCATATAGAAGGTAGAGGCAATGTTAATGGCTACTTGATGGGCGGCTAGTTCGTTCTCGCCAATCCATCCCATCATAATAACGGCAATAGCAAAAGCGGCAATTTCGAAGAAAAATTGAAAACCACCCGGAATACTCAATTTGAATAAATAACGAACCAAATCTTTGATACTTGCCTGAAAATAAGCAGGTTGAAAATAGTGCGCAAATCGTTTGTGGTATCGAACGTACCAAAGCATGGCGAACATCATGACAATACGTGTCAATAAAGTGGCATAAGCAGCGCCCAAAACACCCATAGACTCCATGATTCCCGCACCATCCATAAATAGATAATTCAGTACAACGTTGGTTCCTAATCCCAAAATCGTAATGACCATCGCTACTTTCGTAAAGCCAAGCCCGTCCGAAAGTTGTTTAGCTGCAACAAATAAGAAGAGGGGAATATTGGAAAGGGAAATAATTGTTAAGAAAGGGCCAGCAAGCCGGTTGATATTTTCAGGCTGACCAAAGAAATGGAAGTTTTGGGCAGCAAACAAGCTAATTGCTGTAAGTAAAATGGAGAACCCTAAGGCAACCCAAAGAAGTGCACGGAAAAGACTGTGAATGCGTTCAGGATTGTTTTCTGCATTGGCTTTGGAGACCAATGGAGCAACTGCTGCCATGCCACCAACGGCAATGGAGCCAATCATAAACGCAATGGAATTAGCTAATCCAGACACGCCAAGTGCTGTTTTACCCAATATTCGCCCAACCATGATATTATCTGCGACACCCATCAAGACAACACCAAGTTGCGCAATAATGATAGGAATAGCTAAGTGAACCGTAAGCTGAATTTCTTTTTTATACTTTGCAGAAAACATAAGGATAGGATTAACCGTCTATTCGAAAAAACACAAAGGTACGACTATTTGCCTGTTTTTATGTCAATGAGATTCGATTTCAGATAGAATTGACGAGGAGATAACACAAAGAAGCACCTATTCAGAACGACTAAATAGGTGCTTCTTCTCTGTAAGAATTGAATCGATTATTATTTGACGAGTTCAATCCATCCTTTGAATGTAAGCGGCTCTACATTCTCAGAAAGTCTTTCGAAAATGACACGTATTGAATAATAATATGAACCCGAAGGCAGTTCTCGTCCATCGACTGTCTTACCGTCCCAAGCCAAAGATTCGCCTGTACTTTCATACACTTTTCCTCCATTTCTATTGAAAACTTCTATTGAAATAGATTGAATAAATGCTGGACAGCGCATGGGCGAGAAAGTATCGTTTACGCCATCACCATTGGGTGAAAATACATTCGGGAACGAAATATTTGGGCAATTATCCAAGCAAATGGCATTACTCGCTGTTCCTTCTACTCCCAAACTATTGACGGCTGTGATGTAATAACAACCTGCAAAACCAACGCGGTTATTTCGTACATGACGGAATGTATTTACGCCGGAAGTAGCAGTTACGGAGCCAACTTGTGCAAATTCACCGTTTTCAAAGCGGCTGTAATAGACATTATAGCGAACAATATCTTGTCTGCAATTCTGTCCAGAAGCCGTGGAGGCTGGATTTGTCCAACGCAATGTATTAGCAAAAAAAGCGGGGTCACAATAAGATTCAGTGTCAACTTGTTCGCAATCTATGGCTGGGATAGTCAGAATAGGTGCACAAGGTGGGGAATCGTCTAGCGGTGTTGCACAAATTTGTTGAGAATTATTCAGCAACAAACCGAGCGCTTGCATTTGCGGGTACATGCCCGATGTTTGGACATAATAGCAATACGATTGTTCGTTTTGAAGGACGATACTTTGGTCGCCATCTGCCAAGAAGTTATCTTTTCCTGTATCCAAATACGTGAATGTATTGACAGCCGTCACGGGAACTTCGGCGATGAGATTGAACTGAGTTGGTTCGGCAAGAGATGCGCGATAAACGCGGTGAATTTGGTTTTCGTTAGACCAAGGTACGTTGGCAAGCCATGACAAACGAACTTGCTGGTTGTTTGCCAATGCACTCAAGCGCACTGAACTTGCTGGTGGCGTTTCTCCAAGTAGTTGATTGTTAGCAAAATAGAAAGCAATTTTGTAACGATATCCATTTTGAAGCGTATTTAATTTTGTATCAACGAATGTAGTATCGTTATTCAATGTGCCTAATGTTGTCGGGATAGAGGCAATTTCTGTGAATGTAGTTCCTTCAACGCCTGTTGCTCTAAGTAAACGATAGGTATAAGGCGGTGCAAAATCTCTAGGATTTAATCCGATAGGACGTGCCCATTTGACAGTAATTTGTCCTTCGTTTGCATCTGTTTTATCGACTGTAACTTGCGTCATGATGGGTAGATTTTCGGGAAGAGTACTACCGACGCAGGCTTCAGTTGAAGGAGCACTTTCCATGAAGTCGAAGGGAGAAATAGCTAATTTACCGATAATTCGGTAGCTGTATGTGATACCTCGCAGCGCGGTTGGGTCTAGAAAGATAGTATCTTTTGAGGAGATTGTCGCGATGGCGGTATAGCCCCATGCGCTTGGCATACCGGTTGTACATTCGCCTGGATTTAGGCCGCTGCAACTTTCTTTTCGATAGACAATGAGTTGTGTTTCTGCGGAACACTCAGGGTAAGGTCGCCAATTTAAACGTACGCCATTTTCGATAGAAACGCCAGCTAGCCCACGAACTCTAGGGGGGAGAACTTTTATTTTAACAGATTTAGAGTCAGTTAATTGTGTATTGAAACGCCCAGGAAAATCTTCTACTTTGAAAATCACGTCGTAGGCTTGTTCACGTACATGAAGACAATTGGTTTCCCATTCGAAGGAAGCGGTTTGCGGGCTTGGCCCTGTTGTTTCTCCTCCTATAAACTTAGCTGCTTTGGGTGGTATAAAAGCAAGCGGTTGACCATTTTGGTCTTTGTTGTAAACGCCACCAGAGGTAGTTATTCGAATATTTTGGTCTTGATTAGGGTCTTCAGCTCGGACATCGAAGCGCAGGGTTTCACCAGCTTCAATACATATTTCTTCTGGTACAGTAATTTGGGGTCTTCGGTTATCTGTTTCTACAACAATAATTTGCATGTCACGGACAATCTCACCGATTCGGATAAATGTACCATCTAGTCCTTTTCGCCATTCTTCGACAATAAACGCGACGTTATATTGCCCGGGTCTTCGGGGGGCATCCCAAATTAAATCACCTGTTCTTGGGTTTATTCGAAAGGTAGCGGGGCCGTTTTCTGCTTCATTTAAGATAGGTGTAGCACCTAAAGTGGAAGGGTCATTGTAACCGGCAATAAATTCACCTACGCCGGAGGCAATGTTTAGATCACGTTTCGGGATGGTGAGCCGATAAGATAAGCTATCTCCATCGACATCAAATGCGCCTGGATTATGAATGTAACGTGCCCCAACAGCGGCGGAGTCAATGGGAACATTTAGGAGAACAGGCGTACTATTTAATCCAATGGAGGAATTAATAAAAATAGTCGATTCAACAAAAAAGCTAATTTGGTCGGAGGGTTGTGGGAGGTTGATTGTATTGGCATTTCGGTTGGGAATACCACAAGAGATGGTATAGCGACCGGCAGCGGGGAATGTAAAGAGAGTATCATAGACATTCAGCATCGTGGAGCTATTGATGAGGACTCTTCTTTTTCTACTTACTTCATACGAAATATTTTGATTAGAAGATAGTCCAAAATAAAAGGTAACATTGTTTTGGGCTTCATTTGCCTGCAAACCATTATTTGATCGGTATAGGTAGTAAGAGTCACTCGATAAGTAAGCGAAGTGGCAGAAACCCGCCTAGCAGTAATTTCACCGGCACGCAAATGGGTAGCAAAAGAAGCCTGAAAGGTAAGTAGACTTATAGAAATAAATAATAAAAGTCGTTGGAATGATGGGTTTTTGAATCGCATATAGGGAAATCGATGTAGTATATCTTTTTGGAAATTGAACGATTAAAAGAGTTGCGTCATGTATGAATGACTTAGTATAACCTAATTTCAGTATGAATAGGAACGAATATAAGGGGTTTTTTTGAAAAAGAGTGAAAATTAAACAAGAGAGAATAGATTGAATAAGTTAGTAAACAAAAAAAATAAACAGACTGTTGAAAAACGAAATATATCAATTTTCTAACATGTGTATAAAAATACACTTGCGTACATAAAACTGGGTGGGAGAGAGTAAATAAGAGTTATTTTTTGGTTATTCCACGAAAAAAAAATAAATTATATTGGTTCTAAACGGTTTGTGATTTACTTTTGGTTTCAGAATAATTTGTACTATTCTAAGTATTATTATTCTGATAGTTAATTACAAACACTCAATTTTACAAATAGAAACAAGTATGTCTTGGGTAACAAAAACATTAAGTAGTTCGATTGGAAAGAAGGTACTCATGTCCTTGACGGGGATTTTTCTTTGCACGTTCCTGATTGTCCACATGGTTGGAAATCTTCAAGTCTTCAAGTCTGATGGCGGTTTTGCTTTTAATAAGTATGCAGTTTTGATGACGACAAATCCTCTTATCAAAACGGTCTCCTATGGTTTATATGCCATGATTTTATTTCACGCTTTTTGGGGACTTTATCTTGAAATCCAGAACCGCAAAGCACGCCCGCAACGCTATGCTTACGTAAAAAACTCTTCGTCTTGGGCGAGCCGTAACATGGCCGTTTTAGGTACTATTTTGTTGGTTTACATTGCAGTCCATATGGGTGATTTTTGGTTTGATTACAAGTTCGGGCATGTTCCTTACAAAGAATATATAGAAAATGTAAAAACGGGTGAATTAATCAGCCAGCAGGCAATGCCAGAGGAATATACGCAGACTGTAAAGCAGATTGAATATACTGACGAAGCTGCTGGGACACGTAGAGTTATTGTTAAAGATTTGTATTACGAAGTAGCAGAGTCGTTTGAGAATCCTATTTTGGTTGTTTTTTATGTTCTTTCGATGCTTGTGTTATCTTATCACTTGGTGCATGGTTTTCAGAGTGCCTTCCAAACACTTGGTATTAACCATCCAAAGTACTCTCCATTTATCAAAGCGATAGGGTTATGGGTTTTTGCTATCTTGATTCCAATTGGTTTTGCGGCAATGCCTATCTATTTCTTTATTAAGTAATTCACAATTAATCTTTATAAATTAAACATATATTATGGCAGAAGGAATAAAAACATTGGATGCCAAAATTCCAGAGGGCGTCTTGTCTGACAAATGGACAAAGTACCGCTCGACCGTGCCGCTTGTTAACCCGGCTAATAAACGTAACCTTGAGGTAATCGTTGTCGGAACGGGTTTAGCTGGTGCTTCCGCTGCAGCAACTTTGGCTGAGCTTGGTTACAAAGTAAAAGCATTTTGTTTTCAAGATTCTCCTCGTCGTGCGCACTCAATTGCTGCACAAGGTGGTATCAATGCTGCAAAGAATTACCAGAATGATGGAGACTCTACGTATAGATTATTTTACGATACAATCAAAGGTGGTGATTACCGCTCACGTGAAGCAAACGTTCATAGATTAGCTGAAGTTTCAGCCAATATCATTGACCAATGTGTAGCACAAGGTGTTCCTTTCGCACGTGAATACGGTGGAATGTTATCGAACCGTTCTTTTGGT
>CAYNRA010000023.1:35370-36292 GCA_964399465.1 uncultured Cytophagales bacterium
CAAACAGGACAACAGTTGCTTTTAGGTGCTTACTCCGCGTTAGAACGCCAAGTAGGTATGGGGAAAGTGAAAATGTATGCGCGCCATGAAATGCTTGACGTTGTGATGATTGATGGAAAAGCACGTGGTATCATTGCTAAAAACTTAGTTACGGGTGAACTAGAACGTCACTTTGGTCATGCTGTACTTCTTTGTACAGGTGGATATGGAAACGTCTTCTATCTTTCTACCAATGCAATGGGTAGTAACGTGACAGCGGCTTGGAAAGCACACAAAAGAGGTGCATACTTCGCGAATCCTTGCTTTACACAAATTCACCCAACGTGTATTCCAGTATCGGGAGACCACCAATCAAAATTGACGTTGATGTCGGAGTCTCTACGTAATGACGGACGTATCTGGGTTCCTAAGAAAAAAGGAGATGATAGACCAGCTAATGAAATTCCGGAAGAAGAAAGAGATTACTACCTAGAACGCCGTTACCCTGCGTTTGGTAATCTAGTACCACGCGACATCGCTTCACGCGCAGCAAAAGAGCGTTGCGATGCTGGTTATGGTGTAGGTTCTTCTAAAATGGCAGTTTACCTAGATTATGCTTCCGCAATTGAACGCTATGGACGTGCTGAAGCGACGAAAAATAACCTAGATAATCCAAGCAAAGAAACAATTACAACGCTTGGTAAAGCGGTTGTCAAAGAAAAATACGGTAATTTGTTTGATATGTACAAGCAAATCACTGGCGAAGACCCATACGAAGTTCCTATGCGTATTTATCCAGCGGTTCACTATACAATGGGTGGACTTTGGGTAGATTATAACTTAATGACCACCGTTCCAGGTCTTTATGCCTTGGGTGAAGCTAACTTCTCTGACCATGGTGCAAACCGCTTGGGTGCTTCTGCATTGATGCAAGGTCTAGCAG
>CAYNRA010000024.1:0-10376 GCA_964399465.1 uncultured Cytophagales bacterium
TGACGGGGCTTCCAACATAGATAAGTTGTTCAAGAAAGCACAAAAGGACCAAATGCCAGCTATGGCGATTACCGACCACGGCAACATGTTTGGCGTTTTTGATTTCGTAGCGAAGGCCAATAAATACAATATTAAACCCATTATTGGTTGTGAATTTTACGTCGTAGAAGACCACCATAAGAAGCAATTCTCGAAAGAACAAAAAGACAAAAGATACCACCAGCTTCTTCTCGCCAAAAATCCAGAGGGCTATAAAAATCTTGTAAAACTATGCTCTTTGGGCTTTACAGAAGGGTTGTACGGCAAATATCCACGTATAACGAAGGAATTAATTGACCAATACAAGGACAATTTAATTGCAACTACTTGTTGTTTGGGTGCCATTATCCCTCAGACAATTCTGAAAGAAGGTGAAGAAGCTGGAGAAAAAGAACTCAAATGGTGGCTAGATAGATTTGGCGAAGATTACTACGTAGAATTACAGCGACACGAAATTCCTGAGCAAATTACAGTGAATAAAGTGCTTGAGAAATATGCAAAAAAGCACAACCTGAAAATCATTGCATCGAACGACAGCCATTATGTAGATCAAGAAGATTGGGTAGCACACGATATTTTATTATGTGTCAATACCAATGAAAAGCTATCGACGCCTACCTCAAAAGAATTCAACGACGATGATTCTTCATCAAAACGTAATTCTCGTTTCGCTTTTTTTAATGACCAGTTTTTCTTCAAGACAACGGCACAAATGACGGAGTTATTCTCAGACATGCCGGAGGCGATTGATAACACCAATGAAATTGTCAGTAAAATTGAGCCCGTTCAACTCAAAAGAGATATTTTATTACCTAATTTTCCTCTCCCAGAGGAATTTAAAATCCATGCAGATAACGACTTAAATCAATGGGAATATCTCCAACATTTGACGTACGAAGGTGCGCGAAAAAGATACGGAGAAATCACGGATGATATTAAAGAACGAATTGATTTTGAGCTATTTACAGTAAAGACAATGGGTTTTGCTGGATACTTCCTGATTGTCATGGACTTCATTCTAGCTGGTAAAAATATGGGGGTTATGGTTGGGCCAGGTCGAGGTTCGGCAGCTGGGTCTGTGGTTGCATATTGCATTGGCATTACCAATATTGACCCCATCAAGTACAATTTACTTTTTGAGCGTTTCTTGAACCCAGACAGGAAGTCAATGCCCGATATTGATACGGATTTTGATGACGAAGGAAGACAAAAAGTCATTGACTATGTGGTAGATAAGTACGGTAAAAATCAGGTTGCACACATCATCACCTACGGTACGATGGCGACCAAATCATCCATCAAAGATGTAGCACGAGTAATGGAATTACCTTTGGCGGATGCCAACTACATTGCCAAGCTCGTACCAGATAAACCTTCCTATGGAATGGATTTTGAAAAACTTATCCATTATCCATTGAGTGGGCCGAAAAGCTTAACAGAAAAGGGATTATCTCCGGATGAAATTGAAAATGTCAAGAAAATCAGAGAAATGTACGACAGCCCTGAGTTGGTTGGCAAAGTGCTAAAACAAGCTGAAAAACTGGAAGGTACCGTACGAAATACAGGTATTCACGCGGCAGGAATTATCATTGCACCCAAAGATTTGACCGAAATTGTTCCTGTCAGTACATCCAAAGATGTTAATTTATTAATTACCCAATACGAAGGGAAAATAATCGAAGATGCGGGTGTTATTAAGATGGACTTTTTGGGACTTCGGAACCTTTCTATCTTGAAAGATTGCCTCCGGATGATCAAAGAAAACCACGGTATTTGGATTGAAATTGATGAAATCCCATTAGACGACGAGAAAACCTATCAACTGTTTCAACGAGGAGAAACAAATGCCGTTTTTCAATTTGAATCGGACGGTATGAAAAAGTACATGCGGGATCTCAAACCGGATAGATTTGACGATTTAATTGCCATGAACGCCTTGTACAGACCGGGACCATTGGCATATATCCCGAACTTCATCAACAGAAAGCATGGCCGCGAAGCAATTACGTATGACCTCCCAGAGATGGAAGAATATTTGGCAGAAACATATGGAATTACCGTGTATCAAGAGCAGGTCATGTTGCTCTCACAGAAATTAGCCAATTTCACCAAAGGCGATGCCGATACCCTCCGAAAGGCGATGGGTAAAAAGCAAAAAGAAGTGTTGGACAAGATGAAATCCAAGTTTCTTTCTGGCGCAGCAGCCAACGGGCATGAAGCAAGTATCTGTGAGAAAATTTGGACAGACTGGGAAGCATTTGCGCAGTATGCGTTCAATAAATCCCACTCTACTTGTTACGCTTTTGTGGCATATCAAACGGCTTATTTGAAGGCACATTACCCATCCGAATACATGGCAGCCGTCTTAACGACACAGTTGGGAAATATTGAAAAAATTACTTTTTTCATGGAAGAATGCCAATCGTTGGGGCTCGATGTACTAGGGCCAGATGTAAACGAGTCGCAGCGGCAATTCAGTGTAAATAAGCGAGGACAACTTCGGTTTGGATTAGGGGGAATCAAAGGATCTGGAGATGCTGCCGTTGCTGCTATCATTGAAGAACGGACAAAAGGCGGCCCTTTCAAAGATATTTTTGATTTCATCACGCGTGTAAACCTACGAACTGTCAATAAGAAAACCTTGGAGTCTATTGCGTATGCAGGTGGTTTTGATTGTTTTGGTATTCATAGAGCTGCTTATTTTGATACCGAAGACGGTAGCCCATTCATTGAAAAACTCATTCGATACGCCAATAAACACCATGAAAATCAGGCAGCTGGACAAAATTCTTTATTTGGCATGTTGGGTGACACGGGTGGCTTTAGTATCTCGCAACCTAAAATTCCTGTGGTAGAGCCTTGGGGAGATATTCAGAAGTTAAATTACGAGAAAGAAGTTGTTGGCTTTTATATTTCAGGACATCCGTTAGACCAATTTACGTTAGAAATGCGTTTTTGCAAACCGTTGGATCAAGTATTAACGAAAGAAAACGTAGGTCGTGAAATTTCGATTGGTGGGGTTATTTCTTCAGTACAAACAAGACAATCGAAAAACGGTAATCCATTTGGGATTATCAAAGTAGAAGATTATACGTCTTCTATGGAGCTAGCCTTATTTGGGAAAGATTATTTGCAGTTTGCACCCATGCTTGGGCAAGGGTTGTTTGTGTATATCCGAGGTAAAGTGCAAAATAAATGGAATCGGGAGGATGAATTCGAGTTCAAGCCTTTAGAGGTCGATTTATTGAGTGAAATTCGAAAAAAGAAATTCAAAGAAGTTCGGTTAAAACTACCAATCGAGCATATTTTAGTATCAACCGTTGCTGAAATCAAACGAATTGCCTTGGCCTACCCGGGAGAATTAGACTTTAAAATTCATTTGATACACGAAGAAGAAAAATCCGATGTTCAATTACTTTCAAGACGTCTAAAAGTTTCTGGGCAGAACGAAATGTACAAAGAACTGAAGGCACTACTCGGAGAAGAATGCATAGAAGTTGTATAGATGGAACTAAAAGACAGACTCAAAAGTTAGATAAGTAATATTTACAAATCATCTTTTTACACATGGCAAATAAAGCAATTATTGCGAATGATAGCAATTTCGCAGAGTTAATTAACTCAGACAAACCAGTACTTGTAGATTTCTGGGCAGAATGGTGTGGACCTTGCAAAATGATTGGACCAGTTGTCGAAGAAATCGCTGGTGAATATGAAGGAAAAGCTGTTATTGCAAAGATGGATGTGGACGCGAACTCAAGCACACCTATGCAATTTGGAATTCGTTCAATCCCTACTTTGATGATTTTCAAAAATGGAGAATTGGTAGATAAAGTAGTTGGTGCAGTACCAAAACATATACTTACACAAAAATTAGAAGCAGCTATGTAATAACATAGGCTTGATTTTTTAGAAAAAAGCTCAATTGTTTTCATTAACAATTGAGCTTTTTCTGTTTACTTGGAGTAGAAGAATGAAAATGAGCAAAAACAGAAGTATCTTTTTTTATTCATAAAATTTTTAAAAATAAGGCTAGTTGGTATATTTGACATCGCAAAAATCATTTAAACCCTTTCTTATGTCAAGTTCAACCAAACCTGTTAATCAAACTGCTCTTTTTACTTTAGTTACCGTATGGTTTTTTTGGGGCTTTGTTGCAGCCTCCAATGGGATTCTAATTCCATTATTTAAGGAAAAATTTAACTTACAACAATGGCAATCTCAACTCGTAGATTTTGCTTTTTACATTGCGTATACGGTTGGATCCATTTTATATTTTCTTATTTCAGCGTTCATAAAGAACGATATTTTAAATAAAATTGGATACAAAAACGGAATTGTTTATGGTTTAGTTATTTCTGCATTGGGTACATTAATTTTCATTCCAGCAGCCAATACAGGTTCGTTTTATATGTTACTAACAGGTTTGTTTATTGTCGGTTTGGGCTTTTCCCTTCAACAAACTGCTACACAACCTTTCATGATAGCATTAGGAGATCCTTCAACAGGGGCACAACGTATTAATTTAGGCGGTGCAATGAATAATTTTGGTGCAACTATTGGACCCGTACTTGTTAGTGCAGCAATTTTTGGTGCGTTTACAGAAAATGCAGCAGCGAATGCAACCATTGACTCCGTGAAAGTACCTTATTTGATTTTAGGACTCTTATTCATTGCCATTGCTTGGTTTTTCAAGATGTCAAAACTTCCTACGATTACTAACAGTGAGGAAGTAGAAATCGGAATTGGCGCTTTAAAGTACCCTCAATTGGTTCTGGGTATGTTAGGGATTTTTATGTATGTAGGTGTTGAGGTAACAATCGGCTCTAATTTAGGTGAATTATTAAGCCAAACACAACAATTGGATTCTTCGCAGATTTCGCCTTTTATTTCACTTTTTTGGGGCAGTATGATGATGGGACGTTGGACAGCCTCTATCCCGAATTTCAATGTTTCAAAAACGACAAAAATGCTCTTAACTGTGATCTTACCTTATGTAGCATTCGGTGTAGTTTTGGGTGTCAATGCGATAAGTGGTAGCGATATTTCTAATTTATTTCCCTACGCTTTCTGTATTCTTTTCCTTATTGCCGCCTTCTTTATTTCTCAGGATAAACCAGTTAGAACACTTATCGTATTCTCTTCTTTTGGACTAATATCTATTCTAATTGGCTTATTAACAAGTGGTTACATTTCATTGTTTGCATTTACAAGTGGTGGTTTATTCTGTTCAGTTCTTTGGCCATCTATTTTCTCTTTGGGGACAGCAGGTTTGGGCAAATATACCAACCAAGGTTCAGCTTTTTTGATTATGATGATTATTGGCGGCGCCATTGTTCCAGTCATACAAGGTTATGTAGCAGATGAAATTGGTATCCAACCTTCCTACATAGTTGCTATTGTTTGCTTTGCCTACTTGGTTTTCTTTGGAATTCGTGTACAAACAGTCTTGAGAAAACAAAATATTGATTTTGACGCAGATGTAACAACAAAAGCGGGACATTAAGATAGTCCATACAAAGCTTTAAAAACACAATGAGTTCGTATTTTGACTACTAATTCATTGTGTTTTTTTATTATAATAACTTTTAAATAAAAAATACATCCGGAAATAAACTACAAATTATTTGTAATTTAGAGAAGAACCATTTACATTTATTCAATACAACGTGTAACACCTTTACCTTTACCGTCACATGAAACTAAATGAAAAAAAATGTAAAACTTGTGGAGACAAGTTCACAGGGAGATCAGATAAAAAATTCTGTTCTACACACTGTCGAAATGTATACAACAATCACCGAAAAGAAAATTACTTTAAAGGAGTAGACTTCATTGCTAGTCGAATTATCGAAAACCGACGTATCTTACAAGCATTACATAATCAAAGAAAGATTCAATTCACACGCTTCGATTTACTGCATTTGGGCTTCGACTTCAGATATTTTACAAATTACGTTGAGTTAACTGGATCTACTGTTTATTACGTTCATGACTTTTTATATCAGGTTTATTCAGATTTACAAATTATGATTATACCACTACAACATCCTACGCGTCGAACTTTTAAAACGGAAATTATGTTTTAGAGACATACTTTTTATCACTTTAAATACACGAAAAACATGGTTACTATATCTGAACCTGCTAAATATAAAATTATCGAACTCAAAGAGAAAGAAGGGAAAACAGAGAACCACGGAATTCGCGTGGCAGTAGAGGGTGGTGGTTGTTCTGGGCTAATGTACGATCTTCAATTTGATGCCGAGGAAAAGCCCAATGACCATGTTTTTGAAGATAAAGGAATCAAAATCTTTGTTGACAAAAAGAGCCTTTTGTATTTATTAGGAACTGAGCTAGATTTCTCTGATGGATTAAATGGCAAGGGTTTTCAATTCAAAAACCCAAATGCATCTAGGACTTGTGGTTGCGGTGAGAGTTTTGCTGTATAAAGTTCGTTTTTTAAAAAATAATTGTATTTTTGGGGATATTCTATCCCCTTTTTTTATGAGTAAATTACGAAGAACAACCGGAGCTAGAGCAATGCTGTTTGGCGTTTGTGGTGGTATTGCCTCTTTTTTTGACATAGACAAAACACTCGTTCGTATTTTATGGGTCATTGCTACCATCTTTGGATTTGGCTCCCCTATCCTGATTTACCTCATTCTTGTGTTGATTATACCCAAAGAATCCAATACAACCATTCAACTTTAATTTTTTATTCGTCTCAAATACTTTCATCCAAGCATATGGCACAAGTAGTTATTTTCGGCACCGAATTAGTAGCCGAACTAGCCCATTATTACCTTGTTAACGACTCTCCACATACCGTTGTGGCATTTACCGTAAATAAAGAGTATATCAAAGAATCTACATTTTGTGGATTACCCGTTGTACCGTTTGAAGAAATTACCACGTTGTATCCACCCACAGAATTTGCGTTTTTTGTTCCCTTAAGTGAACGCAAAATGAATGCCATTCGTGCCAAGGTATACACAGAGGTAAAAGAACTAGGCTATTCATTTATCTCCTACATTAGTTCAAAAGCAACGGTTTTGACTGACCAGATTGGGGAAAATTGCTTTATTCTGGAAGACAACACCATTCAACCTTTTGTTAAAATTGGGAATGATGTGGTACTTTGGAGTGGAAATCACATTGGTCACCATAGCACCATCCACGATCATGTTTACTTCACATCACATGTTGTACTTTCAGGTAGATGTGAAGTAGGTGCATATTCCTTTTTTGGCGTGAACGCTACTATACGAGATGGCTGTAAAATTGGTGAAGGCACATTAGTTGCAATGGGGGCAAATATCACACGTCCGAAGACAGATCAATGGACTATTTGGAAAGGCAATCCAGCAGTGAAGTCTGAGGTATCGAGTAAAGACATTAATCTTTGATAATAAAAGGGCTACTTTATGGAGAAGTAGCCCTTCCTTATGAGGGAAGTGAATGATTTTTTTTGATTCGATCAATCTCCAATTGTACATCTTGGATGAGACTGGTTAATTTACCAAGTGAAATAGGCGGATTAGGTAATTGAGCAGAAAAATAGCCTTTTACTTCCCAAATTTCTAAAATATCTTGACTAGGCATTTCCTTTGTTGGCACATTTTCAAGATCCGAGGATACAAGTAAACTTCCCTTTGTTTTTAATTGACTAAAGACACGCCTAAAAATCACACCATACGGTTTGGTAACTAGTACATACGTTCTCCCATCTACGATTTGGTAAACATCCGCGATACGGCTACAGATAACCTGTGCACCAGCAACCATAAAATCTTCTACCTGCTCAAAACACCGATAGTTTCCCTGAGCTAATCCAGGAAAATAGAACTGGGGTAATTTGTTTGTAAAGTGTGTATCATTTAAGCGTACGAGATAGGAATCAAACATTGTTTTTGACACGAAAGAGACTGTAGCAAAAGCGACTGTATTCGGTGGTGATGGTGCATGTGTGACAGGTTGTGATGCTAGGATTGGTTCTCTTTTCTCTTCAAAAACAGGCGGAGCATGCTCAATGTGTGTTACTACCCTTTCCCTTTCCTCTTTAAAAACAGAAGGAGAGGGCTGTGGAACTACTGGAGTTTGTGTTACTCTTGTCTGATAATCTTCCAGAATATCAGACATCTTACGTGCGGGAGGTGCAACAGCGGGCTGTTCAAACCCAATTGTTATGTCAGGTGTGGTCCGCATTCTACGAATATCTTGTTTGATTAGCGCATCTACACTTACACCAAAAGAAGTGGCAATTAGCTTCAATTTATCAAGTGGTGGATTTGCTCTCGCTTCCTCATAAGCACCTAATAAAGAACGTTTTATACCAATTCTATTTGAGAATTGTTCTTGCGTAAGTCTATTTAGATTACGTAAATATTTAATATTTTCACTTACAATAGACATATCGAAAGTAGTTAAAATCGTTTAATTCGATCAAGAAACAGAGAACTCAGTCATCAATAGTTTCAATGACTAAATTATGATTTGTATAAATACAAATATCTGCGGCAATGTGGAGGCTATCCTCTACCATTTCCTGAGCTGAGAGATGGGTTGCATGTTTTTTCAGTGCAAGAGCAGCAGACTGCGCGAACATACTCCCAGAACCAATCGAGGCAACTTGTTGATCCGGTTCTAGGACATCCCCTGTGCCAGAGATAATGAGTAGCTCAGCGTTATTGGCAACTATGAGCATCGCCTCTAGCTTACGCAGATATCTATCCATTCGCCAGTCTTTGGCAAGTTCTATGGCGGCGCGCTTCATATTTCCCCCACAAGCTTGAAGTTTTTCTTCAAACTTTTCAATTAGCGTAAATGCATCTGCCGTTGAACCTGCAAACCCAGCTAGTACTTTCCCTCCTGCTAATTTACGAACCTTTCGTACATTCGACTTGGCCACAGTGTTACCCATCGTTGCCTGACCGTCAGCTCCCAAAGCTACTTTGCCGTTGTGAATGATACCTAGTACGGTTGTTGCATGTATTTTTTCCATAAATATAAATATAAAAGCCCCTCGAATAAAATCCAAGGGGCTAAAAGGAAAATAGATTGATTAAACCAGTAATGTATAAGGTTCTTCCAATAGTTGCTTTAAAGTTACCAAAAACGCAGCTCCAGTAGCACCATCCACCACACGATGATCACAGGTTAATGTAACTTTCATGATATTGGTAGCATAAAATTGTCCATTTTTGACGGCTACAGTTTCCTTAATTCCACCAACTGAAAGAATACATGATTCATTTTTAGGATTATTAATGATTGATGTAAAAGACTCAATACCAAACATTCCTAAATTACTTACTGTAAATGTATTACCTTCCCAGTCTTTAGGCTGTAATTGTCCATTTTTAGCTTTCCCACCCAAATCTTTTGTTGTGGAAGCTAATGTAGACAATGAAAGTGTGTTGGCAAAACGAATGACAGGAACAACAAGACCCTCGTTAATTGCAACCGCCATCCCGATATGTACGTGTTGATTTCTCTTGATATGATTATCTCTCCAAGATGAATTTACGTTTGGATGTTTAGTCAATGCAACTCCACATGCTTTCAATACCATATCATTGAACGAGATTTTGACAGGTGAAGCTTGGTTCATGATTGTACGTGCTTCTATTGCTTTATCCATACAGATTTCCATGGTTAATTGGAAATCAACGGCACTTGACTGAGATTCAGCTAAGCTTCGCGCAATAGCTTTTCTCATTTGGGTCAAGCTAATTTCTTCAAAACTTTCTGTTCCGAACGCAGCGAGTGATGTAGTTGCTGCTTGCTGTGTAGGTACAGACGCTTTCGCTACAGGTACATAGTTATCAATATCGGATTTGATGATACGTCCACCTTCACCTGAACCCTTAACGTCTGCCATATTGATTCCTTTCTCTTCGGCTAACTTTTTAGCCAAAGGAGACGCAAGAATACGACCATTTGTTGTTCCACTTGTCTCAGCTGTATGTACAACTTCCACTTTTTGTGGTTGAGTTTCTACTTTTGGACTTGGTGTATTTTGTTCGATAACTGGTTCAGATACAGCCTTTGAATTCGCAGAGTCAGCTGCAAGAAGACGATTAAAATCTGCTCCTTTTTCACCGATAACAGCTATGATAGCATTTACAGGAACCGCTTTGCCAGCCTCAGCACCGATGTACAAGAGAGTTCCTTCATCGTAAGCTTCAAGTTCCATTGTTGCCTTATCTGTTTCGATTTCAGCCAATAAATCACCTGATTTTACAGTATCTCCAACTTGTTTGAGCCAAGTATGAATAACGCCTTCTGTCATGGTATCACTTAGAAGTGGCATCCGAACGATAGCGGCATTGATA
>CAYNRA010000024.1:10386-35228 GCA_964399465.1 uncultured Cytophagales bacterium
GATATCAGACGTATCTACTTTCTCGGCAGTTGGTTTCGATTCAGCAACCTGAGTGGTAGTATCTATACTTGGGGCCGTTGCAGAAGCGGCAGGAGAATCTCCTAAAAGATGGGCGTAGTCTTCACCATCTTTACCAATAACAGCTATAATTGCATCAATAGGAACAGCTTGCCCTTTTTCTGCACCGATATAGAGAATAGTACCTTCCTCGTACGATTCCATATCCATGGTTGCTTTATCTGTTTCGACTTCAGCTAAAATATCTCCTGACTTTACCTTATCGCCAACTTTTACGTTCCAAGCTGCAATGACACCTTCTTCCATTGTATCACTCATCTTGGGCATTCTGATTACTTCTGCCATGTTTTATTTCTGTCTTTATGTAAGTGCTTAGAATTAAATCTTTTCGCCAAAATTAATGGTTTATGTTCAAATATACTCAGAAAAAACTATCAATTTATTTTCAAAACGGCCATGAATGCCTCTTGAGGGACTTCTACAGAGCCAATCTGACGCATTCTTTTCTTTCCTTTTTTTTGTTTTTCGAGTAATTTCCTCTTTCTCGAAATGTCACCACCGTAACATTTTGCTGTTACGTCTTTTCGCAGCGCGCGTACAGTTTCTCTAGCTATAACTTTTGCACCAATGGCAGCCTGAATGGCAATTTCAAACTGCTGTCTTGGTAGAAGTTCTTTTAATTTTTCACACAATTTTTTTCCCCACTCATAGGCTTTATCTCTGTGTACAATAGCTGAAAGTGCATCTACTGGTTCTCCATTTAACAGAATATCCAATTTTACTAAGCTTGACTCTCTATATCCTGAAAGACTATAATCAAGGGAAGCATAGCCTCTTGATATGGTTTTTAGTTTGTCAAAGAAATCGAAAACGACCTCAGCTAAGGGTAAATCAAATGAAAGTTCTACTCGATTGGAAGTCAAATAAACCTGATTTTTGATTAGACCTCGTTTATCCATACAAAGCGAAATAATTGGCCCAACGTATTCTGCAGCGGTAATAATTTGTGCATTGATGAATGGTTCTTCAACCCAGCTTACAAGATTTGGGTCTGGCATTTCTGAGGGAGCAGAAACAGGAATTACATTGTTTTTCTTATCAATTACGTTGAATTTCACAGAGGGAACCGTTGTAATAACCGTCATATCAAACTCACGTTCGAGGCGTTCTTGTACGATTTCCATATGGAGCATTCCTAGGAAACCACATCGAAAACCAAAGCCGAGCGCAGCTGAGGTTTCGGGTTCCCAAACCAATGCGGCATCATTTAATTGAAGCTTTTCCATTGCTTCCCTCAAATCTTCAAATTCGGTAGTATCTACGGGATAAATACCAGCGAAAACCATTGGTTTTACTTCTTCGAATCCCTTAATTGCTGAGCTTGCAGGGCGAGAAGTATGTGTTATTGTATCTCCGACTTTTACCTCTTTTGCAACCTTAATTCCTGAAATGAGATAGCCTACATCACCACATTCAAGCACATCTTTCGGTTTTTTCTGAAGACCTAAATTACCAATTTCATCTGCTTCGTATTCCTTTCCGGTAGCCATAAATTTGACTTTATCCCCTTTACGAATACGACCATTTTTCACTCTGAATATTACCTCAATTCCTCTATAAGAATTAAACACAGAGTCAAAAATCAATCCTTGAAATGCACCATCTGGGTCACCTTCAGGAGCAGGAACACGTTCAACGATAGCATGCAGAATATCTGTAATTCCTATTCCCTCCTTCGCAGAAGCGGGAATGATGAGATCTGGATCAATTCCAATCAAATCAACGATTTGGTCTTTTACTTCTTCTGGTCTCGCACCTGGTAAGTCAATTTTATTCATTACAGGAATAATTTCCAGACCATGGTCTAGGGCAAGAAACAAGTTACTTATTGTTTGAGCTTCAATCCCTTGAGCTGCATCTACTATTAGAAGCGCTCCTTCGCATGCAGCGATAGATCGCGATACTTCATAGCTAAAATCTACGTGACCAGGCGTATCAATCAAGTTGAGTGTATATTCCTCGCCTTGATACATATACTTCATTTGGATAGCGTGGCTTTTGATTGTAATTCCACGTTCCCTTTCCAAATCCATATCGTCTAGAAGCTGAGCTTGCATTTCTCTTTGCGAAGTTGTACCAGTAAACTCCAAAAGTCTATCGGCTAATGTACTTTTTCCATGATCTATATGGGCTATGATACAAAAATTTCTAATATTCTTCACTCTGTCAATAATTGGGTATTACAAGTATTTTTCTTAAAAAACCAGTGTATGATTCTAATGTTTTACAAAAGTAGTATAAAACAAGCATTTAAACAGTAAATTATTTGCGCTTCGTCATATATTGACCGAGACGAATACATGTCTTTTCAAACAAATAATACGAGAAAGTGCTAGCTACAAGTATAAAAATAAATAAGGTTGTCCAAAAGTAAGAAACGGGTAAATTGATTTCTCTAAATGTGGTGCTCCAAATCCAAAAACATATAGGATGTAGTAGATATACAGAATAACTAATTTCACCCAACCAATTGAGAATAAAATGTAGCCAGTTAGGTATTTTAACTTTCAAATTAGCCCATAAGAAGACAAAAAGTGTGCATACAAACATAAATAGTATCCTAGCCCAGCCAGTGACTAAATAAATCTGGTTCCCGTGCACTGGAAAGAAACAAAAAACTAGAGTCAATGACAAGAGGAGTATGATTCCGAGACCCTGTCTTTGACGAATGGAAAAAGTCTGTAAAGCTACCCCCAAATAAAAGGCAAAAATTTGTATAAATGGGTTAATATATATAGACCATTGTTCAGACAGGTGTTTAGTTGAGGTTAATTGAAGAAATGTTTGGTATAAAAATCCTGAAAGTAAAAAGACACCTATTAGAAAAAAAACACCTCTCGCATTCGTACGCGACCATATAAATATGGGAAAAAATAGATAGAAAAAAAGCTCATTTCCTATAGACCATGCACCTGTTGCAATGTATTTTTCCCATGCAAAAAGTCCAAATAATCCCGTTAAGTTCAGTAGGATTTTCGAAAATGAATGATTTGTCTGAATAAAAAAGAATGTAAACAACGTAGAGATCCAGAGAAGAGGGTAAATTCTAAAGAACCTTTTAATAAAAAATAACTTTACCTGTCCTTCTTTCATAAAGTCTGACCTTTGATACACAAATGCCAGTGTATATCCACTTAGGAGATAAAAAATCGTTACACCAAAAATTCCTATTCTTGCTAGAATAGAATTTGAGTCAAGTGGTCCATGTGTTTTCCAAATAGTTATGTGATATAAACATATTCCGACAGCAGCGAGTCCACGAAGGTAATCCAGTTGGGGTAATCTTTCTGGCTTCATTTTAATTTTAAATAATTAACACATACTCCATAAAAAAACGGTACTGAAAAATTCCAGTACCGTTTTTTGTAAAGTATTACTAATAGTAAATGCGCAGTTAATTAGTTTTTAACAACTTTGCTACTCATTTTTACACCTTCTCCAGAAACAGAAATTGTGTAAACACCTTCGCGTAATGAACTCAAATCTAAGTTAACACCTTCTTGAGCTCTGAATTTTTGTGATCTTACCACTCTGTTTGCTTGATCAACTACGTTAACCTGAACAGTTCCTTTCGCATTGGTATTAGACATATCAATAGTTACAGAATTTACTGTTGGGTTAGGGAATACAACAATGCCTGATGTTGCTGCTGTAGCAGAAATAGTGACTGTATTCGAAGGATTTGAAACACCTACTGGATTTACTGCTTTCACTCTGTAAGTGTAGCTAGTACCAGCTACAGCTGTTAAATCAACGTAAGATGTTACATTTCTTCCAACAGTTCCTACTACCGCGAAAGTTGAGTTAGCAGAGGATCTTTCAATTTCGAATTTTTCTTCAGCAAAAGAGTCATCTAACCATGACAAGGCAGGCTTTCCATCTGTGAGTGTAGCCTTAAGATTGTAAGGCGCGTTTGGAGCGGAAGTATATCCCACTTCCACAGAGATTGTATCTGTAGTTGCAGAGTTACCAAATTCGTTTTGTGAAAACACAACATATTGATATGTGATACCTTGTTGTACTGGCGTATGTGTTAACGCTTCTGTATTCGGCGCAAGTTTGATTGGGAATGGTTGTTTTCCAGGCTCCAAAACGTGAACTAGAATAGCAGCTTCATTGCTTGCATTATCCTTCCAAGTCAAGTTAACAATTGCATCGCCAAGTACATCTGTTGCAGAGGAACCAGCTAATAATGAAGGAGCGGCAGGAATACCTAATGTAGTATCTGCTACAAATTCTGTACGTGCCTCACCTACTTCATTAGTAGAATTAATACGGAACAAATAAGCAGTTTTTGCTTTAAGACCAGTAACTAATGAGCTAGTTGCTTTCGTATCTACTGAAACTCTTTTAAAGAAAGATACATCAGCATTGAATACTTCAATCTCCAATCCATATCTAGTATTTGTAAAGAACTTCAAATCCTCAGCACCCAAGTTCCAAGAAACAAGAATCGAGGAATCCGATACAACTTGTGTTTTCAAGTTTGATGCAGGATTGGGACGTTCACGTCTTTTTGTAAGTAATTCAACAACTTCTGAATCATCCCCACGTCCACCTAGGTTCAATGCTCTTGCTCTGATAAAGTACTTTTTACCTGGAGTTAAATTTCGAACGATAGCTGCTGGACCCGCTGAGGCAGGAATACTTACACTCGACCAACGTGGAGCGTCTGCTTCTTTATAATCAAATTCGTAACTTGTATATCCACTACCAGAAAAGTTTGAATTGAATGGAATCCAATATGCATAAAAGTAATCCAAACCAATTTCCTCTGGGATTACAGCTGTAATTTTGCGAGGAACGGTGATCAAACGAAGTGTAGAAGTTGTTTCAGAAATACCATCTGCGTTCCGTGCAGCTACACGGAAAAATACATCACTATTTTCAGGAAGACCACCATATATGAAACTTACAGAAGAGTCTGTTGAAGAGGGAACTGTTACTGGACTCAAGGCAGAAAAACTTACCCCATCAAAAGATGCTTGGATTACAAAGTTATCTTCATTATCAGAATTGTCTTTCCAGTTCAAAATTATTTTCCCTGATGTTTGTGTAGCACTCAAATTGGAAGGAGCGTTTGGAATAGAAAGAGTACTCGCTGACACGATTGTGGAGTAAGGACCTTCAATTGTAGATGGTGAAGCACTCGTTCCTGGAACAATAGAAGATGGTGGAGTACCAACAGCCTTTACTCTGAAGTAAAAAAGAGTATTTTTCGTTAGCTGATTGACCAAAAAAGCTGGCCCAGCAGATGCTGGCACACTGACATTATTCCACGTACCAGTAGTATCTTCTGTCCATTCAACAGTATAAGTAGAAGCTACAGAAACAGAATCCCAATAGAGATAAATCGTGGTGTTAGTACGATCTCCGACGGTCAGACCCGTCACTTTTGGTATTGATACTTGCGCTAACACGCTCGTACTCCAAGTCATCAGAATACCTAATAATAATAATAAAGAAGAATTTTTTTTCATAGCGCAAACTATTTAGATTTAGTATAATAATAACGCATAATAACTTACCGTAAATATATACGAAATAATTTTCACAAAAAACCTCACGTCCATTATCAAATGGATAAAATTATTTTACGGCGTATTTTTTACTTTCTACCTTTTGAATTATTCGAATGACTTCTTTTATCTGTTTTACGTCGTGAACTCGATAAATTCCTATTTGTTTACGAATGAGTAATGCATGAAGTGCCGATGTGCCAATCAATGATTCATTCGCAGAAATCTCCAAAAACTTCCAAACCATTGATTTTCTTGAAATGCCTATTAATATTGGTAAATCTAATGAATAAAAAGAATCTATCTTTTGAAGCATTTCATAGTTTTGGCTTAAATTTTTCGCAAAACCAAATCCTGGATCAATACAAATATTCTTGACTCCTAACTCATTTAGTTTCTCTACCTTCTGATGTAAATCGGTCAGTATGTCAAAAATAAAATGTTCATACTGATCTAAACTTGTCATTGTTTGCGGAGTCCCTTTCATGTGCATCAAAATATATGGTACATCTAATTGAGCAATTGTTTCATACATTTTTTTATCCAGGTTACCTCCTGATACATCGTTAATCATGTCAGCCCCTGCTTCTACTGCTGCAACTGCTACCCTCGATCGAAATGTATCTACAGATATCCAAATATGCTTCCAACTTTCAACGGATCTTATCTCTTTAATAATTGGCAATATTCTAGCAATTTCTTCGTCTTCACTAACTTCAGCCGCCCCTGGTCGAGTAGAATAACCTCCGATGTCCAAAATATGTGCTCCTTGTTCAATCAGTTGCTTCACATGTGGCAACCTTTCTCCTTTTTTATCTAGCCATCGGCTACCATCATAGAAAGAATCAGGCGTCATATTGAGTATTGCCATTATTTTGGGACTTGACAAATCCAATAACTTACCCCTTGAAATCAGTGTTTTTTTCATACTTTTGTGACCTAATTAAAGCGTTAAACTGTAGTAATTAAATGGAACAAACCATTGAAGAATATAAGTCAATTATACATATTTGTAAAAATCTTTTCATAAATAAGAACAAAGATTATGGTAGTTCTTGGCGAATTTTGCGTTTGCCTAGTATAACCGATCAAATCTATATCAAAGCACAAAGGATTCGCACACTGCAAACGAATGGTTTTCACAAAGTAGATGAAGGTGAAATTCCTGAATTTATTGGAATCATCAACTACTGTTTGATGGCACTGATTCTATCTGATTCAAACACTTCTCTTCAAGAAGATGTTCACATTGATGTACTAACTCAGCTTTATGACAATCAAATAGAAGAAGTTATGCATCTCCTTTTCAATAAAAACCATGACTATGGTGAAGCATGGCGCGAAATGAGAGTAAGCTCAATGACTGATATTATTTTGATGAAATTGCTTCGAATCAAACAAATTGAGGATAATCAAGGTCTTACATTGGTTTCTGAGGGTATCCGATCGGGATATCAAGACATGATTAATTATGCCGTTTTCTGTCTTATAAAATTAGGCCAAGCTACTATTTCCCAAACTTCTTAAACATTATGCTCAAAGTTGCCCACATTGCACGAATTATTGTTGGTATAGAATTTATCTTTTCTGGATTTGTAAAAGTTGTAGATCCCTACGGAACTGGGCTTAAATTACAAGAATATTTTGAAGTTTTTGCAGCAGATTTACCCAGTTTTTCTCCTATTTTTACTATTCTTGCTCATCAGTCACAACTTTTATCACTTTTCTTTTGTGCTGCTGAATTGATTCTTGGAGTTGCTCTACTTTGTAGTTTCCAAATGAGAAGGACAGCTTGGATTGTACTTTCTTTTATGGCTTTCTTTACCTTTTTGACTTTTTACTCTGCTTTTTTTAATAAGGTAACAGACTGTGGTTGTTTCGGTGATTTTCTAAAACTAAAACCATGGCACTCTTTTTACAAAGATGTTGTTTCAATCACTGTTATTTCTATTTTTTTCGTATTCAGGAATAAATTCAAAACGCCAGCAGTAGCACACTATCTAGTACTACTCAGTACTATCTTCAGTTTTGGGATCGGAATTTATGCAGTCAACTACCTTCCTCCACTCGATTTCCTTGCGTATGCCAAAGGTAATTCTATTCCAAAATTGATGGAACCAACCGGAGTAAAACCTGATATTGTATATATTTTTAAAGATAAAGTGAAGAATCAAAAAATTGAATCTAGAGAATATCTAATGGATTCAAATTTTGAGTATCTAGAGTCATATACAACAAATGAAGAGGCGATAACTCCAAAAATAACTGATTACAGCTTAAGTGATACACTGGGAAACGATTGGACAACAAAGAGCTTTGAGGGTAATAAAGTGCTAATCACTTTCAAGAAAGTAAATTCTGTTGATACAAACACTTGGAAACGTATTGAGCAACTTTACACAAACTCGTCACAAAATCCTTCACTTACTCTTGTCTTTGTCACTTCGGATGTTCCACAATACTTGTCCAAAGAGTTGCAAAAGAGAAATATAAAGGCGCCTATACTAACGATTGATGAAAAGGTACTTAAAACAATGGCTCGTGTAAATCCTGTTGTTTACTTTCTTCATAACGGAACTGTTATCGATAAATGGGGATACCGAACCATTCCGGCAAGTATAACGCCTATTCTTTGAGTAGAATTGAACCTAATTGTATGGAAAAAAATATTTTTATGATTGGTATGCCTTCCTCTGGGAAGAGTACCCTTGGTAAACAAATTGCCAAAGCACTGTCCTATGAGTTTATTGACTTAGATCAAAAGATTGAATTCTCGGAAGGAAAGAAAATAGCTGATATTTTTTCACTTCATGGTGAAGAATATTTTCGTAAGATTGAAGCCGAACAACTTCGCAAAATACCAGTAAATTCAAGAATAATTATTGCAACAGGTGGAGGAACACCTTGTTTTCATGATGGAATTAATTACATAAAGGAAAATGGATGGAGTATCTTTTTAGATGTACCACCTCAAATATTAGCTAAAAGAATGGGGCAATCTAAACGTGGTACGAGACCTCTTTTAGATGTGGATGACGAAGATTTATTTTTACGACTAGAGGCAACTTACAATGCGCGAATCAATATTTATCGTCAGGCAGATATCACAGTGGAAGGGAGTACCGATGCGGAGGCGATTATATGGATTTTAGAAGCTGAGCTGGCGAAGCGTAAGTAAAAACAACGCTTCGCCAACACATGATTTAGAAGAAAATACCTCCTGAAATTAAAAAACGGCTATAATTGATGCTGTTTTCCACTGAGCCATAATCTGTAGGTGTCTGTAACTCATACGGTGTATAATTTCGATTTATCTTCCCAAACAATCCAGCGAAATCAAGGAAGAAATTAGATTTTCGAATACCAACACCTAGTGTAATATTTGTCTGATTTTGCGTATTCGATAAGTCATTCTTCACTGGGTTTGCCAAATACTGAACACCTCCTCTAATTCGACCTACTCCCAAGCGTATTTCTGAACCAACTTGTACATTCATTACATCTTGGTAACGATCCATGATTTCCCTATTTTGTAACTCTGTCCATCTTGCATTCTCTGGATCTTGAACCTTCATTTTATTGTAGCCTACATAACCCAAAGATGCCGTAACTAGCCCAACTTTTTTAGGCAAGAAAATAGTTGTACCTACATTCGCCCGAAGTGGAAGATTAACCCGATATGTAAAATCATTTGGTACAGTTTCAATCGTCGAGAAAGTAGTTGTTATTATTCCTGGGATTGGATCGATCGTAACCCCTGACTGATAAGTTTCATTTACACGCATGGACGTCGGAGTAGTAAAATCTGCTCCAATTTGTACAGATTGATTCAGTTTATAGATAGCTCCCAATGTCAGATTTATTCCACCACCTGTTGCTTGCAATTCATCAAAAAAACCGATTTCGTTCATTATATTACCATTGGGAAACTGTTCTACATGATCAGAAAATTGTGCATAATTTAAGCGTAAAATACCTAATGAACCTCCTAAGTACAGAGCATCGTCAAAATTAACACCATATGAAAAATTTGTTTGCGAAAGCCCGCCACTTTCCCGAACTCTTCCTTGTTGCTCTACTGGCGTACTGAGTTCAGAAGAAACATATACATTATCTGTCCCGAATGGGTCAATCAGAAAAGCCTGATAATACATGGAACTTGCTGTTTCAGCCAAACCAGTTTGTGCATCAAATTCACTTTCCAAAATCGTTGTATTCACATTTTCGGCTGTAACTTTCTCAGCAAAAAAATCGGTAATTGAACTCCTTTGATTAGTACCTTGGTATCTAAAGTCAGATGAGAAATCTATTAACCTGTTGTAACCAATCGCAAAGGAAGCCCTTTTTTTACGCGTCCCTACTCCTTGTTGATTAAAGACAACTCCTACCTGGTTTATTTTTGTGCTTGATACTTGTTGTTCCGCTGTTTCTCCTAAATAAACAGCACTCGACCTTGTTGTTTGAATTGAAGGCGTTAATACAAATTCTGAACGATTATAAAAACCAAGTCCTGCCGGATTATTGAAGGCAGAGGAAATATCACCACCTAAGGATGTACTGTTCCCCCCCATTCCTTGAATTCTGGCCGAGCCGGTAGTCTGAAATACTGAGTAACGAAGTGCATCTTGCCCATAAAAGTGACCATTCAAATTTAATTGAGCAAAAGATATTCCAGAAATATGGACAAACAAAATGAATACGCTTAATCGGAAAATTTTCATAGGAGCTTTAATTTTTCAATGATAAATACTTTAAAAATAATACCTCGCCAATGGTCATATTAGCGAGGTACATTTTATACTTTTTTATTTCAAGTAGAAGCGAGTAGGTTAATCAATCAATTATCTTGGACCTCTGCTTCCACCACCAGATGAAGAGCCTCCGCTACTTCCTCTCGAACTTCCCATACTACTGCTACTACTTGCAGGGCTATAGCTTCTTGAAGCAGGAGCAGAATAAGATCTGCTTGATGACGAAGAACTTGATGGCGAGTACGAGCGAGAAGGCGAATATCCTGAGGACGAATTAGTTGAACTCGGTGTACTATAGGTAGAACGTGCAGGTCTTGCATAGTCAAAAGATCGTGCGGATGCCGAACGAGCAGGTTGACTATATGTTGATGTACTACGTGTTCTATTGAAAGAATCACCTGTTGAAGATGAGGTGGCACTTCTTGCATACGAGGAGCGAGAAACTGATTTATCGTTTGTACTAGCAACAGCAGCACGATTTGAGGTAGGATTCGGGTTTACATAGCTACCATTACCTCTTGTAGCTCTTTCAGCAATATAACCTGTGCTTGCTACTCGATTTGACTGAACAGTATTTGTTCTTGAGGGAGGCGTATTAGCTGAAACACGCGCTGATGAACGTGTATTCGCTTGATATCTGTCGTTGTAATTGTCAGTTGCCCTTCCTCCAGTTCTTGCGCCGTAGGTACGGCTAGCAATACGTGATTTATCTGAGCCAATATAATTATTAGTAATAATAATAGGTCTATTTACACCACCCCAACCGAATCCATTTCTGTAACCAAAAGAATTAAAGCCGAATGGGCTAAATCCAAAACCGTAATCCCAAGGAGACATCATCCAAGGATTTCCGAATCCAGACCCGAAGAATGGGTCATAAAACCCACCAAAACCTGTGCTAAATCCAGCATATAGACCAAAACTAGAAAAACGATTGAAGTTGTTGAAACCAAATGGGGAGAAACCATGGAATCCAAACGGAGAGAATGGGTCAAAGGAATTAAAACCAGCACCAAACCAAGGGTTGTAAGAAAATCGATTGAAAGGAGAGTTCCAGCCCATTGGTTGCGCCCAAGCGTAATCATTCCAACCTTCTCTGTACCCTTGTGAATAGCCCGAAGAATAGCCAGGGTCTGCCGTTACGCTTCGTCTGAATTGCGTCGAACTAACATAATCTTCAGGAAAATATACGTCAGATATTGGCTCTTCAGAAAAATCAGCGGAGCGGTCAAAGTCAGCTGAGTAATCCGGTTCCTGTATGACCGTATTTTGGGGTGGAGTTGTATAGTAATTCTTATTAATAATCACCACACTTGCTGATGTTCCGTACATATCATCAAAATCACCCTGTCTTGGGACTTGATTGGTACAGCCAATAAAGCCCAAAACACCCAACAAACTCACATATTTTACGAATGGCAACTTTTTCATATTGAAGGGATTTTATACATGTGAAATACTTCTTGTTGTTAATTAGACGCAATCTGCAGCAAAAAGGTTGTCAAAGAAATAAGAGGTTGAGTGAATCAAGTCTTTGAAAATTATAATTTCCTCACTTAAAAACGTATCTTTGCGGCGGTTAATTGTCAAATAATTGCCTAAAAATAATTAAAATAATCATATTTTCAAAGGATTAACAACACTTTAACAGTTTATCATGGCAAAGGGACTGACGAAACGTTCAGAGAATTATTCGGAATGGTACAATGAATTAGTAAAAAAAGCGGACTTGGCGGAAAACTCGGCGGTAAGAGGCTGTATGGTCATCAAACCCTACGGCTATTCTATTTGGGAAAAAATGCAACGTGCGCTAGACGATATGTTCAAAGAAACGGGGCATTCCAATGCGTATTTCCCTTTGTTTATTCCTAAGTCTTACCTTTCAAAAGAAGCCTCACACGTAGAAGGATTTGCAAAAGAATGTGCTGTCGTGACACATTATAGACTTAAAAATGACCCAATTACAGGTGGAGTTATTGTAGATCCAGAAGCAAAACTAGAGGAAGAACTCATTGTCCGTCCTACTTCTGAGACCGTAATTTGGAGCACCTATAAAAATTGGGTACAATCGTATCGTGACTTACCTATTTTGATTAATCAATGGGCAAATGTCGTTCGCTGGGAAATGCGCACGCGTATCTTCTTGCGAACAGCGGAGTTTCTATGGCAGGAAGGACACACAGCTCATGCTACAAGAGCAGAAGCCGAAGCGGAAACCAAACAAATGCTTGAGGTATATGCAACTTTTGCAGAAGAATGGATGTCTCTACCTGTTATCAAAGGAGCAAAGTCGCCCAATGAACGCTTTGCTGGCGCAGAAGATACCCTTTGTATAGAAGCTATGATGCAAGATGGCAAGGCATTACAAGCAGGGACTTCTCACTTTCTAGGTCAAAATTTTGCCAAAGCTTTTGATGTGAAATTTCAAGATAAAGCAGGAAATTTAGATTTTGTTTGGGGAACATCTTGGGGGGTAAGTACCCGACTGATGGGGGCACTTATCATGGCTCACTCTGATGATTTGGGGCTTGTTTTACCTCCCAAACTCGCTCCTATCCAAGTTGTCATTGTTCCTATCTACAAAGGAGAAGAACAACTGAATGTGATTCGCGAAAAAATTGATCCAATTCTCAAATCATTGAAGAAAAAAGGAATTTCAGTTAAATTTGATGACGACGACCAAACAAGACCGGGTTGGAAATTCGCAGAATACGAACTGAAGGGGGTTCCCGTTCGTCTTGCCGTTGGAATGCGTGATTTAGAAAATGGAACGGTAGAGGTTGCTCGCCGCGACGATTTATCCAAATCTACTCAGCCGCTCGAAGGCATCAGTGAATATATTGAAACCCTTTTGGACGATATCCAAAAGTCGATTTACAACAAAGCATTGGCTTTCCGTACAGAAAATACAGTAAAAGTAGACTCTTGGGCAGATTTCCTTGAGACTATTGAGCAAGGTAAATTTATACTTGCTCATTGGGACGGTACGCCAGAAACAGAAGAGAAAATCAAGGAACTCACCAAAGCTACGATTCGTTGTATTCCTTTTGATTCTCCAGAAGAGGTAGGAACTTGTGTACTTACAGGAGCTCCATCATCTAAGAGAGTTATCTTTGCACGTTCTTATTAAGTATTCATTTCACAGAGAAATCTGTTATTTTTCATACAAACAATTATAATATTATGGTAAAGGTAGGTGACACTGTTCGAGTACACTACAAAGGCACTTTGAACGACGGTACGTTATTTGATTCATCGGAAGGTCGTGAACCACTTGAGTTCCAAGCAGGTAGTGGAATGGTCATCAAAGGCTTTGATGACGGTGTAATGGGAATGGCGATTGGCGACAAAAAAACCATCCACATCCCAGTAGAAGAAGCCTACGGTGACTTAAATCCAGACATGGTTTTTGATTTCAATAGATCTGAAATTCCAGCTGAAATCCCATTGGTTGTAGGTGATACTTTGAACATGCACAACGGACAACAAACAGTTCCTGTTATCATCAGAGAAGTAACTGAAACCACCGTTAAACTAGATGCGAATCATCCGCTAGCAGGACAACCTTTGAACTTTGACTTGGAATTAGTTGAGATTATTGAAGGTTAATTTGGTAAATAACGCATAAAAAAAGGGTTGACAAACATTCATTGTCAACCCTTTTTTTATTGCCCCAGAAGAAAAATAGCAGGTATTTTGTGAAAGTTGATTTGTTTTTTTTGCCATTGAGCGATGGTTCCAGTCCAAATGAACTCGTCCTCCCCAGTCAAATCGTAACCGATACACAACCGCATTGTGGGCGGAACTACTCTACAAATCGTTTCCAACATAGCATGATTTCTGTAGGGGGTTTCGATCCAAATTTGGGTTTCATTTTTCGATTGAACATCGGATATCATGCTCCTCATTTTTTTGACTAATGCATTCGAATCAATAGGCAAATAACCGTGAAAAGTAAACGATTGTCCATTAAAACCAGACCCCATTAATCCTAAGAGAATAGAAGAAGGACCAACTGTTGGAACAACTTTCCAACCCAAAATATGTGCCCATTTCACGACAACAGAACCTGGATCTGCAATTCCGGGACAACCAGCTTCAGATAAAACTCCTACATTTCCAGCTAATTTAGCCAGCTGATTTTTAGTATCAATTTCGGGTGTATCTTTCGTTAATTCAATAAACTGAACCTCTGAGATAACAATACCCACTTTTAAACTTGACAAAAACCTTCGCGCCGTACGTACGTTTTCGACAAAAAAAATAGGAATCTGACTGATTAGCTCTACCACCTGCGTAGGAAGTACTTTTGCTGTAGTACCATCGGACAAAACCGTTGGTAATAAATACAAATGATTCGCCATCAGGATTGTACAAATGTTTGAATACTATGAACAAACTCCTTGGGTTTCTGTGCATGAACCCAATGGTTTGCACCTTCTATGGTTACAAAAGAAGCCGCAGGAAAAATCTGTAAAATAGATGCATGATCACTTGGTTGAATGTAAGAAGAATCACCACCTGCCATAAAAAGGATAGGTACATCAACCACTTTGGGGTTCATCAACTCACCTCCTATTTGATAAATTTCGCGTGCAAGAACAGGTACATTAATACGCCAATCAAAACCACCCTCCTGCGTACGGTAGATATTTTTCAGAATGAATTGGCGCTCATCAAAACTAGAAACGTACTTTTCAAAAATCAGTTCTGCTTCTTTACGTGAAGTGATTTTATTCATATCAATCGCAAGAAGTCCTTGGATAATATGATCATGATGAACAGGATAAAACTTAGGAGCGATATCTACAACAACTAGTTTCTCAAAATTCGTGTACTTCATCGCATAATTCATCACGACTTTTCCGCCCATTGAATGACCAACCAGGATGGGCTTTTCTATTTGATGTTCAACAAGAAAATGTTCTAAATCATCAGCCATTACATCGTAATTAAACACTTCACTTCTAGGTGATTGTCCGTGATTTCTAGCATCAAGTAAATATACACAGAAGCCTACTTCTGCCAATAAACGGCTTACAGAAACTAAATTATCTGATGAACCAAAAACACCATGGAGCATAACAAGTGGCTTACCCTCGCCAACTTTTCTAAAAAAAAGAGAATCCATAAAGATGAGTATATTGCGCGTAAAAAAGGTCAATATACACACAAATACGCCATTTATCCTGATTTGTTTGCTTGAAATAAAATAATTGATTCTCTTTGAGGTTACTTTACAGAAAAATCCCTCTTACATTCGAATGAATTGGCTGACTCGACTATTTACATCTAAAAATCAACTATCCTCACCAAACATGGTCGAGGAAGTGCAATTAGCTCCACCACTTGAAGAAACATCTCAAGAAGACGAACTAACGAACCAGCAAAGTGCTACAGTAGTACCACCCATTGCATTCATCTCTAATCCAGATTGGATTGATGAGGAAGCCATACGCGATGAGGGTGTTATTTATGGACTAACCCAAACACCACCTGAATCAAAAAGAGAAGCAATAAAAGCTCATTTTGCGCAATTATCTGCACCATACCGCTCCAAATTTGAAGACATTGCACAAGAAATTTTTTTGGTGGATAACCAGATTACAGAAGTTGAAAAGCGTATAAGCCACTTTATTGCTGAAAAAAGTGAACTGCTTGAAACTCCACTTCTTGATCATGGTTTTCTTCGCGTTTCTGTAGGCTTGGTTTTCTCTATAGCTATGTCCTTCGGCAACTTTTTTCTTATTGATGAAGCTATAAAAAATACATATCCACAAAATCATTTATTGATTTCTGTCGGCGTATTTTTAGCAGGCATGTTTAGTTTATTTCAACCTAAATCAGTGCTTCATGATACCCAATCGTCCATAAGCTTTCGAAGTCTATTAGAAGAAATAGGTCTTCCTTTTGCTGCCTCATTCTTTGTATTTGTACAAATTTTTCCAATTAAAAGTATCTTAGCCTCTATTGCCTTATTTATTCTGACTTTTTTCTTGTTCTTGTTTACGGGTAAATTGTTACTCGGAAATTTAAGCATCATCCGCAAAGAATGGGAAATTTGGCAGCAAAACAAGACAGTTAAAAGGAAGTTAAAAAAAATCTATGCAGTCGAAAAGGAAATAATTCAAGAAAGTAAAGACGAGATAAAAGAGCTTCAGTCGAAAAGGAAATCACTATCGGATAAACAAAGTGAAGAACAGCAAAAATTAGAGGCATTGCGCCAGCAAATGGAAAGTCTTCTTCAACTATTCCAAAGTGAATATGACCTCGCCACTACTTTTCTAAATCAAAAAAATGGCACTAACTCCTCATTATCAAGGTATTAAAAATTTCAATTGACTCAATTTACTTATATGGCAGAGCAAAAAAATGACCCAGACTTTCAATACGGAATGCACAATGGTATTGAAAGAATAGATAAGGATACCTATGAAGTCTATATCAGTAGTGCAGAAGCGACTGAAATAATCGAGAAAAAAATGACTCGAAAATACAGTCAATTGGAAGAATTAGATAGAAAGATAAGTCAATATACGACACAACTTCAAAATTATTTTTTAGAAAAGACTACAGCTAGTGCCAACGAAGAGGTACAAAAGGCGATTCAAAAACAGCTAACCGACGAATTAGATGGCCTTACTGCAAAACAGCAAATAATTGAAGATAAAAAACAAAAACTTTATTCCGAGCACTCTCTTTTTGCTGCATTGTTATACGTCATCGGAGGGTTCATCTTCTTAGCTGGAGATTTAATTATTTCGCATGAAATTGTAGCATATGCATTAAATATCAAAGGTACATTCGAGGCTTGGTCATTCGCTGTTGGATTAGCTATGATTTCAGTTTTGCTTAAACCTGCATACGAACAACTTATTGAGCGTCCCTACTTACATAAAAAACAAACTACTTCTCGGGTATTATACGCAGTTTTCCATGGAATATTGGTTATTTTCGCCATTACTACACTAACTATATTAGGTTGGTTTAGATACGAAGCATACAAAACGGATCAACTTAGATTAAATATCACAAAAGAAATTCGACGAATTCAGCGAGATATTGATGTATTAGAACCCACTGATTTACTTATAAAAAGCAAGCTAGAAGCACAAGTGGAAACGCTTGTAAATCAAGCCAATAAATTAACTATCAGTCTAGTCAATAATGAATGGGCTCTCCTATCTTTCGTGCTGAGTGGTGTACTATTTGCCATTGCTGGTGCAGTCTGTTTAGGAATTGGCCTATCCTCCCTGCATTATTATTGGTTTAAATGGCTTCAAGCCAACAGAGAAATACGTAAATTAGGAAAGCAACAAATTCCAATAAGAGAAAAAGTAATTGAAGTGGAAAAGGAAATTACTACTCTCCAAGCCACACAAAAACAACTCGCATTTGCAATGGAAACATCCCCAAGTGAGGAAGAACTGAAGAAAAGCAGAGAATTAGTTTTAGAAGAAATAAACGAACTCGAAGGAAAATATTTACGTGCAAAAGAAAATACCCGCATCAGTTTATACACGGATGGATACCAAAAGGGACAGACAATTCGAAATAATATGACGACTGAAGAATGGAAATCTTACCAAAAAGGAGGACTTATGGAGGAGCAATCGGTGAATGACGTAACTAAAAGTTACAAAAAAGCGGGTGCAAGACCTTATATTGCACTTCGAAAAGAAATAAACTCCTCATTTAATAAAAATTAATATTCATGGACAAGCTCCACGTCATTAAAATAGGTGGAAATATCATTGATAATCCTGGACTTTTAGATCAATTTCTAGATGAATTTACTCAGATTCCCTCGCCCAAAATTTTAGTACATGGCGGTGGTAAACTAGCCACAAAAATGGCTAGTAAGCTGGACATTCCTACCCAAATGGTGGAGGGGCGCAGAATTACAGACGCCGCTATGTTAGACGTAGTTACGATGATATACGGTGGACTAATCAACAAGAAAATAGTAGCTGGGTTACAAAAAAGAGGTTGTAACGCATTGGGCTTAACCGGCGCGGATGCACAAACAATAACGGCTACGAAGAGACCTGTTAAAACCATTGATTACGGTTTTGTAGGTGATATAGTTGAGGTAAATACGCCTATTATTTATCAATTTTTGCGCATGGGTATAACCCCGATTTTTGCACCATTGACAGCCGACAGAGACGGTAACATGCTCAATACCAATGCAGATACACAAGCTTCCGCCCTTGCTACTGCGCTAAGCAAAGAACTACCCACTTCTCTTTACTATTCGTTCGAAAAAGCGGGAGTTCTTCAAAATGCTCAAGATGACAACTCCGTAATTTCACAAATCACCCCAGCTTTTTATGCTGAACTAAAGGAAAAAAAAGTAATTACGGATGGAATGATTCCCAAATTAGACAATGCATTTACAGCTATTCAGAACGGGGTAGAAAATGTCTGGATCGGACAAGCGAGCTCACTCCTTTCCTTCCTAAATGGACAAGAAACGGGAACACTTCTTTCTATTTAACGAGCACCTTTCATGGAACATCCCTACTTAAACGAAACAATTACTTTATTAAAAAGCCTCATTAGTACTCCTTCATTTAGTAAAGAAGAAGATAAGACGGCAGAACTTATTGTTTCTTTTTTCGCAAAAAAAGGAATACTCACTCATCGTTTTTTAAATAATGTATGGGTAAAAAACAAATATTATTCGGTAGATAAACCGACATTACTTTTGAATTCCCACCACGATACAGTAAAACCAAATACTTCATACCAACGGAACCCATTCGAGGCAGCACTAGAAGACGACAAACTGTATGGATTAGGTAGCAATGATGCAGGAGGTGCTTTGGTTTGTTTACTATTCAGTTTTTTGCATTATTTTGAACGGAAAGACTTACCATATAACATTATTTTTGCAGCAACTGCTGAGGAAGAAATTTCGGGAAAAAACGGAATTGAGGCACTTCTTCCACATCTCGGTAAAGTAGACTTTGGCATCGTCGGCGAACCTACAGAGATGAATGTAGCCCTAGCAGAAAAAGGCTTATTAGTACTTGATTGCAAGGCGAAAGGTAAATCTGGTCATGCTGCAAGGTCATCAGAGGGGATAAATGCGATTTATGAAGCTTTGAAAGACATACATTGGTTTCAAACATATCAGTTTCCGAAAGTATCTGAACAATTAGGACCAATTCATATGAATGTTACGATGATTCAAGCAGGAACACAACACAATGTCATTCCAGATGAATGCAGTTACACTGTTGATATCCGAGCAACAGATGCATATACATTAGAGGAAACGCTCCAAATAATTCGTACACATGTACATTCAGAGGTCATACCTCGTTCAGTCCGTTTAAGGCCTTCAGGTATATCGCCAACACACCCATTGGTTTTGGCGGCAAAAGGTCGCACGCACACCTTATTTGGCTCTCCTACTCTATCAGATCAAGCGTTACTTCCGTTTGAGACAATCAAAATGGGGCCTGGAAAGTCAGAGAGGTCACATACAGCTGATGAATATATTTATATAAACGAATTAGTATCTGGATTAAATGGTTATATTCACCATTTAGATAATTTAACCAATTTGATATAATTTTTTGAAAAACAAATCAAAAACGAGTCCAAATTGATTTAGGCATAGTTTTTGTTAATTTTGTTGGGACATAAATGTCCTATGTACTCTATGAACATCTTACAGGAACTACACGACAAGCTCAATGAATCTGTTATTGGGAATATCTCATCTATTGCAAACGAAACATCTCAAGATACTAACAAAGCATTGGAACAGCTTAGTGCCTTGTTTCTTGGTATATTAACGCATGAACCTATAACGAATCAACAAGTCGAAAAAATTCAAACTGTTTTAGAAGAAGGAGGACATACTGGGGATCTACTTGATAATCTTTCTTTTCTTCTTGGTGACAAACAGCGTGCCTCGATACTCGTATCCATCGGTATGAACATATTTAATCATTTCTACACTGGTGACTACGAAACACTCACAGAAAAAATATCCATTATTTTAGGCATAAAAAAATCAGGGATTCAAACTTTACTAGGTCTAACTCCACCACTTGTTCTTGCAAGTCTTGGGCGTATTATTCGAAGAGAAAAAATGGATGCAGCAGACCTCAAGAGCTTATTGATCCAACAACAATCCTTTATCAAAGAGTGGCTATCCCCTTATTTAATTCCACAGCTTGGTCAATCAGGAATAAAAGATACAGTTAAAATATATCCTGAACCTGTCTCTATTCCGACAGAAAAAGCACGCCCGATTGAAGAGATTGTGGAAGGAGGAAAAAGAAAGAAAGTATCAAAAAAACCAACACTTTTTCAAACTATCCTACCGTGGGGTTTATTTTTCATTGCGGTATTCGCAGCAATAATCTATCTAAATGGACTAACAAATCCTATCCAAAGTAACGCGAAATCAAAACCTACAGAGGTTCTCCCACTTCTTGATGATAACTCCAATTTATCATTCTTGGACTCAGCAAGATCTGAAACAGAGCCACAATCTGTTAATGAAAAACCACAAACGGTTATCACCAATGTCACTCCTGCGAATACAGAAGAGCCAAAACCTGAGGTACCCCCCAAAACGGAAACAAAACCAATTGAAGAACCGAAACAACGAATAAAATCTACTCAAAATATATCTTTGTCTGCTCATTCTGGTGTTTTTAAAAATACATTTGAGGGTAATTCTGCTGAGATAAAAGAACAGAAAGCTATCATAGATATTTTTAAAAAATGGCAGCTTAATCAAACTCAAACCATTGATATACAGTACATTAAAAGCACAAATAGACTTTTCGAAGACCAAGCCTACGCAATACGAGAAGCTTTGTATCAAATGGGTACTCCCTTGAAACAAATCAAATTATTAGAAAAAAATAACTTAGGAAGTGAGAAAATAAAAGTTGCTGTCCAATAGGCCATTCCATAGTGATTAAAAGTACATTCAATCAAGAGATTGAATAAAAAGCTTATTCGAGTACACTCAAAATCACTGTTTACTTGTACATTTGTTCTACTAACTATACAGTATTAATTTTGGAACACTTGTATCACCCTGCTACTTACGCCATTCATGGAGAAAACCAAAACGACGCAATAGGAGATGTTGTCTCTCCCATTCATCTTTCAACTACATTTCAACGTTCGGAAGATGGCTCATTCGTCGAAGGTAGAGATATTTACACACGGGCATCAAATCCGAACAGACGCCAAGTTGAAGCTAAGCTGGCCCATTTAGAAAAAGGAAAAGATGCTATTGCGTTTGCTTCTGGACAAGCAGCTACTTTTTCTATTTTTCATAGTTTGGGGCAAGGCAAACATGTTATCATTCCAAATGACATTTACTACAATACTCGACTTCTTTTAACAGAGGTTTACGAACAGTGGGACATTCGTTTTAGTGTATGCGATATGACGGATATTGAAGCAGTTAAAGCGGCTATTCAGCCAGATACTGCACTTATTTGGATAGAAACTCCTTCCAATCCTCAATTAAAAGTCACTGATATTCAGGCAATTACTTCTTTGGTTGCGAACACAACAATACTCGTGGCTTGCGATAATACATGGGCAACGCCTTATTGTATCAATCCATTTGACTATGGTGCGCACTTGGTGATGCACTCCACAACAAAATTTCTAGGTGGACATTCAGATATTTTAGGTGGTGTCGTTATAACATCAGAAAATACACCTGAAAAAATTGCCTCCAAAATTCGTCAGTTTCAAATCATAGGAGGCGGTGTTCCTAGCCCGTTTGATTGTTGGCTGTTAAATCGAAGCTTATCTACTTTTTATGCCCGTATGCCTATCCATTGTAGCAACGCGAAACAATTAGCTCATTTTTTTGAACAAAATCCTAACGTAGTAAAAGTAAATTACCCCGGATTACCCTCACATGAAAGTTTCACAATAAGCCAAAAACAAATGCAAGGAAGATTCGGTGGAATGCTTTCTATCTTGGTGAAGGGTACTGCTGAAACGGCCCTAGCTGTAGCAAGTAATCTGAAAATATGTAAGCATGCAACGAGTTTGGGGGGAGTTGAAAGTCTCATTGAACACCGCCAAAGTGTAGAGGGCATACATTCCGTAAGTCCACCTACATTACTTCGAATATCCGTTGGCATTGAAAGTATTGATGATTTACTACAAGATTTTGAGCAGTCATTTCATACTGTTTATCAAAATTTTGATTAATTTTCATTTCTAGACTATATCTAGTCGTTGATATATACATATTTCATTTACTGACTCTCTATTTTTATTTGAATGAACAAATTCATCCTAACAACCTGCCTTGCGGTATTCTCAATGACCGTTGCTGCACAACAGCTAAAAACCAAATCCAATTGGCACAATCTTGATTATACACAAGACGGAGTACGCGGTATGAGCGTAGAAAGAGCCTACGAGGAATTATTAAAAAATAGGAAATCAAAGACGGTGGTTGTAGCTGTAATTGATTCAGGTATTGATATCCTTCACGAAGACTTAGCAGAGGTTATTTGGAAAAATCCACGTGAAATACCCAATAATGGGATCGATGATGATAAAAATGGTTTCATTGATGATATTCACGGATGGGATTTTATTGGATCCAAAGATGGCCGTGATATTAACCAAGAGCAGTTGGAATCAACGAGACTTTTAGTCATGTACAAGAAAAAATTTGGTGAAAATCCATCAAAAAGACTCATCAAAAAATACAAGTCAGAATACACACTTTTAAAATCATTGGATAAAGAAATTAAGGAAAAAAAGGATGAAGCCATGAAGTTTCTTCCTATGTACCAAGATCTTTACAATAATTTTGTCAATGCATCCCTAACATTAAGTCAAAAATTAGGAACAAAAGACCTAACAACAGAACTAGTTGAGGGTATGAATGACGCAGAAATAGACAGAGAAGTACGCCAAGCAAAACAGTTTTGGTTGCGCTTATCAAGCATGGGAGCAACAGAGGCAGACCTACGTGACGGGGTGAAGTACTTCGAAGAACAAGTAAATTATGCATATAACTTTGATTTTTCTCCGCGTGAAATCATCGGAGATAACCCTTCAAAACTTGAATATGGTGGATACGGCAACAACGAAGTGATAGGGCCAGATGCCATGCACGGAACTCATGTCGCTGGTATCATTGGTGCTGTAAGAAACAATGAGAAGGGAATAAATGGAGTAGCCGACAACGTACAGATTATGGTGATTCGGTGTGTACCCAATGGGGATGAACGCGATAAAGACGTGGCAAATGCTATTCGGTATGCAGCTGACAACGGTGCTTCTATCATTAATATGAGCTTTGGAAAACGGTTTTCACCCGAGAAAAGCTGGGTAGATGAGGCTGTAAAATATGCAGAATCTAAAGGAGTTTTATTCATTGCAGCAGCCGGAAATGACAATACGGATATTGATAAAGTCGTACATTATCCGACTAAAAAGTACGCTGATAAAGGTGAAGCTTCGCAATGGATTACTGTAGGAGCATTAAATTTTGAAGAAGGAGCACAAATGCCAGCTGAATTTAGCAACTATGGAAAACAAGGTGTTGATGTATTTGCACCCGGCGTTGCTATCTATTCTACAGTTCCAGGGTCTAAATACGAGGAAAAACAGGGAACAAGTATGGCTGCTCCGGCTGTTACAGGTGTTGCTGCCTTGTTAAAATCTTATTTCCCTGAACTTACAAGCAAGGAAATAAAGTCTATTATTCTTAACTCTGTTACCAGTTTGGCAGATGTACAAGTAAACAAGCCAGGCACAAATCAAACAGTTGATTTTGGTCAATTATCCACGACAGGAGGAGTTGTAAATGCCTATAACGCGGTAAAAATGGCTTTACAACAGAGTAAATAATCTATTTAAATTGCAAAGAGGGGAAAATACAATGTGTATTGTCCCCTCTTTTTTTATTGAATCAATCCAACCTTTCCTTCAAAATAGCCTATCATTACACCTCATTTTCTAGTAACTTTGTTATTTAATGCCAAATAAAATGACCCACTTAATTCTCTTTGATTCTTCAGAAATTCACATTTCCTTACGTCCAATTACCCTTACGAGACCTGTCTCTGAAATTCGTATTGGTATTCAAACTATTCGAGAAAAATGGTCTTTCTTTTTTCCTGAATCAAAAGTCTCCTATCTAACAGAGTCATATCTTTCAGGTAAATATCCAACTCTTGAAACGAGTGACGATAAACTTTATATTTCAAGTGCTGTTTGTCCCACAAGTCAACTTGTAGAAGAAATCAAAAAAATGGGACTTGATGAAGGGCTATATTACAATAATCATCTCATTGCCTATCGAAGTAATAAACCCATAGCCCACTATGGTGAAATCCCTACTTTTTCGTCTACGTCACAATCCTCTTGTACAAACCTTACGATTATTTCTTCATTACCTCATCTGTTTCTGTACAATGGAACTGAAATAACCCGTGACTTTTCACTTATTACAAAAGGAAGAAACTCACAA
>CAYNRA010000025.1:0-32156 GCA_964399465.1 uncultured Cytophagales bacterium
TTATCCAATCCTAAAAATCCACCTCCAAATAGACCATTTCCTTCTTCATCTTTTTGGTTGACCCACCACGTGAAATTCAACAAGAGCTTATGAAAAATTCGTTCTAAAAAAGCGACGTCTCCTACCCCGTTATTGAGTTCCTTGTCAATTTCATATACTTTCCAAGTGGCCCACGCATGTACGGGCGGATTTACGTCAGAGAAATTCCATTCATAAGCCGGAATTTGTCCGTTGGGATGCATATAATATTCACGTAAAACAACAGCTAATTGCCTTTTCGCAAAATCAGGATCGAGGCGTGCGAGGGTTAATGTATGAAATGCTAAATCCCAGGCGGCAAACCATGGATATTCCCATTTATCAGGCATTGATAAGATGTTGGCCATATATGCGTGCCGCCAAGGTGCATTTCGTTGGAAATTACGTCCCCGAAACTCAAATGGCATTTTGGGATCGCCCGACATCCATTGGTCAATATTGTAATAATAAAACTGCTTACACCACATCATTCCGGCAAATGCTTGGCGCTGAATCGTTCGCAATTCTTTATCCTCTACATTGGCTTGAACTTCGTCATAAAATATATCGGCTTCTTGAAGTCTTTCAGCAAATAAAGCATCAAAATCAGCAAATGGTTGCGTCATTTGTGTTTTGGTTGTAAACCGAAGTCTGTACGAAACAGACGCCCCACCTGCAATTTCTTGTTGATACTTCGCAGCAACTTTTGTCCCGATATTATTTGGATTAACGAATTTTCTATCTCCAGTTATGATGTAATTATGAATACCATCTTTGACAAATGGCGTTTCATTTTCTTTCCCGAATACGCGCTCCATATTGGTTTCATTTTCACAGAAAACCAGTTCGTCGGCACCTTCGCAGTATAATTTCATTCGCCCAAAAAGCCGATGAAATAGCTCCACTTGCGCATTAGCAATGCCATTCATCATGGGTTTTTGCTCAAAATCTTCGTATCCCCACGACCAAGTATTCCGAAACCAGAGGGTCGGCAGAACAGTCAACGGCGCGGCCTCTTCGCCTCTGTTATGTACCGTTACTTTGATTAAAATATCATTTTCCTCTGCTTTGGCATATTCAATAAAAATATCAAAGTACTTATTTTCGTCGAATATACCCGTATCCATTAGTTCAAACTCTGGGTCTTTGCGCGAGCGGCTTCTAGCTTCTTCTAGCAATTTTGAATACGGGAAAGCAGCTTGAGGATACTTATAAAGCATTTTCATGTACGAATGCGTCGGTGTACTATCTAGATAATAGTACAACTCTTTTACGTCCTCTCCATGGTTCCCTTCAGAACCCGTGACGCCAAAAAGTCTCTCTTTGAGGATACCATCTTGGTGATTCCAGAAGGCAAATGCAAAACAAATGTGCTGTTTATTGTCCGAAATACCTCCAATTCCATCTTCTCCCCAACGGTATGCCCGCGATCTTGCCATGTCGTGTGGGAGGTAGTCCCACGTATTGCTATAGACGCTGTAATCCTCACGGACAGTTCCCCATTGGCGTTCTGATAAATAAGGCCCCCATTTTTTCCATCCTTTGTTGTCTGCCCGTTCAGACAAACGCATTCTTTCTTTATTCTTTTTAGTCATGCCTTCTTTGGTCATTCGTTTATTTCCTACTAAAAGTAGGAATTCATCATAAGTAAAGTATATCAGTTGCTTACGCAGCTCACAAAAATACTATTCTCGTTTAGTTTAGCCAATGATTATCATGGATTAATGCATTCATAGACAAATTTTATTCATCTTGAAAACAGAAGGCAACCTGTTTCAAATCAAATAATTGAAGCGTACCATCTTCTCTTTCAATTTGCAGTAACCCCGCTGGATGAACACCACGGATTACTCCTCGAAACCGATTTCCAGATTCGTCCAAATAGTCTCTTTTTTGACCTATTCCTAGTAAATGGCTTTCATATAGTTGGTGAATTAACGCCCAATTTGATGTATCTGCTACCAATTGATAATATCGGTCAATCTCCTCAATAACCTCTTCTAAGCAAACAGACAGCGAAATATCAAACTGTTGTAAGACAAGCGCCAAAGAGGTTGCTTTTGGATTTTCAAATGAAAGTTGTTTGATATTTAAGCCAATACCAACAATAGATGTTTTCAGTGTAGATCCGTACAAAGAATTTTCGATTAATATTCCCCCTATTTTTTTTTCTCCAACATACATATCATTTGGCCATTTAACCCAAGCATCTTGTATTCCTTTTTTACGAAGAAATGCATTGATACCCAAAGAGATAGCTTGATTTAACTTAAATTGTTGATGTGCACTAATAAATGTAGGATAAAGAATTAGAGAGAATGTCAAATTTTGGTGTGAGGTGGCCTCCCAAGAAGCGCCACGCTGCCCACGACCTGCCGTTTGATTATCCGTTATTACTACGGTTCCTTCGGTCGGAGGATTAAATTGAATTATTTCGAGGGCAGAATCGTTAGTTGAGTGACAAGATGGCAGATAAATTACATTTCTACCTAGAAATAAAGTTTTGGGCTGAATTTTGTACAATTTTTTTTAAATTAGCGTTTCAAAATCTGATTTAAAAGTAGGATTAGTACCCCCATATTGGGAAGACAAAGTTAACGTATTAAAGAATTGAATGAAGAAAAAAAATGAACTTTCCAGCAAAGAGTTAGCAGAAATAATTGCCGATGGCATGCTAGAAAAAAAGGGGTTTGATGTAGTTATCCTAGACTTGAGAAAAATTCATAAAGCCATTACCGACTTTTTTGTGATTTGCTCCGGCTCTTCCGATACTCAAATTGATGCCATTGCCAATTCTGTAGATGAAGCTGTTCACAAGGCGATTCAAGAAAATCCATGGCATAAAGAAGGGCAACAAAACAAAGAATGGATTCTCTTAGACTACGTTGATGTAGTTGTGCACATTTTCAAGAAAGACCGTCGTGAATACTACGATATCGAATCTCTTTGGGGAGATGCGGATATACGAGTCATCCAGGAGGGCGATACGCTTGTGACAAAGTAAACAATACACGGCACACTTCGTTTTTTATACAAGACATAAACAACTTCTTACCATATTAATAAAACAGACAGATGGCTGAAAACAAGAATAATTTCCCTCCTAAAAAAGGGAAACCCACGCCAGCAGGAGGAATCCAAGGCTGGGTGGTGGCTGCCCTGATTGTGACAATCATTGGCTTTTTTCTATTCAATCGCTCTAATCCACTTTCTCCGATTAAGTACAAACAATTGGAGTCCATGGTTCTTCAGCAAGACGTCAAAGAGATTTCTGTTGTTAATGGCTTAAATATGGTCGAGGTTACCCTTACCAAAGAAGCACTACAAAAACAGGAATATAAGAAAATCCTTGGCAATAATCGCTACAAACAAGCACCACATCTTGTCGTTGAAATCGTATCTGAAACGTCATTTATGAGCCAATACGATGAGTTCCTGAAAAAAAGCAACTTACCTCAAAACTACAAAGACGAGGTTTACCCAAATAGTGTCCGAAGAGAAGATTTCATGGGCACTCTACTTACATGGCTACCTATTTTATTCTTCATCGGCATCATGTACTTTTTCATGAGTAGAATGGGTGGCGGAGGTGGCCCAGGAGGTGCTATCTTCAATATCGGTAAATCCAAAGCGGCCTTATTCGATGCTGACAATAAAGTCAAAATCACATTTGCTGACGTGGCTGGGTTAGATGAAGCCAAAGAAGAATTAGAAGAAATCATCGAGTTTTTAAAAAGGCCTAAGAAATACACCGATTTAGGAGGAAAAATTCCGAAAGGTGCATTGCTTGTTGGCCCTCCAGGTACAGGTAAAACCTTATTAGCCAAAGCTGTCGCTGGTGAAGCTGGTGTTCCGTTCTTTTCTCTATCTGGTTCAGACTTCGTAGAAATGTTCGTCGGTGTAGGTGCGGCGCGAGTAAGAGATTTATTCAAACAAGCGAAAGAGAAAGCGCCTTGTATTATTTTCATAGATGAAATTGACGCCGTGGGTCGTTCAAGAGGTCGTGGTGCCATGCCAGGTGGAAATGACGAAAGAGAAAATACATTGAACTCCCTCCTCGTCGAAATGGACGGTTTCGGTTCTGAAACAGGTATTATCATCCTCGCGGCAACCAATAGACCTGACGTACTCGATTCTGCGTTGCTACGCCCAGGTCGCTTTGATAGACAAATCTCTGTAGATGCACCAGATATCATCGGCCGCGAAGCTATCTTCAAAGTCCACATGAGAAACCTTAAATTATCTGCGGATGTTGATGCTAAAAAATTAGCCGCTCAAACGCCTGGTTTCGCGGGTGCTGAAATCGCAAACGTATGTAATGAAGCTGCTCTACTAGCAGCTCGAAGAAACAAAAAGAGTGTAGAAATTAAGGACTTCCAAGATGCGATTGACCGTGAAATCGGTGGGTTAGAAAAGAAAAACAAGCTTATTTCTCCTGAAGAAAAAGAAATTGTTGCTTACCACGAAGCAGGTCACGCGATCACAGGTTGGTTCTTGGAACACGCAAATCCATTGGTAAAAGTAAGTATCGTTCCGCGCGGTGTTGCAGCCCTTGGTTATGCACAATATTTGCCAAGAGAACAGTATTTGTACAGAACAGAACAACTCATTGACGAAATGTGTATGGCACTTGGTGGACGTGCAGCTGAAGATGTTGTCTTCGGGAAAATCACAACGGGTGCACTTAGTGACTTAGAAAAAATCACCAAAATGGCCTATGGAATGGTCACAATGTATGGTTTAAATGAACGAATAGGTAATGTATCCTTCTATGATTCCAAAGGACAAGGTGAATATTCATTCACAAAACCTTATTCAGAAGATACCGCTAAGGCAATTGATGAAGAAGTGAAAAAGATTATTTCTGACGCTTACACACGTACCAGAAATCTTCTCATTGAAAAAAGGGAATTATTGGATATATTGGCGAAGGAATTACTTAAGAAAGAAATTCTTTTCCAACATGACTTGGTTGAGTTAATTGGGGATAGACCTTTCGAAAAACCAACGGAATACCAAGCCTTTCTGGATGCTACCTCTCCTACAAAACGCACGGAATTAGCAGAGGAAACTACGATTGAGCCAGTAGAGATAACAAAAGATACTACATCGGAAGATAATTCAACATCGTCTTAAATTCTAAATGTTTCTTATAAAAAAGCGGTTCTACTTTATGTGAGTAGAACCGCTTTTTTGTACACCAAATAATACGCGAACGTATTTTCTAACAATTTAGACAATTGCAACAGTTAACCTACTTACACAAACAAGTTTCCCTTCTTCGTTTTCAATTTTAATTTCCCATACGTGCGTTCTTTTTCCAACATGAAGAGGCCGAACAGTTCCATATACGAAACCATTTTGAACACCTCTCAGATGGTTCGCATTGATTTCTACACCTACTGCTTTTTGAATCATTGGATTATCTAGGGATAAAACAGAAGCAACACTACCGAGGCTTTCTGCCAAAACGACAGAAGCGCCACCGTGAAGTAATCCAAAAGGCTGCTTTGTTCGATGATCGACAGGCATCTTAGCTTTGATAAAGTCAGCACCTATTTCTAAATATTCAATTCCAAGATGCCCACCGATAGAATTGGCATCCATTTCTTTTAATTTTTCTAAATCAAAATTTTGCTTAAACATCTTTTTGTATTTTTGTCTTGTATATCAAGACAATATACAAAAAATCATCTTTCCACTTCCATCTCACACAACTTGAAAACAAAAAACATTTACATCATCCGTCACGGAGAAACGGCTTTCAACAAACAAGGAATTGTACAAGGTAGCGGGATTGACGCCGAGCTCAACGACCTAGGACATGCACAAGCACGGGCATTCTATGCCCAATACAGTGAAATCCCCTTTGATAAAATCTATATATCTGAACTCAAACGGACATTTCAGAGCGTACAACCTTTCATTGAAAAAGGATTTCAATTTGAGAAACATAAAGGGCTTAATGAAATTTCTTGGGGAACAAAAGAAGGGAAAAAGCCGTCTGACGAAGACGACCAAGACCATTTTCGAATGATACAAAAATGGAGAGAAGGGCATACGTACTTAGCCTCTCCTGAAGGAGAAAGTCCCGAGCAAGTAGTAGAAAGACAACTACAGACACTACAACTAATTCTCTCACGTCCAGAAGAAAAAACGATCCTAATTGCTATGCATGGCCGAGCAATGCGAATCTTACTTACTCAATTGCTTCGCAAACCTTTGGCAGAAATGGATAATTTTGGACATTCAAACTTGTGTTTGTACGAACTTGAATATTCCTATACTTCCAATCTATTCTCACTAAAACGGGAGAATGACACAGCACACTTGCAAGTTCTCCAACTCGATTAAAATCCGTCTATGAATAGAAATTTCCTTATGTATAAATCTAGTTTGAAATGGAAAAATATCCATTAATTTTAGGTCAAATACATTTGATTTATATCTTTTGAATAAAAATAGACTTTACTGGTTTTGCCAACTTGCAGGGTGGGGAGTTTATTCCACTACGGAATTAACGGGTTACTTTGCAGTATTTTCTTTTAGTGCCTCAGAATTTGAGAGTCTTTTTGGAAATGCCGTCGCCAATACGTTTGCGGGGATTACGCTCACACACTCTTTCAAGCTGATTTTTAAACGCTATCAATGGATTAAACTACCCATCGTTGGTCTTGTCGCTCGTTCATTAATTGGATTTATCTTAATGACGACCTTGATGGCTGCCTTGAACATTCCATTAGACAATACACTAATTAATACTTCTGCCATGAATTGGGCAATGAGGGATCTTATTTACCTCATCGCACAGGGCAAACCCTTGCTAATTTGGGTACTTATTTATGTTTTTTATCATTACACAGATGAACGAAAAAACGATGAGATTGAGCGAATTAAACTACAGTCTCTCATTCGTGAAACGGAATCCAAAGTGTTACGCGCCCAAATGAACCCCCATTTTATGTTTAATGCGCTGAATAGCATTCGTGCACTTGTACTAGAAAATCCAGAAAGAGCACAAGAAGGAATTACCCAACTTTCGAATATTCTTCGCAGTTCACTGATTGCAGACAGACGTAAAACGGTTACGCTCAAGGAGGAGCTTCGGACGGTAGAAGACTACTTGGCACTCGAGAAAGTCAGATACGAAGAGCGGCTTCAAATTAAATGGGATATTGCGCCCGAAACATTATCCATCCAAGTGCCTCCGATGATGCTGCAAACATTGGTTGAAAACGCCATCAAGCATGGCGTCCAAAAAGCACTCCGATGGGGCTACATAGACATTTCAGCAAAAATAAGTACGAATAAACAGCAACTTCACCTATTTATACGAAATACCGGAACTCTTATTCCACCAGATATGCAAACAGAAGGGAGTGGATTTGGGCTACTCAATACCCAACAACGTTTACAACTTCTGTTCGGAACAGAAGCACATTTCTCTATTTATCAAGAAAATGAATTAACGGTTTGTGCTGAAATTCACATCCCTATCCACTAATAAAAATAAAATAAATTATGAAAGCACTAATTATTGACGACGAAAGGCTTGCTCGAAATGAGCTGAAAAGACTTCTTGAAAATTTTCCTAAAATCCAAGTTGTTGGAGAAGCCGCCAACGCAGAAGAAGCCCTTGAATTAATTGGTGAACTAGTCCCAGATTTACTGTTTCTTGATATACAAATGCCTGGTAAAAATGGATTTGAACTTTTGGAAAGTCTAGAAGACAAAGCACCGCATGTTATTTTCACGACAGCATACGACGATTATGCATTAAAAGCTTTTGAGGTAAATGCACTTGATTACATTTTAAAACCGATTGATTTACAGAGACTTTCAGAGGCAATTCAAAAAGTTGAAAATGAGTTAAGTGAGCAAATAAATAAGAAAGAATCTCAAAAATATTTAGGCGAAAACGACCAAGTGTTTGTCAAGGATGGAGAGAAATGCTGGTTTGTCAAGCTCGGGAATGTCCGTCTTTTTGAATCGATGGGGAACTACGTACGATTACATTTTGAGGACCAAAAACCGTTAATTCTCAAATCATTAAATGCACTAGAGGACAGATTAGACCCCAAAATTTATTTTCGAGCGAACCGTAAACATATCATTAATCTACAATGGATTACCAAAATTGAACCTTGGTTCTCCGGAGGTCTATTGGTTACCTTAAAAACGGGAGAAAAAAATGCAGGAGGAGAAAAAATTGAAATTTCACGAAGACAAGCCATCAAATTTAAGGATTTAATGAGCCTATAAATAAAAGAGGAGCTAGTTCATTTAGTACTAGCTCCTCTTTGTAGTGTATTTCGCTTAAATTAATTCCATCTCGCGCATAAGACCTACCAAGTCTTTATCATTTACTTCCTTAATTTTATCTGCCAATTCTAAAAATTGATCATAAACTGAATCAATTTGGTCTTTTTGAAGGGTAAAACCAAGCAATTCCAATCTATGTTTCAGGGCATGTCTCCCACTTCTTGCCGTCAAAACGATATCCGATTTATCAACACCCACTTCTTGCGGCGTCATAATTTCGTAGTTTTCGGAATGTTTCAAGAAACCGTCTTGATGAATACCTGACGAATGTGCAAAGGCATTTCTACCTACAATTGCCTTATTCGCTTGTACAGGCATACGCATTGTTTTCGATACCAAATGACTCAACGGAGTCAACATTTCACTTTTAATATCTGTATAAAATCCTAAATCCTTGTGTACTTTAAGTGTCATGGCTACTTCCTCTAACGAGGTATTTCCTGCTCTTTCACCAATCCCATTGATAGTAACTTCAACTTGGCGTGCACCTGCCCGGATCCCTTCAATTGTGTTTGCCGTTGCCATACCTAAATCGTTGTGGTTGTGCATCGAGAGAATGGCTTGGTCCACATTGGGTACGTTATTCATTAAATAAGAAATACGGTCATACATTTGATGCGGTAAAACGTAGCCTGTTGTATCTGGTAAATTGACAACCGTCGCACCTGCCTTGATGACAGCCTCTGTCAGTCGAGCTAAAAACTCAATATCTGCGCGGCCTGCATCTTCTGCATAAAACTCCACATCTTCTACAAATCGACGCGCATACTTGACAGCCTCCACGCCTCTTTCTAATATCGCATCCCGATTACTATTGAATTTATATTGAATATGAATATCAGAAGCTCCAATTCCTGTGTGAATACGTGGTCTTTTAGCTAGTTTTAAGGCTTGAGCAGCCACCTCAATATCATTTTTCACTGCACGCGTAAGTCCGCATACTGTTGCATTTTGAACCGCTTTTGAGACTGCTTCCACGGATTTGAAATCACCAGGACTAGACACGGGGAAACCTGCCTCAATTACATCTACTCCCAATTTATCTAACTCTTGAGCAATCATTACTTTTTCATCAATATTTAACTGACAACCAGGAACCTGCTCGCCATCGCGCAACGTAGTATCGAAAATGTAGATTTTTTGATTCATAAGAATGTACTGAAAAATTTGATTAAGTAAACAATCTATCTGTAATGGCGCATATTAGAATAAACGCCCTACAAATGTAAAGGAAATTACCACTAACTGCTAGAATTGCCCTATGGACAGATACCATTTAGGAATAATATGCTAACTTTCAGGGAAGAAACTGAAATTTTATTCTGTAAGTCTGCTCGAATATTTTTAATTTTGCACGGTTCCTAAGCCAAAAAGACATACTCACTCTAATTTTATGATGAACAAAAAAACCAAAATTGTTGCAACAGTCGGACCTGCTTGCGAAAGTGAAGAAATGCTTTTAGCCCTTGCAAGAGCAGGTGTAAATGTATTCAGACTTAATTTTTCGCATGGCTCTCACGAAGAGCATCTACAGCGAATCAACAGAATTAGAAAAATCAATAAAGAATATGGCCTCAATACAGCAATTCTCCAAGATTTGCAAGGTCCTAAAATCAGAGTTGGTGCCATGGAAAATGGCAATGATGGTGTCGAACTCGTAGCAGGTGATACATTTATTTTTACAAATAAAGATATTGTTGGTAATGCACAACGTGTAAGTACTCCTTACAAAGGGATGTTCAAAGACGTGAAAGTTGGCGAAAGAATCCTGATGGATGATGGAAAACTCGAAGTAAAGGTAACAGGCGTTGATATTGAAAACGAAGAGGTAATCACGGAAGTAGTTTATGGAGGTCTCCTCAAACAAAAGAAAGGCGTAAATCTACCTAATACTGCTATTTCTCAGCCGTCTGTCACTGAAAAAGACTGGGAAGACCTTGAGTTTGGTATCAAGCACGACGTAGATTGGATAGCACTTTCCTTTGTTCGTACTGCACAAGAGATTATTGATATTCAAGAACATATCAAGAAAAATGGTCGCTCTGCAAAAGTAGTCGCTAAAATAGAAAAGCCAGAAGCTGTCGATAACATGGATTCCATCATCCAAGCTACAGATGCAGTTATGGTTGCGCGTGGTGATTTGGGCGTAGAAATGCCTTCTGAAGAAGTACCTTTGATTCAGAAAAGATTGGTAGCGAAATGCCACGAAGCTGGAAAACCAGTTATTGTTGCTACACAAATGCTGGAAAGTATGATTGACAACCCAAGACCTACTCGCGCTGAAGTTGGAGACGTTGCCAATGCTGTACTTGATGGGGCAGATGCAGTCATGCTTAGTGCAGAAAGCGCTGCCGGAAAATATCCAGTCTTGGCTGTGGAAACAATGGCAAATACAATTCGCCAAGTAGAACAAAACGGCGATACAGCGACGCTTTATTTCAGACATCATACCCGCGTAACACTTCCAGATTATGATTCCAAAGCAAAAGCAAACGACAACGTGATTGTTATGGGATGCCGTTTAGCACGTGATTTGAATGTCCAAGCAATTATCGGAATTACCTCCTCTGGCTACACCGCGTTCCGTCTTTCACACCATAGACCTAAAGCCAATATCTATATCTTTACATCTAATGAACACTTAAAAACCCAGCTTAGTCTGTACTGGGGCGTAGAGGTTTTCCCAATCAGTGTTTTAGGTACATTTACGGATATTGTACAAGCTTCCAAAGAATTCTTAGTGGCAGAAGATAAACTAGAGTCTGGTGATAAATTCATTAATATGCTCAGTATTCCTGTCTTGCAAGACAATAGAACTAACACCGTTAGTCTTGGTGTCGTTGAATAATATATAGACAATTCTACTATTTCTAAAGAGGTTCAATTGACATTGAACCTCTTTTTTTATCCATTTATCACATTGAACAGCAACCTTTGAACATTCCTCTACACGAATACGTTTGAATTTTAGTCCATTTTTTCACTAGATTCCTTGTTTCATGAACAGAGCTGTTTCTTTGTTATTTTTTATTTTTATCCTCGGATTAATCGATTACTATCTTTTCATCGCTTCAAGAGAACTTTTGAAGTCTTCCTCTGAGCAATCCCAACGTACTTTTTCCTTGATTTACTGGGCAATACCCCTTGTATCTCTTGTGCTTTTTTTAGGTGCTTTTATTCTTTATCCCGCCTATTTACCTGTCCGGGTACGGAACTTGGTGGCAAGTGTTGTGTTCATCATCTATATTTCTAAATTTCTTGCTGTTATCGTACTTCTCTTTTCTGAAATCGTACGACTTTTTCAATGGAGCGGAAGAAAAATCAGCCAAGTTAATACACCCGTTTCGGATTCTCCAACTATTCCTCGTTCTACATTCTTGACGCAAGCAGCCCTTGCTGTTGGTGGTGCACAATTGGGTGCCATGACCTGGGGAATCATCAGTGGCGCACATGACTATCGGATTAAACGAGTAACCTTGAAACTCCCTAATCTTCCAAAAAAGTTTCAAGGAATGACTATCGCTCAACTCTCTGATATTCATACAGGAAGCTTTTTCAACAAAACAGCCGTTCAAGGTGGCGTCGACTTATTGCTTAGCCAAAAACCCGATGTCGTATTTTTTACAGGTGATTTGGTCAATAATGAAGCAAAAGAAGTGAAAGAGTATTTTGCTATTTTTGCGCAAGTAAAAGCACCTTTAGGTGTTTATTCTACTCTCGGAAATCATGATTATGGCGATTATATTCCTTGGAGTTCCCCCCGTGCCAAAACACAAAATTTAGCCGACTTAAAAGAAGCACACCGACTTATGGGGTGGAATCTACTTCTCGACACACATCATCCACTGACTATCGAGAACGAATCAATTGGTATTTTGGGTATTCAAAACTGGGGCGCTGGTGGCTTTGCAAAATACGGAAATCTAGAAAAAACGCTTGAAAACACGCAAGATTTACCCGTTAAGCTACTTCTTTCTCACGACCCAAGCCATTGGCGGGAACAAGTTCTTGGCAAAACAAACATCGATGCTTCTTTCGCAGGCCATACACACGGAATGCAGTTTGGCGTTGAGATTGGAGATTTTAAGTGGAGTCCAGTGCAGTATAGGTACAAAGAATGGGCAGGATTATACCAAGAGAATCAGCAACAATTGTATGTAAACCGTGGATTCGGTTTTATCGGCTACCCCGGACGAGTGGGGATTTTACCTGAAATCACGCTGTTTACCTTGAGTAGCTAATCGGGAAAAGAATCCAATATAAGCCAAAAAGGCGGCGCTTCACAGCACCGCCTTTTTGGCTTATGACTTCTCTTAGGTACAAAAATTACAAACGAATACCGATTACTTGCATAACGAACTGAACAAAAAATGCTCCAACTACCTGAATCAAAGACATTTGCTCCTCTGCGTTTGCCGTTATCTCTTCCTCTTGGTCTGTAATTACCTCTTTACATACGACCGCAGGCTTTTCTGTTACCAAGGCAACCTCTGTAGAAGTCGTCAAGTGCTGCTTTGTGCCTATTTTTTGATTATTCAGCTTGTGATGAATATATACATTGTTGCTCGGAAAACCAATAGCAAACGAATTCTCAGCAATCAATAAACAAATAGCCAACGTGAAAATCTTTTTCATAGTAAGATGACAATTAAGGTTGATGTGATGAATACGAACAAATGTAGTATTTCTTTTAGTATTATGCAATACATAGTACTAAATTTCACAAAGAAATTCTTCTAGATATCCCATCCTCACCCTGTGTTAGTAGAATAAAATGTACACCCTTTGTATTTTTCTTCAATTTAATTTGGCCTACAAACTCTCCGTTATGCTTTTTCACCTCTTCCTCTGCAACTACTTTTCCTTGTAGGTCAAGAACTTTAATTTGTACATCACCCTCCGTTTCTGTCGTAAAACGAATATTCAACACATCCGTACTTGGTTTATTTGGAAAAATATCCACTCCTTTGAATGTTGATTTCTCCCATTCTCTGAAAAGTTGCGTATCCCAACGGAAATGCGGAGCGACCATCTCTAATCTCCTTGGTATCTCTTCACCCATTTCTCGCATTTTTCCTCCCAAGGACTCCCCATCCATCCGGAAACTATACACACGGCTACCTCTAGGTCTCGGATGTCGTGAACTTTCTATATCTCCTTCTCCTTCCCACAAAATTGTTTCGTCTAATTCATCCAATTTTTGAACATCTTTACCCGTCACAATAACAGTCATTTTTCTATTCCCTTCTGGAACTGATAAAGAGTCTTGTATTTTTTCTAGACGAATTTGACGTTCACCTGAAGTCATTTTTGATGTATCAATGACTCTTTCTTCTATCGTTCTTTTTCCGTCTTTTTCTTTCTCAATTCGGATTTTGATCACATCCTTAGATGTTTCCGCCGGCTTCTCTTGACCCAACGTAACCAAACTCCCAATCATAAATATCCCAAGTAATAAAGCGGATTGACTTGATTTTCTCATTATTTAACCATTTTTAAAATGTATAACATATTGTACCAAAGATGTAATTTCTCTAACAAACGTTGCATCTAAACTAGACAATATTTACGTAACAATCTGAAGTTTAGCAAAACTCAATAACAAGGTCTTCTCCCCTTCCTTTTCAAACAAAACGGTTGCCTTTTGTGCCCCAGCGACAAGTTCTAACTTCGTTATTGTTCCAAATCCAAACTTTTGATGTTCTACCCGTTGCCCTACTTTCATCTGCTCGATTGGACTTGGCAAAAAACCAGATGTTGGGGTGTGACTTGACCCAGCTTGCATACGTTGAACGGGCTTCAATTGCTGTGCCAAGCTTGGAGAAGTAGTTGGCTTTTTCTGTAACATAGCATCAAAAACATCCCGACCTTTCACTTCATTTTCACGGGCTCTAGACGAAAGCCTTTCCGGTGCAATACTCAAAAAAGTGGGGTCAATTTCATCTAAAAAGCGACTTGGCTCACATTGATTCAGCCGCCCGTAATTATACCGGCTTTCTGCATAACTCAACGTTAATTTTTGCTCTGCACGCGTTATAGCCACATAAAACAATCGCCTTTCTTCTTCCAAATCCGAACGTCGATGTAACATCATTTGAGAAGGAAATAGGTTTTCTTCCATTCCCACGACAAAAACCTGCTTAAACTCCAAACCTTTGGCTCCGTGAATCGTCATGAGCGTCACGCGGTCATGATCTCCATCTTCATCCTCTACATCTGATGTCGTTAACAAAGAAACCGTCTGTAAAAAAGAGCTCAATGTCTTATCTTCATTATCCGGATTATCGACAAATTGTTTGACTGAGTTCAATAGTTCTTGTACGTTTTCATACCGAGCAAGTCCTTCAATCGTCTTATCTTCAAATAATTCACGTAAAATACCTGATGTTTTCGCGACATACGAAGCAACAGAATACGCATCTTTCCCTTCTTCCAACAATAGATTAAACCCTTTAATAATCGTAGCAAATTGATCAATCGCATTCGCTGCGCGTCCTGAAACATACGTATGAATATCGCTTACAATCTCCCAAACAGATTTATTATTCTCGGCCGCAGTAACCAAAATTTTAGCTACCGTCTGGTCTCCAATTCCCCTTTTAGGCAAATTGATAATTCGTTTAAACGCTTCTGTATCCTGTTGATTAACCGTAAAACGCAAGTATGCCAATAAGTCTTTGATTTCCCTTCTCTGATAAAAAGATAAACCACCAATGATGCGATACTTGATATTCATGCGGCGAAGCGACTCTTCAAATACACGAGATTGCGCATTGGTACGATATAAAATAGCAAAATCAAGGTTTTTGAGTCCAAGCCGAGACTTCGCTTCAAAAATCTGTGTTGCTACCAATCGACCCTCTTCCATGTCTGAAATGGCTTTTAACAATTCAATCTTTGGTCCATCTTCATTCGCTGTAAAAACATTTTTTTCTAGCTGTTCCTTGTTATTTTTAATGACCGAATTTGCCGCCTGCACGATGGTATTCGTCGAACGATAGTTTTGCTCTAATTTAACTACATGAAGTTCAGGATAATCTGCGCGAAAATTGAGAATATTTTGAATATTGGCACCCCTAAATGCATATATACTTTGCGCGTCATCTCCAACGACTGTGATATTTTGGTGAACAGCAGAAAGTTTCCGAGTAATATTGTACTGAGAAACGTTGGTATCTTGAAACTCATCGACCAAAACATATCTAAACTTGTGTTGATATTTGTTCAAAACATCTAAATGATCCCGAAACAAAACATTGGTATTGTACAGCAAATCGTCAAAATCCATGGCATTGGCTTGAAAACAACGTAGCTGATAGGTTTTATAAATCCGACCAATTTCAGGCATCTTGGCAGCTTTGTCGTCTTCCATAAATTGTGGATTACTTTGATATGCCTCCCAAGAAATCAACCCATTTTTAGCTCCAGAAATACGATTTAAAATAAAATTGGGCTTATATACTTTGTCATCTAGTGCAAATTCTTTGATGATGGAACGAATAAGCGATTTGGAATCATCTGAATCGTAAATCGAGAAATCCGAATTATACCCAAGTCTTTGCCCTTCAATACGTAATATTTTGGCAAAAACAGAGTGAAAAGTCCCCATCCACAAATTTTTTGCTTCATTTCCTATAATTTTTTCAATACGTTGGCGCATTTCTCCCGCTGCCTTGTTGGTAAAAGTCAAGGAAAGAATTTGAAACGGGTCAACGCCCTGCTCGATAAGCCAAGCGATGCGGTAAGTCAAGACGCGGGTTTTCCCTGAGCCAGCACCTGCAATAATCATTAGCGGCCCTTGCGGATGCATGACAGCCTCCCTCTGTGGGTCATTCAATTCATCTATGTATCTTTTCACGGAATCAATTTACTACGTTTATTTTACGACAAAGATACGACAAAAAGAGAGTTGTAGAGGACAAATAGCATGGGACTCCAAACATTTCGGCAATTATGTCAGGTAAAAAGAGGGTGGAATACTTTTTGCCAAAGTAGATAGACAAAAAGTCACCCTCAAAGTAAAGCAACTGGATTATCAACCCTATTCGCTCCCGTTACTGAACCAATAATCCTGAAAAATCAGGGGCTTATCTAATTTTTTGGAGAAAGTACCTGAAAATAAATGTACATTGAGAGGTAAAATGTATAATTTTACACAGAACACGATATGAAGATGGATATGGAAATAGATGTTTTAGAAGAGCAAAATAACTACCCAGAAAAAGATCGGTATTTGATCTTTGACAGTGAATTTATGCCCCACATAGATTCCATGTACAACTTTGCATATCGCCTAACGAACGATGAAGATGACGCCAATGACTTGGTACAAGACACATATTTGAAGGCGTTTCGTTTCATTAATTCTTTTCAAAGAGGAACCAATGCCAAAGCCTGGCTTTTCCGTATTTTGAAGAATAGCTTTATCAACGATTACCGCCGCAAAAGCAAGGAACCGTCTAAGGTAGATTACCAAGACGTGGAAACAACCTACAATTCTTCAGAGGATGCCGAGGTATCGGGCACCGTCGATTTACGTACAGAAAGTGTACAAGATATGATTGGTGATGAGGTTGCCAATGCACTCAATAGCCTACCCGTTGATTTCAGAACGGTTATCATTTTGTGTGATATCGAAGGGTTTACCTACGAAGAAATGGCTAAAATTTTAGACATTCCCATCGGTACTGTTCGGTCAAGACTACATAGAGCACGGAACTTATTGAAAGATAAATTGCGTTCTTATGCCAACACGATGGGTTATAAAGAGCCTTAAGTCAAAAAACGAATAATAAAGCATGTATTTTGTTAACCAAATCCTATGAGTGAATCACCAATAGCTGAAAAAAAGCAGCACTGCGAAAACCACCAACGATGTATGGAGATGATTCAGGCCGTTTTGGATGGCTCAGCTACGCCTGAGGAAATGGAGCATTTTAAGTCCAATATCCAAGATTGTTTACCTTGTATCGAAGGGTATCAACTTGAAAAAGAACTTAAAAATACGCTCGCAAATAAAGTTGAACGCAAATGCTGTCCAGACAAAACCGTAAGCCTCATCAAGGATAAAATCGGCTTAGCACTCGCTTTTGTGTCTCTATTGGCTCTTCAATACACTCTTTTTTATAGCATCTTTATCCGATAAAGTCTATCTTTGCCAATTCATATATACCACTGAGTTTTTCATTCAGTGGTTTTTTATTTTACAAACATAGATTAGCAAACATTCTTCTTTTCATGGGAAAAGCAATCATCTTTTGTGCCCCTTCTGGGTCAGGAAAAACAACCATCGTCAAGCATCTTATCCAAAAATACAGTACAATTGGTTTTTCTATTTCTGCTTGTACGCGGGATAAAAGAGGCCGAAACGAAGAGCATGGCAAAGATTATTATTTCCTCACCATCGCTGATTTTCACCAAAAAATCGAAGAAAATGCCTTCGTTGAATGGGAAGAAGTCTATCCCGGAGGATATTATGGCACATTAAAATCCGAGATTGAACGACTTTGGTCTGAAGGAAAGGATGTTATTTTTGATGTAGATGTGAAAGGTGGACTTAAGCTCAAAGAATACTTTGGGGATGACGCCCTCGCCATATTCGTTAAAGTGCCAACCCTAGAAGAACTTGAAAGAAGACTTCGTGAACGTGGAACCGAAACAGAGGAAAGTTTATCCAAACGTTTGTATAAAATGAAATTTGAGATGACTTTTCAAGATAAATTCGATGTTGTCCTCCTCAATGATTCACTGGAGGACTCCTTCGAAAAAGCAGAAAAATTATATCAGTCTTTTAAAGAAGATACACTTGTGATGACCCAAAAGCCATTGGCTATTTGAACATAGAAAATGAAAAAAATTGGTTTATTTTTCGGTTCTTTCAACCCAGTACACGTCGGTCATCTCATTATTGCCAATACAATGGCTTATTCTACAGACTTAAACGAAGTCTGGATGGTTGTATCCCCCCAAAATCCATTCAAAAAAAACAACAGTTTACTCCATGCCTTTGACCGGATTGCGATGGTAGAAAAAGCGGTAGCTGCCAATTATAAACTGAAGGTATCAGACATAGAAATGCACTTGCCCATACCAAGTTATACTATTGATACTCTCACGGTTCTTTCGGAAAAATACCCAGAAAATGAATTTGTCCTCATTATGGGAGAAGATAATTTGGTACAATTCCAAAATTGGAAAAATCACGAACAGATACTCGCATATTATTCGCTCTATGTATATCCTAGACCAAATACAGCACCTCACCCATTCAAGGAACACCCCAAAGTACATTTTGTAGAAGCACCTTTGTTGGATATTTCCGCTACCTACATTCGTAAAACAATCGCTGAAGGTAAGCCTATTCAGTATTTAGTACCTGATGAAGTGGCGGAATACATTCGTTGGAAAAAATTTTATTTGTAGAACTTACTTTCGTTCTCTCACCTATGCGCTTTGGCGATTTCAATCATCCCTTCTAAAGTCAAGTTGATGTTTACTTCGATAAACTCTCCATGCAACGTAGAGATAATTGAAGATAGTCCGCCGGTAGCAAGAGCAACGCAATCGCCACCCAATTCACGGCGAATTTTGCGAATCATACTTCTAACGAGTCCTTCGTACCCCCATAAGATACCTGCTTGAATCGAATGAATTGTATTTGTACCAATGACAGATTTGGGTAATACGAGTGGAACTTCAGGAAGTTGGGCAGTATTCGTGAATAATGCCTTTACTGCCGTTTTTAAGCCAGGAGCAATCGAAACCCCTAGAATTTTGCCCGCTTCAGAGACAACTGTAAAAGTGAGGGCTGTTCCAAAATCTATCACCACACAATTCCGTTTGTATTTTCCAAACGCAGCGACGGCGTTGGCAATCAAGTCACTTCCAATTTCGGAGGGATCATCAATAGAAACTTGCAATTGGGGGAATACATCTGCATCAACGAGGATGGGATCAACTCCAAAAGTCTGCCGCGAAATTTGCTGAAAAATAGGTGTCAGAGGTGGAACGACACTACTCAAGACAACTTGTTGGATACCTACGAGCGGCCATTGATTTTCGAAGAAGAGCGTCCGGACGCAGTGGTCAAAGTAGGCAAAATTTTCCTCTTTCAAGGAAGGTACTCGAAATGTTTGTACTAATTTATCTTCTTGAACAAGACCAAACACAGTATCTGAATTTCCGGCATCAATGACAATCAACATACTAGGAACGTGCGAGATTAAAAAGAACTAGAAAATATCCTTAAATAGCTCTTTAGGTTAGGTAAAAAATGCAATGCATTGTAAATATTAAAACACAAAAATCTTAGAAATAAATGAGAAACAAGTAAGCTTTCACGTAAAAACTTGAACAATTCTTTTCCAAATCAAAAAAAGGCGGTAAATTTGCATCTTTTATAACCACAAGTGAATAAGACATTACGGACATATCACATTGCTATTCAAGCACTTGAAGAGAAAAGGTACACGTACGATTTTTCGGGTGATACACAATTTTTCACGTCGTTTGAGCAAGACATCATTCAAAAGGGCACTTTTGATGCGCACATTATTTTGGATAAGACAGCCACAATGATTCGTGTGCAGTTCCAAATCAAGGGAAGTATTGAGCTCATTTGTGACCGTAGTTTGGAGCCATTCACGGAGGAAGTATATGTAGAAGAACCTTATGTATTCAAATTTGGTGAAACTGCAGACATTATTGGGGATGGAATTGAGATTATTCCATTTGGAACACCAGAAATCAATGTAGCACAGCATATCCTTGATTTTCTCATTCTATCTGTACCTATGAAGCGCATTCATCCAGATTTACGAGAGGAAGATGAAGAAGACGATGAAGATGTGACGGCATTCCTTGTTTACTCTGATGCCTCTGACGACGAAGAAGAAGAGGAGGAGGATACAGAAACTGAAGAGGGAAAGGAAGAAGAAACTCCACAAGAAGTTGACCCACGTTGGGCAGCTCTTTTAAAATTGAAAAATTTAAATTGAATTTTTATACGTTAATTATTTTTTAGATAAAAAATGGCACATCCTAAACGAAGAATTTCGACAACGAGAAGAGATAAGCGTAGAACTCATGACTCTTTGACAGCAAAGGCGTTATCAGTAGATGGTACAACTGGTGAAATCCATGTTCGTCACCGTGCACACGTTTATGAAGGAAACTTGTATTACAAAGGGAAATTAGTAGTTGAAAACTACCAATAATTTACCTTTTCTCTAGCTAGGTAACTAAGGAAATTAAGCCTTAGTTACCTATTTTTACGCTTAGGCGAAAAGTACTTTAATCCTATTTCGGAATAAGCTAACCAATTGTTTATGAAAATTGCCGTTGACGCAATGGGTGGTGACTTTGCCCCCAAAGCAGTTGTGGAAGGTGCTATCTTGGCAGCAAATGAGCTACCTGAACACATTAAAATCGTTCTTATTGGGCAAGAAGAGCTTATACTTCCGTTACTCCAAGAGGGAACACATCCATCTGGTTCTATTGAAGTTGTCCATGCACCTGAGGTTATAGACATGGACGAACACCCCACCAAAGCTCTCACCCAAAAACCTAACTCAAGTATTGTTTACGGGTTTACCTTACTGAAAGAAAAGAAAGTGGATGCCTTTTGTAGCGCAGGAAATACAGGTGCTATGATGGTAGGCTCCTTGTTCATACTGAAAACCGTTGGCAATATCCAACGCCCACCTATTGCAGGTTTCTTCCCACTCATAAATGGCGCCTATAGTTTGATGCTCGATATCGGTGCAAATGCAGATTGTAAGCCTGAAGTACTTGTTCAGTTCGCTGAGTTAGGTTCACTCTATGCCCAATTTTCGCTTGGAATAGAAAATCCTAGAGTTGCACTACTAAGCATTGGCGAAGAAGAACAAAAGGGTTCAACGGTGGTTCAAGCGACTCACCAGTTGCTCAAGAACAATGAAAAGATTAATTTTATTGGAAATGTAGAAGGTAGAAATATGTTTGAAGGTAAAGCGGATGTAATCGTAACAGAAGGCTTTACTGGAAACGTCATCTACAAGATGGGAGAATCCATGTATGAATATGCAGCTAGCAAAGGCATTTCAGATCCTTTCATTAACCGAATGAACTACGAAGTTACCGGAGGCAGCCCAATCATTGGTGTCCGAGGTAACGTCATTGTCGCACATGGAATTTCCTCTCCGTTAGCTATCAAAAATATGATTCTCCTTGGTCAACGCCAAGCACAATCGGGTGTAGTAGCTAAAATTGAGGAAGCATTTCAAGAATAAGTCAAGACCGCTAAACAACCAAAAATGAATATGCGCGCAGCAATCACTGGTGTCCATGGCTATCTCCCAGATTATATTTTGACCAATGAAGAATTGGAAAAAATGGTAGATACAAACGACGAATGGATTACCTCAAGAACGGGTATCAAAGAAAGAAGAGTTCTAAAGGACCCCAATTTAGGCACGTCTTTCATGGCAGCAGAGGCCGTAAAGGGACTTCTAGCCAAGACAAATACAGACCCTAAAGATATTGATTTAGTCATTTGTGCTACTGTTACACCCGACTATCTATTCCCTTCCACAGCTAATTTAGTATGTACACAAGTGGGTATTCCAGCCATCGGAAGTTTTGATATTTTGGCCGCTTGTTCTGGCTTTTTATATGCTTTATCTGTTGGTTCACAATTTATTGAATCTGGCAGGTACAAAAAAGTAATCGTAATTGGTGGAGATAAGATGTCTTCTATCGTAGATTATACAGACAGAACAACGTGTGTCCTCTTTGGTGATGGTGCGGGTGCCGTATTACTTGAACCTTCTAAAGATGATACAGGTATCCAAGATTTTATCCTTAAATCTGACGGCACAGGTGAAAATCATCTCATTATGAAGGGAGGTGGAAGTAGATTCCCTGCCTCTCATGAAACTATTGACAACAGATGGCATCACATTACACAAGAAGGTCCTTCTGTCTTCAAGTTCGCAGTGACCAACATGGCAGATGTTTCGGCAGAAATCATGGAAAAGAACAATTTAGTAGGCGATGATATCGCTTGGCTCGTTCCACACCAAGCAAACAAACGAATCATTGATGCTACCGCCAACAGAATGGGAATTGGCCCTGAAAAAGTCATGCTCAACATTCAAAAATACGGCAATACAACAGCAGGAACGATTCCACTTTGTCTTTTTGACTATGAATCGCAACTAAAGAAAGGGGATAACCTTGTTTTGGCTGCCTTTGGTGGTGGTTTTACTTGGGGCTCATGCTATGTCAAATGGGCATACGACCCTGCCTAATTTTAGATTAATCATTTTTCAAAATACACTTAGATACATACAATGGCGAGTACAGCTGATTTTAGAAATGGACTATGCTTAGAATGGAATAATGATTTATATGTAATCGTTGAATTCCAACACGTAAAACCTGGGAAAGGAGCTGCGTTTGTTCGTACAAAACTCCGTAACATAAAAACAGGAAGAGTTTTAGATAATACGTTCTCAGCAGGTGAAAAAGTGACGACTGCCCGAATTGAAAAACATACTTTCCAATTCTTGTACAAAGATGATATGGGGTATAATTTTATGAACAATGAAACATTTGAGCAAATTAGCTTAAATGAAAACATGGTTCCGCAAGCAGACCTCATGAAAGAAGGGCAAGAAGTAGACATGCTCATTCATGCAGAAACAGAAACACCACTTTCTGTTGAACTACCAGCCTATGTTGAACTTCGTGTAACCTATACAGAACCAGGCGTAAAAGGTGACACTGCAACAAACGCAGGTAAACCAGCCACTTTGGAAACAGGGGCAACAATTAAAGTTCCTTTATTCATTGATAATGAAGAACTTATTCGAGTAAATACATCTACGTATGAATACGATTCACGCGTAAAAGAGAAATAAAAATAATCTAAAAAAGACGACTATATCTACGTTATAGGCGTCTTTTTTGTTATTTTGCCCACGCATTTATAGTTTTTTTTTACCTGTAAATAACTTAACCGAAATGGAGACAAAAGAAATACAAAAACTGATTGATTTCATATCAAATTCAGGATTAGATGAAGTAAACATTGAAACAGCTGACTTAAAGTTGAGTATTAAAAGATATTCTCAAACTGCTGCTGTTGCGCATGTCGCAGCTCCTGCACCTGTTGCCGTTCAAGCTGCACCTGTGGTTTCTGCAGCACCAGCAACACCAGCAGTAACTACTCCTGAACCCGCAGCTCCTGCTTCAAATCTAATTACGGTAAAATCACCAATGATTGGCACATTCTATCGCGCAGGTGGCCCTGATAAACCGAACTTTGTAGAGGTAGGTACAGAAATCAAAGGTGGCCAAGTGCTATGCATCATTGAAGCAATGAAACTTTTCAATGAAATTGAATCGGAAGTTTCAGGTAAAATTGTCAAGATACTCGTCGATGACGCCACTCCAGTTGAGTTTGACCAACCTTTATTCTTGGTAGAACCTAACTGAAAATAGGGTACTCCCCTATGCAATCCATCTTTTCTTGTACAAAGAAAAGAAAACACAAATCAATCCTTGAAGAGTATGTTCAAAAAAATACTTATTGCAAACAGAGGCGAAATTGCCCTTCGGATTATCCGGACTTGTAGAGAGATGGGAATAAAAACCGTAGCGGTTTACTCCACAGCCGACAGAGATTCACTACACGTCCGTTTTGCTGATGAAGCCGTCTGTATTGGCCCTCCCTCTAGTAAATTATCCTACCTGAGCATTCAAAATATCATCTCAGCTGCTGAAATCACAAATGCGGACGCTATCCATCCAGGATATGGTTTTTTATCTGAAAACGCAGAGTTTTCACGCATTTGTTCAGAATATGGTATCAAATTCATTGGAGCAACTGCTGAACAAATCAACCTAATGGGAGATAAAGCTACAGCAAAAGATACGATGAAGAAAGCTGGTGTGCCTGTAATTCCTGGTTCAGACGGACTTATCGATTCCGTTGAAGATGGTATTGCTATTGCACAAGAAATTGGATATCCTGTCATTGTCAAAGCCACAGCTGGCGGTGGTGGTCGTGGTATGCGTATCATCAATAACGACTCTGAATTCCAAAAAGCATGGGACGACGCTAAGATGGAGTCAGGTGCGGCATTCGGGAATGATGGCCTTTATTTAGAGAAATTCGTAGAAGAACCTAGACATATTGAGATTCAGATTGTCGGTGACCAATACGGAAAAGTATGCCATTTATCTGAAAGAGACTGTTCTATTCAACGACGTCATCAAAAGTTAGTAGAAGAAACTCCCTCTCCAATTCTTACACAAGAACTAAGAGAAAAAATGGGGGAAGCAGCTGTCAATGGAGCAAAAGCGATTGGCTACGAAGGAGCTGGAACTGTTGAATTTTTGGTGGACAAGCATAATCAGTTCTATTTCATGGAAATGAATACGCGAATCCAAGTAGAACATCCTATTACAGAAGAAGTAACTGATTTTGATCTAATTAAAGAGCAAATTAAAGTAGCTGCTGGTCTTCCTATCTCAGGAAAGAATTACTTCCCCAAATTATTTTCGATGGAATGTCGAATAAATGCAGAAGACCCGACAAATAACTTCAGACCTTCTCCAGGAACAATCAAAAGTATGCATATTCCAGGCGGACATGGTGTTCGGATTGATAGCCACGTGTATGCGGGATATACCATTCCACCGAATTACGACTCTATGATTGCGAAACTCATCGTAACGGCACAAACACGAGAAGAAGTGTTAGTTCGGATGAAGCGAGCGCTTCAAGAGTTTTATATAGAAGGTATCAAGACGACGATTCCTTTCCATTTGAAACTTATGGATGACCCTCAGTTTCAGTCAGGGATATTCACAACGAAATTTTTAGAATCCTTTGATTTTAGTGATTTATAAAATAAAAAAAGATGGCTTGAAGCCATCTTTTTTTATTTCACTTTGTATTCTTTTGAGAATTCTAGAATACGTTGTACTGTTTTAGCAGAAGGTTCGTAATGAACTTTATTCAAATCAGCCATAAGATCTATACAATCTAGGTATAAATCGAGGGCGGCAGAATCTGTCATCAATAACTCTTCCATCTGTTCATTTTCGTCTGAAGTGGTCTCATTATACAAATAACGAATCACATCATTTTGGTTCTGTGTACAGGTTTGTGTCATAGGCATATACGGATTTACTCATCATTTTACGTAAGTTGATGAGAGCATAGCGCATACGACCCAATGCTGTATTGATACTCACTCCTGTTGCTTCAGCGATTTCCTGAAAACTCATTTCTTCATAATGACGCATAATGAGAACTTCACGTTGTTGCTCAGGCAATTTCTTGATTAATGAGCGAAGGTGCTCGTGGGATTCTTTTTTTACCTGTAAAGACTCCGTGGATTCCTCCGAAAAACTAAGTGTATTAAACACCTGACTCCCATCTTCAAGTACGACATTGGGGTAGCGTTTATCTCTCCGGAAATAATCAATTGCTAAGTTATGGGCTATCCGCAGAATCCAAGGTAAAAACTTACCTTCCTCATTGTAGCGCCCATTACGAAGCGTCTTAATTGCCTTAATAAAAGTATCTTGCATGAGGTCTTCGGCCACATATTGATCTTTTACGACAAGTACAATGGTTGTGAAAACTTTGGATTTATAGCGTTTTACTAATGTATCGAACGCACTTTCATCACCTTTTATGTAGGCTGATACAAGCTCACAATCGTTAACTTGGACTTTTTCCATTTTTGATATACAATTTAGTTAACGTAGAAGTCTTATATCATATTGTGATGTTTTTCTTAATTGAGAATGAATTAACTTTCCGAAAGATAGAGAAAAAAAAGTAAATATGTCAAGTACTTTTTATGAAATTTTATTTTTCTAGTACAAATTTGTACTTTGTCGAGGGTTATCCGTTCAAATCTCTTTGCTTTTTGGTATAATATTTGTCAATTTGTTTATCACAATGATCATCTTTCCATAAAATGCGCTTAATTTTCAAACAACAACATTTTTCAATTTACTTCTTACTTATCTTATTGTCCTCTCTTACTGTTTTTGCTCAAAAAGACCGAATTATTACGCAAGCAGGTCAAGAAATTCGGTGTAAAATAGTAGAAGAAACACCCAATCGCTTTTCTTACTTTTACATTAACTCAAATGGTCAAGTAGCTAAAAATCAAATATTTAAGAGCCTAGTTACTCAATTTGATTATGGATATTATCCTGAAAATAGTAGCAAAGATAAAGTCTTCAGAGACTCAAAAAGTCAAGTGAACTCTTCAAATCGATTTGCAACTTCAACAGATATACAAGGTCAAACAAAGCCACAAAGTAATTCAATACCAAATTCCTCCACTGATTTATCTACCAAACAGACTGATAAATCTGAAGTTTCTCGTTCAAAAAAAACATCTGATTATTATTTTTCGGGTACATCCTTTGGTTTACGAGGTGGTTTAACAAACTATATGGCATCGTCAGTACCCGTTGCATCGAATTCAGAATTATTTTATGATAAGCTATATCGCGCCTACCACGGTTCCGCAGATCTTACCTATTATTTTAATAAAGGTATCGGAATTGGTATCAAAGCAACTCAGCTACGAAGTGCAAGTGAAGGGGACGACATTGCATTTTTTAATGGCTTATTGCAGGAGCAATCCACAGGATTTGTACAGATAGATAGAATTGTGACAACGATTTCTCCGATGATTTCACTGAGGTATGTTCTCGACCCCAAGACTTTTATTTATCTCAACGGCTCAGCAGGAATGTATCAACTGAACGAATCGGGTACATTTTTAGCGGATACCTTTCATGCTAAAGGAATGAATTTAGGTTTTTCAGGATCTTTGGGCTTTGATTTTTTATTGGGCAAAAATAGAAAAAAGAGTGGAATAGCGTTAAATATAGAGGCTGGATACTCTTCGAATAACCAGCCTCTGATTGATTACGGACAAGGTGCTAAAGCGATAGCAAGTCCGCTAGATTTATCTCATTTAAGCCTTAGTATGGGAATAAAATGGATGAAAATCCCGACGATAAGAAAAAAACGTGTAAGGTCATAAAATGACATCTCCGTACAAGTCAAATTCCTCCGTGTGTGTGATTTTGACTTGTGCGAAGTCACCCAAACGAACCAAATATTTGGAGGCATCTACAAGTACTTCGTTATCTACTTCTGGCGAGTCATACTGCGTTCTTCCAATAAAAAAATCGCCTTCTTTTCTATCAAAAAGAACTTTAAACTCCTTCCCAACTTTGCTTTCATTCATCTCTTTCGAAATACCTTGTTGGAGTTCCATGATGATGTCAGCTCTTTCTTGTTTGATTTCAGGATCGACGTCATCTTCCATAGAAAACGAATGTGTATTTTCTTCGTGTGAATACTGAAAGATTCCGAGGCGTTCGAACCGCATTTTTTCTACAAAGTGATACATTTCTTCGAACATTTCCTCAGATTCTCCTGGATGACCAGCTATAAGTGTAGTCCGAATAGCAATATCAGGTACAATATCGCGAATAGAATGTATCAACGCCTCTGTTTTTTCACGTGTTATTCCTCTTCTCATTTTCTTGAGCATTTCTGTAGAACCGTGCTGCAATGGCATATCGAGGTATTTGCAGATATTGCTGTATTTATTCATCACTTCAAGCACATCCATAGGGAAACCAGCTGGATAGGCATATTGGAGTCTAATCCAGTCAATGCCTTCGACATCCGATAGCTTTTCGAGTAATTCAGATAGGTTTCTCTTATTATAGATATCTAATCCGTAATATGTTAAGTCTTGGGCTATAAGAATCAACTCTTTTGTACCCTTTTTTGCTAGGTTTTTTGCTTCCAAAACAAGGGAATCCATGTCACGGGAAACATGTTTTCCACGCATTAACGGAATCGCACAAAACGAGCAAGGTCTATCGCAACCTTCTGCGATTTTTAGGTAAGCAAAATGTGCGGGGGTTGTCAAAAGACGTTCACCGACAAGTTCATGTTTATAATCTGCCTTGAGGGTTTTCAGCAATCGAGCAAGTTCATTAGTTCCAAACCAAGAGTCCACTTGAGGAATTTCCTGAGAAAGTTCATCTTTGTATCTGTGTGATAAACAACCGGTTACATAAACTTTATCAACAAATCCTTGTTCCTTTGCGTCAACATAGCGAAGTATCGTATCAATAGATTCTTGTTTTGCATTATCTATGAATCCACACGTATTAATAACGACAATACTCGAGTCATCTTTATTTGATTCGTGCTCTACTTCAAGGCCGTTGCCTTTGAGTTGGGTAAATAGTACTTCAGAGTCCACCACATTTTTGGAACAGCCTAGCGTAACGATATTTACCTTATTTTTTTTAAGTCCTTTTGTTTTCATTATTGATTTTTGGATGCGTCCCCTAATTCTGAAGCTGGAACTTGTTTTTTTCCGAAGAGAGAGAAATGAACATATCTTTTCGGATTTTCTTTCATATCAGCAAAAAGTGCTTGAAGATTCGCTGCGGTTTTGTCAAGATGCATGTACATAGATTCATCTTTCATAAGCTTTCCTACGCTCCCCTTTCCTTTCTCAATATCCCCAGCAAGGAGTGATAATTGCTGCATAGTTGCATTGAGTTTCAGTACTGTTTGACCGAGTTGGAGTGCTGCTACAGAGTCAGCAATCGTATTGGTTTTAGAAAGAAGCGGTTTTAATTGTTGATCTAGCGAAAGAGAAAGAGATTTCAGATTCGCCGTTAAATCGGCTGTATTTTTTGTTGTCTGTGCAAGATTTTTGGCATTATTCGCGAGAAGTGCATTCACACCATCTGTTGTTTTACCTGCACTGACGAGCGTGTAATTTAGAAATTCACTTGTTTGGGAAAAACTAGCTACGGTAGTTTGGAGTGTAGTTAGTAATGAGTCAACCTTGCTCAAGGTTGGACTCAATTGGTCTGCTGCTGAAGCCATTAATCCTTTTTCAACAACTGAGGCAATTTTCTGTCCGTCCTCTAGGATATTGCCTTTTTTAATAGTCAGTCGAATTAATTTACCACCAAGTAGACCGTCGTCTGCTAAGGTAATATAAGATTGGTCGGTCACATTTACTTTTTTATTGATGGCGAGAACAACCTTCACTTTTTCTGGATTTTCATCAATTTCAACAGCCATAACACGCCCAACGTTAACACCATTAAGGGTTACAGGATTCGAGTTTTGAAGGCCAGCCACATCGTCAAAATAGGTAATATATTCATTTTCCGAAGAGAACACATCCAATCCTTTTAGGAAGCTAAAACCTAAGTAGAAGATGGCTATTGTAACTACACCTAATAAGCCAACTTTGGCCTCTTTACTAATTTTAAACATATATTTTTATGAATTAATGCCTCATTTATTAACTTAAAATTTATTTACTTAATTCTACCTCAGCCTTATATTCTTGAAAAGCAGCTAAAAGTATTTGTGCCATTCGTTCTCTTCCTTCAGTAGAAGCAAGTAGCCGACCATCTTTATCATTGGTTAGATAACCAGACTCAAAAAGTACACTTGGCATAGTTGTCTCCCAAATCACTAAGAACCCGGCTTGCTTTACTCCCAAACTAATATTTCCATTTTTCTTACTGTGTTTTTCAACCTTGCTTGCAAAGCTAATACTTTGTTGGATGAATGAGCTTTGATAATTCGCAAGCATAATGTGTGCAATTGGAGAATTGGGATTGTATCCTTTGTACGATTTGCGGTAATTTTCTTCAAGAAGTACTACTCGATTCTCTTGCTTAGCAACCTCTAGGTTATCCGTTGATTTATGTAACCCCATCACGTATGTTTCTGTTCCATGAACTGAACTCGAGTATGGATTTGCATTGCAATGAATAGAAATAAAAAGATTTGCTTTATTTTTATTTGCGATGGCAGCTCGTTCATGAATTGGAATGAAAGAGTCATCTTTTCTTGTATAAATTACATGTATAGAAGGAAATTTTTTTTCAATTTTTTTTCCAAATCGAAGAGCAATATCAAGAGCAAAATCTTTTTCAAGACCATATTTCGATTTAGCACCCGAATCTTTCCCTCCATGTCCTGCATCTATAACGACGGTTCTCAGTGTACTTAAATCATCTGAATTTTCTGTCGGTGACTGAACTAGAGATATAAATACAAACGAAAGGGACACCCAACTGACCCAAAAATACCTGCGTTTAAGATTTCTCATGAAGGGCGGAGAGTTTTTGAAAGGAATTGTGTGCCATAATTATCTATAGCAATAATATTTCCGCTATTTTTGCCAGACAAAGTTAATGTATTTGCGTGTATCGAAAAAATTATTCTACCCTCTCAAAGTATTCTAGGGTGAATAACAAGCCGCAATCCGTTCACTTTTAAGTCACAACGGAATTAACTACATAAGCAGTAAGCATGACGAGCGAATCAATCATTTTCCGTTTTATACCTAGTCTAACTTTCCGAAAGCGACCGACTTTTCCGTATACCTCTCTACTTTTCCGATACTGGAAATACTGTCTACCTCTACTTTTTTCTGTCTTTTTGGGAATGAATCAAACGATTGCTCAAAAAACACTGTTACAAAATCCAACTGGAGCAGGCGTAGGTTCGCGCTTTCCAAGTACTACTGGTGGTACTAATTTTGGGGCTCCAAGCACTTCAAATTCAAGTGCAAGACAACCAAGCGTTTCTGGAATTAATCGGTTTGGCCCTAACTTCGTACGTTCCAAAAAAGACAGCGTTGTAAGTATTATTCCAGATAGCCTCGCCGCAAAAAATAGCCAATTTGAACAGACCGTTTACTATGCCGCTGATGACTCTACGCTCATGTTTGTGGCAGATAAAAAAGTATTATTGTATGGGAATGCCTTTGTTTCATATGGCGACATCGAACTAAAAGCAGATTTTATTCAGCTAAGCTGGGGAAAAAATGAAGTTCTTGCGCACGGCATGCCCGATAGTAGCCGTCAAGTTGGCGAACGGGTAAAGGGTAAACCCATTTTTGTTCAAGGTGGTGCAGAATATAATTCGGATACGATTCGCTATAATTTTACAACCAAAAAGGCGCTAATCAAGAATATTGTTACCCAACAAGGAGAAGGAATTATCCAAGGACGAACGGTGAAAAAGGATTCTGTGGATAATTTGTACTTGGTAGATGCTCGCTACAGTACGTGTAATTTAAAAGACCCCCATTTTCACATTGCTGCACGAAAAATAAAGCTCATAGACAAAAAATCCATCATTTCTGGTCCCTTCAATTTTGTATTAAATGATATTCCAACTCCCATTTATTTTCCGTTCGGCTTTTTCCCTGTGCCAAAGAAGCAAGAACTCGGCACCTCCGGATTTATCATGGGAACCTACGGCGAAGAACCCCGAAACAGAGGATTTTATTTCCGGGATTTTGGCTATTACCATGCATTCAATGAATATATTGGTGCAAAAATTCTAGGACAAATTTACTCAAAGGGGAGCTGGGGACTCGGAGTTCAATCTACCTACACGAAAAGGTATCGCTATACGGGAAACTTGAATCTTCAATTTAATTATAATAAACCAGGAGAAGAATTTTCAGAACGAGCACCTTCCCGTGACTTCAACGTTTCTTGGTCGCATAGCCCGCAAAGTCGCCGAACAGACCGCAGTTTCTCGGCTTCGGTGAATTTAGTAAGCAACGGCTTTAATCAAAATAACAGACGCTTAGACGAAATTGACTTATACACCAATAATGCGTTTGGCTCTTCCATTCAGTTTGGAAAAAACTTTGGAAAACTCATTCGAACAAGTAGCGGGTTTCGCGTTGACCAAAACGTATCGACCAAAGTTATGAACG
>CAYNRA010000026.1:0-4132 GCA_964399465.1 uncultured Cytophagales bacterium
GACTTCTTGCAAGGGGGCATTTCATAGAAGTGTGGGGATCAAATCCTACTGCAAGTGGATTTTTGACGTTCCCACAGTCTGTCAATTGTCATACAGTCCCACTTGAAAGAAGTGAAGCTTTTTCATTTCGTCAGCAAATAGCCTCGTGTTTTTTTTTGGAAGATTCCAATTTAAAGGCAATGAAGGCACATGCGCTCCAATGTGCAAACGAAATAAATGCTGGGGATTTTGATATAGTCTTTTTGAACAGTTGCTTTTATTACGCTGCTCCATTGATTGCTCCTTACCTAGAGAAACCAACTGTTCTCTATTTGGGAGAGCCGTTTCGACCCTTCTACGAAGCACAGCCAAACTTACTTTGGCAAGCACCTGATTTTCAAGGAATTAAATGGTTAAGAAGGAGTTATTGGAAGTCATTCTGGTTTGATTTGTACCAAATCCGGAAGGCGCGTGTTCAAGTTCGGGAGGAAAGAAAGGCAATAGATGCAGTAAATACACTCTTACTCAATTCTGTTTTTTCGCAAGAAAGTACGCAGCGCGTATACAATCGAATGGGGGAAGTTTGCTATTTGGGAATTGATACAAGTCTTTTTTATCCTACCTATACTTTACAAAATCCGGATAAACCGTATGTTATCGGAGTAGGGAACTTGGTATTTCACAAAAATGCTTCATTTGCCATTACAGCGATTTCTTTGATCGATAAGAAACATAGACCAACATTGGTTTGGGTGTCTAATATGAAAGAAAAAAAGTTAGTAGGTGAGCTAAAGGAGCAAGCAAAAAGACTCGAAGTTGACTTTGAGATCAAAGAAATGATACCAGATGAATTGCTCATAACTTTACTTCAAGGTGCTTCAGCTATGATTTATACATCCATTCTAGAACCATTTGGACTTGCACCTTTGGAGGCCAATGCATGTGGTACACCTGTTGTAGCGCTTCGTCAAGGTGGAGTTCGGGAGACTATTCTGGAGGGATGGAATGGTTTTCTTTGTCTTTCAGAAAAAGAAATGGCACAAAAAATAGAATTATTAGTAAGAGATAAGGTACTTCGCCAAAAAATGGGAGAACAGTCTGTCAAAGAAATCCAACAAAAATGGACGGTGGAGGCTGCCATCACTCGGTTTGAAGAAGTTCTAATTAAAACTGTCGATCATGGCTCGAATGTCAGATAAAAAAGTTGTTTTTACACTTGCGTATTATCATCAAATTCCGTTTGCTGTAATGCTCATGCATTACACAAAAAAACACAATCCTGAGGTGGAAACGCAGATTTGGCTCGTTGATACTCCACAAGAAGAAGCTGAAAGACTAATTCGTCAGCAGGCTTTTCCGTATGACTTTCGTTCAATTGAAGAAATTTACCCAAGTATTGATCTGGAACAGAAAGCATCTCGTTTTACGCAAAAAGAGTGGAAAGAAAATAGTAAACCAGCCGTCTTCAAAAAGCTATTAGAAACATTTGACTTGGTATTATATGCTGATAATAAGTCTGTTATCTTTTCTAATTTAACAGATATTTTTATTGGAATAGGTAGTAATGATGTTTTATTGGTTCCTGAGCTTATGTATGCGGATGGACATAAAGCTCAAGAAAATACACTTAATCGAGGTATTTACTCCAATCATTTTATTTTGGCTCAACAAACAGAAACGGTGTATGCTTTTTTGGACTGGTGGGAGAGAGAAGTGGAAGAAAAGGGAGTCATTGATGTATGCAAAGGCTATAATGCGGATAGATATTTTTTAGAAATTGCACCGTCTATTTTTCCTCATTTTGTGATTTATAAACATCCTGGTGTGGGTATTTGTAAAGAAAATGAAGTAGAACGGAAAGTTGAATGGGACATCAAGGTAGTGAACGCATACCCGTTGGTGAATTATACATTTACTTCCATCGCGGACTACCCAGCTGGCTTAGAACCTGTTGTACCTAAGAAGATTCGAAAAGAATTTGAAAAAATAAAACCTATCCTCGGGAAGTATGAGGTTGAACTTCCGGATTGGAAAAAAAGAGTTATTCGTTTTTTACAAGGTATTATTGCCTCTATTCATCGCTTATTTGATTTGTTTTGAGCTGTGTATTAGGGTCAAATTCAATAGAGTAAACTATTTTTGGAGTGCTATTTTAGGACGAGACATACCCAAACAAAAAATCCCCACCTTGAGAAAAGTGGGGATTTTTTTATTCGATAAGAAATTAGGACTGAGCAGAAGTTTGGTTCATTACTTCTGTCTGTTTTCTGATAGACTCCATGTGAATTAATTTGAATAATTCCTCGATAGTTTCAGGGTACAAATTTAAGCTCTTACCCCAATCTGCACGACTCGTGTGTACTTGTTTCCAGCGATCAAGTTGCAAGACAGCTACGTTATTGTCTCTTTTATATTCACCTAATTGCTCTACAACGGACATTCTTGATGCCAAGACCTCTAATAATTCACGGTCAAGATTATCTAAGCGCTGACGAAGACGATCTAATTCACTTTGGAAATCACTTCCGTACGTTGCTTTACGGAACTCAATACCGTCAAGAAGCTCTTTCAAAGCAGAAGGAGTTACTTGTTGTGAGGCATCCGACCAAGCTTCATCTGGGTTTCTGTGTGACTCGATGATTAAGCCGTCATAGCTTAAATCCATTGCGCGTTGAGTTAATTCAGAGAGATATGCTCTCTTTCCAGCCATATGGCTTGGGTCACCAATCATCGGTATTTGTGGGAAATGCGTTTTGAATTCAACCGCTATTTGCCACATAGGAGAATTTCTATATTTAGTTTCTTGAGCATTGGAGAATCCTCTGTGGATAGCACCAAGTTTGGTTATACCAGCACCTGCAATACGTTCAAAAGCTCCCAACCAAAGCGCTAAATCAGGGTTTACGGGATTTTTGATAAGAACAGGAACATCAAGTCCCTTCATGGCATCTGCTAGGTCCTGCACATTGAAAGGGTTTACAGTCGTACGTGCACCAATCCAAAGGATGTCTACGTCATACTTCATAGCAAGCTCAACGTGTTGTGGAGTTGCTACTTCAATTGCGATAGGAAGCCCCGTCTCTTTTTTGGCTTGTTGTAACCAAGGAAGCGCTTCTTCGCCTTTGCCTTCAAAACTACCTGGGCGTGTTCTTGGTTTCCAAACCCCAGCTCTAAGTACGTGTGCATACCCCTCTTTGGCAATTCCACGAGCTGTTTCAAGTACTTGTTCTTCGGTTTCGGCACTACACGGACCTGCAATGATCAACGGTTTGTTGTTCGTATTAATCCAGCTGCTGAGTGGTTGTACATCTAAATTCGCTTTCATTTAAATAATTGGTTAAAACGTACCCTGACGGATGTATGGTTAAAAAAGTAAATTAGCAAAACAAGATAGTAAATTCTATCGTTAAGTGGTATATTTGCACATTTATTTTAAATTGTTCTAAAAAAAGTGCAATTTTTTCTTTCAATCATTCATATTAATCTATCCAAATGGATTACCCTAAACACCGTACTATTGTAAATTTTGATGATACGTCGATAGCATTTGCTAGATTATCAACCCCAAAACTCAGAAAAACATACGCAATCTTTGCCTTGATGAATCAAAATAGCTTGGTAAAGGTAGGAACTTTTTTTATTAAGTTTGCCCTAGATAAAGGTCTTCCCATAAAAAAAATGATAAAAAATACTATATTTAATCAATTTTGCGGGGGAGAAACGATTGAAGAATGCCAAAACGCCATAGATTCTTTGGCAAGTGCAGGTGTGGGTACAATCCTTGACTATTCAGTTGAAGGAGAAGATGACGAACGTGTTTTCGATTCCACCCTGCAAGAACTACAACTTACTATCCATAGGGCTTCCCAACAACCTGAAAAAATACCTTTTGCAGTATTTAAGGTCACAGGTTTGATTTCTACACCGCTTCTTGAAAAAGTTCAAAAAAGGGAAGTTTTGACTTCCATTGAAACAGAAGCATATGCGCGTGGTGTTCTACGTATTGATACACTTTGCGCTTTGGCAGCACAGAAAAATGTACGCTTATTTTTTGACGCAGAAGAGTCGTGGATTCAAGATACTATTGACAGTTTGTGCTATGAACAAATGGCCAAACATAACCAAAACATGCGTTTGGTCATATATAATACCT
>CAYNRA010000026.1:4142-13714 GCA_964399465.1 uncultured Cytophagales bacterium
ATCGTACGGCGTCATTGGAAAACTATAAATCCGCAGTGCAAAAAGGCACAGAACATGGGTATACTGTTGGAGCGAAGTTGGTACGGGGTGCTTATCTAGAAAAAGAAAGGAATCGCGCTGCGGCGATGCAATATTTGGATCCTATGCAGAAAACAAAAGAAAATACAGATCGTGATTTTAATGAGTCGGTTCGATTTTCGATTGAAAATATCGATCAAGTTGGAATTTGTTTGGGAACCCACAACGAAGCGAGTTGCCAACTTTGTGTAGACCTAATGGACGATTTTGGTATTGAAGCACAGGACAAACGAATATATTTTGCCCAATTACTTGGCATGAGTGACAATATTTCATTTACTTTGGCTAAACTTGGCTACAATGTGGCAAAATATGTTCCTTATGGTCCTGTAGAAGCTGTAATGCCTTATCTGTTCAGAAGAGCAGAGGAAAATACATCTATTTCTGGGCAGAGTAGCCGAGAGTTTTTATTAGTAAAAAAAGAAATGAAAAGAAGAAAATCGTAATTTCTTCTGCACACTGTAGAAATGAAAAATTCACTTGTTTATTTTGTATTTGCTCTTTTTCTTATTCTCATCGATCAATTTATTAAGTTATGGATGCATTTTGATGTTCTTCCAAACCATTTCGGTGAGATTAATTTAATTGATGGTGTTTTTAAGTTGCATTATGTGACCAACCGAGGAATGGCTTTTGGAATGGAACTCGGGGGTGAGTACGGAAAATTGGTATTGACACTCTTTCGCCTATCGGCTATGTTTGGAATAAGTTGGTACTTGGTTTTTTTGGAAAAACAGAAAGCACATGTTGGTCTTTTGTATTCTGTTGCAGCTATACTAGCTGGAGCAATCGGAAACTTAATTGATTCTATTTTTTATGGCATCTTTCTCAATAATGCTCCGTTTGATTCGCCATTTCCACTTTTTTACGGTCAAGTAATTGATATGTTTTATGTAGTGGGCCTTGATGGATTTTGGCCAGATTGGGTTCCTTATTTTGGAGGTACTTACAATGCGACTCCAATTTTTAACTTCGCAGATGCCTCTATTTTTTGTGGTGTAGTAGCAATACTTCTGTTTCAAAAGAAATTCTTTGAAGAAGGTACACAAAACCAAGCTGAGCACACAAAGCAAGATGATGACTCTGTTTCATCTGAGCAAAATGATTCAAATGAAACTTCTACTCTTTAATTTTTAATCATCTCATGATTTTGAAATATTCTTTTATCTCTTTCTTTTCTGCGATTCTTCTTGTTTTTGGCTCATTGAATATGCCAAGTGTATTGAGATCCTACTATATTATTTTTTGTCTTGTAATTGGAATTGCTTCAACGTTGATGAGTATGAAAAATCAAGTCACTATGAAAAACAAATGGATGAGTATTTTTCTTTCATTGTTTTTTGTAGTAGCAGGTTTTTTAATCTATACAGCATTAATTCAATAAAATCAAAAGGCCTCACCAACTGTAGCATAAAATGCTCCTGGGGTATAGGGAGAAAAACCATAATCAAGGCGTAGATTAAGATGGTTCTTCGTAGCTACACGAAGACCTGCACCATAGCTAAATTTGGGCTTTTGAATCCGTAATAATTGGTTTTGATCGCCCATCCATCCAATGGAGCCAAACCCCACTATTCCAAAAACTTTTCCTAGTTCAACTCGGATTTCTTCTTGTATCAAGGCGGTATTTCTATCTCTAAAGAAGCCCTCATACAAGCCACGCATTTTTTTTTGCCCTCCTAAAAATGAAAGTTGATTGAACGGGACTTGATCACCAAAAATGGCACTGCCCACCAGGTTGGTTGCCAATACTATGTTAGGCCGAAGTGATTTATAAATAGAATAGTCCGCATAGAATCGAGTAAAAGTAACATCCGCACCAAATTGTTTTCGACTTGGAAAAATGAAAAACTCCCCGAAACTTCCTTTTCTTGGATAAAAAATTTGATCCCGTTTATCGTGAATATAGCTCAAACCCAAAGCAGAAGTACGACTGAAATCACTCCCTGCAATTGTACCTTTTGCAAGCTCTCCACCAGGTTCCGTTTTGGTAATTTTGTATGCTTCGTATCCATATCGAATGCCTGCATAACCACTTTTTCCAACCTGGCGACCAATAACAATTCGTACGCGCGGAAAATCTACGTTGAATACTTCTTGATTTACGCGGTTTTCTCCTATTCCATAATAGAAGTAATTGTATCGATACCAGCCAGAATCGTTGAAAATGTACCACTTATTATTGTTTAAAAAGAGGGTAAAAGGGGCAAATAGTAAAAGTTGACGATTTTGTGTTATGGTCACTCCATACGAAATTTGAGATGGTTTTGCCCAACTTGAATCTTTTTGGAAAGAAAATGTAGATGTACCTGCAATTCCACCTCCCCAACGTGTCTCTGGAAAACGAAAAATAACGGGTAGAACGAGCGTATTTTTATCTCTTAAAATAGATGCCGTCGTGTCCTTTGAAATAGAAATTAACTTGGCTGTTGTTGCATGTGTCGTAAATAGGAAAATGACAAAGAAAAGCTGTATGATTCGCATAAATCAGTGAAGTTTCACAAATTTACGTATTTATTCATCTTTTCGTTTTCTAAACTTCTGAATCGTTGAAAAAGTGTCTTTAACTTCGTTTGGATTTCTCCCATTGGACAGTTTGCTTTTTTTGCATAAATCGAAATAGTCCGAGCCAAGCCGCATAATTCATAAACACAAAATAATACGGAATATAAAAAGGGGTTTTCTTCCATCCAAGTCGCTCAATTAGTAAACCTGTACCTGCAAAAACATAGAAAACAGCTTGCAAAATGAATAGCAACAAATAGATAGTGTGTTGTTTAAGGATATATGACAAAAGAAATAGGATCGGTAATACAAAAGGAATAACTGCCCAACGAAGCACTCTGTGTGAAATATATTGGAAGCTAAGTAAACCTGTTTTCCAAGGTAATAGAAGACTAGGAAGACGCGAAATAGACTGAAATCCACCCGCGCAAATCCGTATTTTACGTTTTAACTCTTCTTCAGAATTTGTAGATGCGCTTTCAATGGCATAGGCATTCGGCTGATAAGCAATAATATAGCCCTTCAAGCATATCCGTAACGAAAGCATAAAGTCGTCTAGTAGTGTGTCTGGTTCAAGCGGTTCATGAAGATGTGTCCGGATGGCGTATAACTCGCCAGCAGCACCAACGGTGGAGTAAAAACGTGCATCTTCTTTCTTGAGAAAGCTTTCGTATTTCCAATACAACCCTTCGCCAGCTGCCATGGTATGTCCTTTTTTTGAGGCAATTTTTTTTTCTCCTGCTACAACGCCTACTTCTGGGTTTTGAAAAGGCTCAATTAAATACGAAATAGCCTCTGGATTAAGAAATGTATTGGCATCTGTAAAGACCGTAATTTCAGTATCAATGTAAGGCATCACTCTGTCTATTGCAGCCATTTTTCCTTTGCGTTCAGGTGAATGAAAGACGGTTATACCGGTTTGATTTTGGAGAAAATCAGCAGAGGAGTCGGTAGAACCGTCGGTTACAAAAATCACTTTTAAATGAGGATATTTGAGTTCCTGGCAGTTGATTACCTTGTCTTTCAAATAAGGTAATTCGTTGTATGCAGCTATCAAAAGAGTAACAGTCGGTGTATATTTTTCTTTTTTACCACTAATTTTATTTTTTTTCATTCGATTAATAAACCAAATTACTAAGCCATACCCTACGTAACCGTAGAAAACAATAAAAAGAAGTATCCAGAAAATAATTGCGAGGTAATTCATTGATTTACTGTTAGATAGATTTGATAGGTGTTTTTGGCTGCTTCATCCCAGGTAAATTTTTTTGCACGCTGCAATCCTTTCTTTTGAAGCTGTTCGTAGTTCGTTCTATTGGAAAGAAGTAAGTTCATGACATCCGCCAACTGTTCAGTATCTGTTGGATCGATAAGCCAAGCTGCTCCACCAGCAATTTCAGGCAACGCTGTTGTGTCGGAGGTTATAACAGGAGTACCTGATGCCATTGACTCAATGAGTGGTATGCCAAAACTTTCTTGCAAAGATGGATAGACAAAAAGTGTGGCAAGTTGATATAACTTGGCGAGTTTTACTTGTGTAAGGTAGCCAGTCAGGAAAATAGAAGGACGAATGAACTCTAAGTTCAGCTCACGTAACGTTTGGGTTAATTGCTCATCAGAGGTTTCAACGAGAACAAGTGGTAGAGATTGAGATGTTTTTTTACTATACAATGCATATGCTTTCAACACACGTTTCATGTTCTTTTTTGGTGCTTGATTGCCAAGAAATAAAATGAATTTATCTGGCAAAACATGGAAAATATTGAATGGGTGAAGCTCTTTTTCAGGATTAGGACAGAATAACTCAGCAACCCCATTGTAAACAACATGAATAAAATCTGGGAGCAAAGGCAGTACATGCAACATCGATTTTTTTTCATATTCTGAAACCGTAATGAGACATTTGGCGTAGTTGATACTTTTGGGAACAATCCACTTTCTATAATAATGACCTAACTTTTGGTAGAATGTACCACCCGTTTTTCCTTTTAAATACATGATATCATGAACTGTCACAACATACGGTACTGGACAAAATAGGGAAGCAGTATTGGATGTATAATGCATGATGTCAATATTCGTCCGCCGAATTGCCATCGGAAGCCAAATTTGTTCAAAATCAACGTAGGTTAAGGCATCTATCTCGATAATTTGCATGTTCGGAAATAGCTGAATATCTCGGTATATATCTTTCCGAACAAATATGATAAATGTATCAGAAGGGTTCTGTCGGGCAAGGGCTTGAATGATTTCCTTTGCATAGATATCCATACCATGCTTTTCCCTTCTAAAAATTCTTTGCGCTTCAATACCTATTCTCATGTGTTTACTGAGTTCGAGTGAGGTGTATGTAGAAATGATTTTTTTGCCTTTTTTAATCGGAATAAAGTCAAAAATAATAAGGTAAAACTTTTCGGAATTAACTGTATTTCTTTCCAGCCAATTTTTTGTCTAATTACATAAGGTATTGAAAACCATATTGTTATATATAGGATCACGAGGAGGAAACTAATCCAGATGATAAATTTTCCAGTAATTAATAGCATAATCCAGGTGAAAGATATTCCTCCGAGCAAAAAAAGTCTCGGAGGAAGTATGAACTGCAAAACTTTGTCCGCAAAGTCTAATTTATTACTAAAGAGTCCCAAAAAACCTTTCCAAAAATATTTTTTAGCAAAGTGAACTTGAGCTGCCATCCAGCGAGTTCGTTGATGTTCAAATACGTTCGCATTCCGTACTTTTTCATCTAAAACATACACATCATCTAGATAAAAAATCTGCTCTTTTTTATCCAAAATATCTAGTTCCAACTGCTTATCAAATCCACTAATTACTTCTATTTTCGACAAATAATTTTTAAATTTCTCATAATCCATCACAAGACCAGAGCCAATCAAGGCGGCAGATAATCCTACGGCTGCATGCCCTTTTCGGAAAATAGTATTGTTTATTTCTTCGCTTGCGGCATCTAAAAGTGCAAAAGACGTATCTGTATTTTTGGCAACCCGATGCGTTTGTATGATATGTAAACCACTTGCGTATGCTTTTCTTACCCGTGGAATGAAATCACTCGCCACCCAATTGTCTGCATCTAATAAAACGACTGCCCCGTAGGGTTCTTGGATAGTTTGTAGGGCTGCATTAATGGATTTGGTTTTTGTACTTTTTTCAAAGTGTACTTCGATAACTCGAATAGGCAGTTTTCGAAGTAGAGAAAGGGTATTTTCCTGAAGCTGGTCAGCAATGACTACTATTTCATCATCAAGACGTAAATCCTGTTTTTTTAGTAAATCCGTCACAGTTTGTATAATAACAGCATCCTCTCGAAAAGCCGGTATGAGGAATAAAAGTTGAGTAGAGGTTTTGAGTTCTGATCTATTCTCCAACTTGGGTGTGTGGTACCAAGCAGATGCCATTGCAAAAAAAGAGATATATATGACACTGATGGTTAGATAAATAAGGAATAAAACGAGCATGATTTTTAGCTATTAAGAGAAACTGAATTTACATTTTCTCTGATTGGAATAAGGCAGGAAATGTTCGGATAATGAGTTTGATATCCATGAACCAATTATGTCTTTCTGAATAGGAATTATCAAGCTCGACACGCTCTGATTCAGATAAGGCTGCTTTCCCTCGTTTTGATACTTGCCAAAGACCAGTTAAACCTGCAGGGGCTAAAAAGCGCGCAACGGAGCTATCTTTGGTTAATTTTTCTGCCTCGTAAATGGGTAGTGGACGATTACCCACAAGTGACATATCCCCTTTGACAATATTGATAAGTTGTGGGAGTTCATCTAAACTTGTATTTCGCAAAAAAGTACCTAGTTTGGTAATTCGTGGATCGTTTTGAAATTTCAAAAATGCACTGTCCATTTCTTTTTTTTGTTGAACGCTCGTTTCACTCACCCAACCATCATCAGCTAGTAGTGTCTTTGGTTCATTATCGGAACTTCTCTGAACTTCTTTTTTATACATGTTTAGGGACTCTAAGGAGGCCAATTGTTGATCGGCATCTGTGCGCATGGTTCTGAACTTATATAAGTCAAAGATTTTATATCCGCCACCTACGCGCTTCGATAAATAAAATACAGGACCTTTTGAATCAAGTTTAATAGCAAGTGCGATTAATAAAAATAGGGGAGAAAGGATTACTAAAGCGGTAACGGATACGAGTAAATCAAATACTCTTTTTCTCTGAGACATTTCTACATCGAGCACAACTACATTTTCAAAATGTGTAGCTGGATTAGGTGCTTCGTTTTGTTTAATAATCTTCTTGAGTCTTAATTTTAATTCTTCTGGGTGAAATGGTTTGACCATAAAGTCGGCAGCACCTGCTTCGAGACACGAAATACGTACTGTGCTTTTCTCTTCCCCAGATAAAAAAACAAACGGAAGATTTCGGTATCTATGTTCCTGATGCAATGATTTCATGAAGGAAAGCCCATCACCGTCCTCCAAATATAAATCAATCAATACCAAAGAGGGTAGGGCATGAACAGATAAATGTTCAGATGCCTGTTGGATGGAATTGAATAAAATAACCTCGTATTGCTCTTCTAATTGAAATTTGAGCAAACCTAAAATCATTTTGTTGTCATCGATGATAAGTATCTTCTTTTTCATTTCAGTTTTCGTTTGGATAACTTTAATCGAATTTGTAGCCAAAAAATTATTTGATTGATTATCAGTTGTTTATATTCAAGTTTGAGAATTAATTATTCCTATTTTTGGAAAAAAATAAAATTGAATGGAAAATGTCCTACATTTGGATAATTAAATTGTGCCTTTAACATGTCCCAACCATTCACTGTTTTTGTCGTAGAAGACGATTCCTTTTACGGCTCCATGCTGGAATACCATTTACAGCTTAATCCTGATTATACTGTTCACCGCTTTGAGGACGGTAAAAGTGTCTTGGATCATCTATACAAAAGACCGAGTGCCATCACACTTGATTATTCACTACCTGATTTTTCTGGAGATGAAATTCTACGGAGGATTCTAAAAATTTTACCTGATGTTCCTATAATAATTATTTCAGGACAAGAAGATATTTCAACAGCTGTTGAATTATTGCGCAATGGAGCGTATGATTATATTGTCAAGGATGAAAATACAAAAGATAGACTTTGGCGAACACTTTTGCGGATACGTGAAACGCAAGATTTGAAACAAGAAATTTCAGTTCTTCGCGAGGAGGTTAGGCAAAAATACGAGTTTGGCAATAGTATCAAAGGTGAAAGTCCTGCCATGAAGCGCATCTTTGCCTTACTGGAAAAAGCAGCAGAAAGCTCCATTACTGTATCTATTTATGGGGAAACAGGAACAGGGAAGGAAGTCGTTGCGAAGTCGATTCATTACAATTCTAATCGGTCAAAAAAGCCTTTTGTAGCGGTAAATATGGCAGCTATTCCGAGGGAACTAGTAGAAAGTGAGTTGTTTGGTCATGAAAAAGGCGCATTTACGGGTGCTATGGGTCGTCGAATTGGAAAGTTTGAAGAAGCAGATGGTGGAACGCTTTTTTTAGATGAAATTGGTGAACTAGAATTAACGATGCAAGCAAAACTTCTTCGCGCCTTACAAGAACAAGAAGTTACGCGAATTGGCAGTAATCAAGTAGTGAAATTTGAAGCTCGGATTATGGTTGCAACCCACAGAAATTTAGCTGATGAGGTTCGAGCTGGTCGATTTAGAGAAGATTTGTATTATAGACTTTTAGGGCTAACAATCACGTTACCACCTCTACGTGAACGAGGAAATGATATCCTCATTTTAGCGAAATATTTTTGTCTTGAGTATGCTAAAAAGAATAAAATACCCCCAGTTTCTCTTTCAGAAAAAGCAATTAAGAAGCTGCAAACTTATGGGTTTCCTGGAAATATACGCGAACTAAAAGCGGTTATCGATTTGGCTTGTGTGATGTGTGAGAATAACCAAATTGAGGAAAAAGACATCACTTTCTTTTCTCTTAAACCAGAAAGAGATTTCCTGCTCGATGAATTACCTTTAAAAGAATACACACGTCGGATTATTAAGCACTTTTTAGAAAAGTATGACAATGATGTTCTGACTGTCGCAGCAAAATTAGATATTGGCAAATCAACCATCTATAATATGTTGAAGAATAACGAAATATAATTCCATATTTTGGAAAAATATTCATTTGATGGAAATGTTATTTTTGTAAATAACTGATAATTAGATATATATAAATAAGGTATCTTATATGTATAGAAGGTATAATGAAACACTAATTTCATCTATACCATGTACTTTTTAACAAGCTCTGACATTCCTTTTCAAGAATTAGCGCAAAAAGCATCTAAAAATCGTTCCTTTATGGTGTTTGTAGCTGAAAAATCTGCATCTGAAGTGGATTTTATTCTTCAAGAATGTAATGCCGTTGATTTAGTTATTTTTGGTGGTGTATTCCCCGCAGTTATTGTAGATACAGAACATTTTGATACGGGTATCTTGATTTTATCCATTCCTCAAGTGGAAGCGATCATTCCGTTACGAGAAAAAGACAATGAAGAAATTTTTAAACACCAAGCTGATTTAAAAGGAATTCGTACTGCTTTGTTATTTACGGATGGATTGATGGGTGAAACAGATGCCTTTTTACGAAAAGTGGTCAATACGTTTGGTAATGCACTGAATGTAATCGGAGGAGGCGCTGGGTTCATGACTTTAACACAACAACCTTGTATATTTACAAATGAAGGTATTTTTCAAGATGGTGGAGTTATTGCACTGCTGAAAAATTCGAGTAAAATCGGTGTAAAACATGGTTGGGACATATTGGAAGGACCCTTTTTAGCTACTTCAACCGATAAAAATTGTATCAAAGAATTAAATTGGCGACCAGCATTTGAAGTATACCAAGAAGTGATTGAGAATAATTCGGATTACCGATTTACACCCACTAATTTCTTCGAAATTGCCAAGAATTTTCCATTCGGAATTTACAAAGATGGTACTGA
>CAYNRA010000026.1:13724-31949 GCA_964399465.1 uncultured Cytophagales bacterium
ATTGTCCGAGATCCATTTGTAGTTACGGCAGAAAAAGGCATCATGTGTCTGTCTGAAGTCCCAGAAAACTCAACTCTTCAAATTTTGCAGGGTAATCCTACTTCACTCATTGCTGCTGCGCATTCTGTTGCTATTGAGAGTATTACAAGCGATACAGATGATGGTGAAGTATTTTTATTCGACTGTATTTCACGCGTTATGTTTCTTGGCGATAAATTTAAAGATGAACTGAAAGCAATTAAAAAACACACATATGAAGGCAATGCTCCCCTACGAGGCGTTGCTACGTTAGGTGAAATTGCCACTGCAGGAAATGGTTTCGTCGAGTTTTTTAATAAAACGATTGTAGCGTGTAACCTGAATACTCGATGAATAACAAAAGTGATATTGTCCGGGAATTGGCTTCACTCTATGAACTCTCCTTGTCAATTGGTGGGTCTTTATCACTGAAGGAAACAAGCGAAAGTTTCTTAAAAGTCTGGATGCGGCAAAAAAATATTGATTATGGATCACTTTGGATTTGTGATTCGATGCTCCATAAAGAAGTAACCCCACATCAATACCATTTGGTTTATGCTCACCCGATTATTTTTGCTCATTCTCAGTCACTTGTATTTCCCGCTGAGTTTTGTAAAAGCCTAAAAGAAAATAAAGTACTTAAAATTAGTTCGAAAGATGATGATTTTCAACTAATTACAAAAAGTAAGGTAATACAAGAAGGGACTTACTGGTTGATACCAGTACCAAATATTGGCTTTATCAAATTGTTTTTTCAAGCCCAAAATCCAAGTGGTTTTTTATTCTGTGAAAAGGATATAAAAAAGGTGGAAAAAGTCTTGAGTAAGTTGGCCTACGCTTTGAAAACCTGTCTTTTGCATCAACAAGTTCTAGACAATATTGATCAAAAAACGAGATATAAAAAGGAAATTCAGAAATTGGCTCTCGTCGCTGAGAAAACTGAAAATCTCATCATTATTACAGATCCTAAAGGTGAAATCGAGTGGGTAAACGAAGCATTTGAGAAGGTTTCAGGTTATACTTTAGCCGAAGTAATCGGACGAAAACCGGGTTCTTTCTTGCAAGGAAAGGATACTGACAAAGAAATTGTTCAGCAAATAAGTAGACATCTAAAAGAGCAAATCAGTTTTCGATATGAAATTTTGAATTATTCCAAAACAGGTGAATCCTACTGGGTGGATGTATCCATTCAGCCGGTTTTTAATGAAAACAACGAATTAATTCATTTTGTAGCTGTCGAATCAGATATTACCAAACGAAAAAAAGAGCAAGAGGAGCTCCATGAGGCAAAAGAAAAAGCAGAAGAAGCAGGCCGAGTAAAACAAGAGTTTTTATCTGTCGTAAGTCACGAAATTCGGACTCCGCTGAATGCAATCTTGGGAATATCAACCTTACTTCAAAAAACAAACTTAACGCCTGTTCAGCTTGACTACCTGAATACCATACAGGTGTCAACAGATAATTTACAGTTGATAATTACGAGTATTCTCGATTTTTCAGCCATTGAATCCGGTAATTTGACTATTCAGCAAGTTCCTTTTGATTTGGTTAAATTGATAGAAAATATCATTAACAGCAATCAATTGCGTGCCGAGGAAAAAGGAAATGGACTTTTTCTTGATTTTGATGATCGTATCCACGCAACGCTCAGTGGGGATGCTGTTCGATTAGGCCAAGTGTTACTTAACTTGGTAAGTAATGCAATTAAGTTTACCAATCACGGAAAAATCCGACTGGAAGTAAAATTACTAACGAAAATGCAAAATGCACTCGTTATACGCTTTGCCGTTGAGGATACAGGAAAAGGGATTCCGTCTTCCATGCAACAAAAAATATTTGATAGTTTCACCCAAGAAGACTCCAGTATTAGTAGAAAATATGGTGGTACAGGTCTTGGTTTAAGTATCTCGCAAAAATTAGTGCAATTGATGGGAGGTGAGTTAAAACTAGTCAGTGAAGAAAATAAAGGTACTAGTGTATCTTTTGTTCTTGGTTTTCCAATTACGCAAGATACCATCGAAAACTTGAAAAGAGATACCACTTCGCATCACTTGTTGGGCAAGAAGGTCTTGTTGGTAGAAGATAATACGATGAATCAATTTTTTACGCAGAAGTTGTTGGAAGGTTGGGGAATGCAAGTTCAAATTGCCTCAAACGGACTTGAAGGAGTAAAAAAAGCAGCTATTCAACCCTTTGATATTATATTAATGGATATTCAAATGCCTGAAATGGATGGAATTCAGGCTACAAAACGAATTCGTGAAGATAAGAAGAAGGTGCCCATTATTGCGCTCACAGCGATGAGTTCAAAAGAAGAAATCGTTCGATTAAATGGTGAAAGTTTTAATGATTATGTATTAAAACCTTTCAATGCCAATGAATTGCAAGAAAAGTTGGAGCAACACTTATTCAACCCTTCTTCTTTTTCAATAACTAGTCCTCAGCAGCAAAATCAAGAAATAAAGGAGGAAAAGTTGTATTCGAATCAATTATTGGTGCAAATGATGCATGGGCAAGAGGAACAAGTCAAACAAATGGAGGTTTTGTTCGTCCAACAAGCAAAAGAAGCACTCATTGACTTTTCTGAATTGATAGCGAAAAATGATTGGAAACGCATTGCCCAAATTGCACATAAATTGAAGGCATCCATTGATATGCTACAGATTGAAATATTAAAAAAAACAATTCGAGAATTAGAAAACCACGAGAAAATGGCTCTTGATAAGACAGATAAAGATAGATTAGTAGCCGAAATAAAAAAAGCACTGGAAAAAGTATGTGAACAAATTGAAGCATCTCATTTATGACATATCCACTAGTTTCTATTATTACTGTTAATTACAATCAGACGCAACTGACGTTGGAATTATTAACGTCTTTGGCTCAAATTACCTATCCGAAAATAGAAATTATAGTGGTGGATAATGCTTCTCGTGAAAGCCCTAAAGTAGCAATAGAAAAGCAGTTCCCTACTGTAAAAGTGATTGAGTCAGATACTAATCTGGGTTTTGCTGGTGGAAATAACCTGGGTATTTCCATTGCAAAAGGAAGTTTTTGTCTTTTTTTAAACAACGATACCGAAGTTGAACCTTCTTTTTTAGAACCGTTGGTGAACGCCATGAAGGATAACCCTAAAATGGGAATTGCGGCAGCAAAACTTCGTTATTTTGATGCAAAAGATATACTACAATTTGCAGGTTCCTCTGCAATGCATGCTTGGAAGATTCAAAGTTTTGCCTTTGGTTTTGGGGAAAAAGACAAGGGACAGTGGGATTTGTTTAAAGAAACTGCTCTTGCACACGGTGCAGCTATGCTGGTAAGAATGTCAGTTATCAGAGAAGTTGGTTTGATGCCACTTGCTTATTTTTTATATTACGAAGAAATCGATTGGTGTGAGCAAATCAAAAAGGCAGGATATTCGATTTATTTTGTACCCAAATCCCTTGTTTGGCACAAAGAGTCAAGAAGTATTGGTAAAAAAAGCCCCTTGCAAATATATTATAAGTCAAGGAATAGACTTCTTTTTGCTAGGAGATGGCGAAAAGGTACACTTCTTTACCTATCAATAAGTTATCTTATTCTTGTCTTAGTGAAAGATGCAATTAAGTATGTTTTTTCAGGTAATTTTAATGCGGCATCTCACGTTTTACGCGCTTTAATTTGGCATATACATTACAAATAAGGCATTATATATCCAATTGTTTCTGTACAGCATCAAATACACATTCTTGAATTTCTAGAATTAATTTTTCTATACTTGTTACTTGACTTTGAGCAGATATTTGGGCAACGTTTTTCTCAATTTCTTGAATTTTTTGGGTAAATATCGGGAAGCCAATTAGGGTAAATGAAGGTTTTATCTGATGCAAAAGACCACGAGTTATTTCCCAATCTTCCCGGTTTATCGCTTCCTTTAGTTTTGATACTTCCAGTGGAATTGTTTTCGCAAATATGCCAATGAGATGTTTGGCATAGGCTTGATCTTCGTTATACCATCTTTGAAAAGTTACTTTCACTGAATCATCAAAAAAGGTATCATCTTCTTTTTGAGAGGTCGGTTGCGTCGGTTGAATAGGTAAATATTTTTCAAGAATAAGCCGTAAATCATAAGGTTTAAATGGCTTAGCGAGATAATCGTTCAAACCATACGAATACGCGATTTCCAATTCTTCCGAAATAGCAGAGGCGGTAAGTGCGATAATCGGCACTTTTTGATTGGGGCAAGCATCGTCCAATCTTATTTTCTCCGTAAGTTCGTACCCAGAACTATCTGGAAGCCGGACATCCATCAAGATAAGATCATACTGTTTGGACTTGGTCATTTGGATTGTTTCTTGGCCATTTTGGGCAATTTCAAACGGAATTTGCCATTTTTCTAGAAGCCCTTCCATGTATTTTTGGTTGATAAGGTTGTCTTCAACAACCAAAATGGTTGTGTTTTCCCAATTATGAATGGCATATTTTTCAATTTTTTTAATGACCTCGGGAAGTTTTCCACTGTTTTTAAGTGGCAGGGTAAAACTAAATGTAGTTCCTTCGTCAAGAGTACTTTCTACTGAAATTTCTCCTCCGTGTAAATTCACCAACCTTTTTACAATCGCAAGCCCTAATCCTGTTCCACCAAAGGTTGTTTTTACTTCTTGATCAGCTTGTTTAAAACTATCAAAAATACGTTTTTGGCCCTCTTCACTCATCCCTATTCCAGTATCTTTAACCTTAAACTCAGTCATTAATAAGGGGCCTAAAACACAGAGTAAGGAAACTTCTATTTCAATATATCCTTTTTGTGTAAATTTAAAGGCGTTACTCAGTAAATTAAGAATGATTTGGGTAAGGAAGGTAGAGTCACCAATAACTTGATGTTCAATATTTTCATCGTAAGTAAAAAGAAGTCGAATTCCTTTTTGTTTCGCTTGAATTCGAAAGGCCTGTAAAACACTATTCAACAAGTCTTTGAGGTGAAATGTACTTTCAACGAGCGCCATTTCACCCGCCTCAATTTTTGAAATGTCCAAAACGTCCGACACAAGTTTAAGTAGGACGTCGGCTGAATATTGAATTGCGCTCAAATATTCTCTTTGCTTTTTTGTCGGAGAGGTGTCGTACATCAAGTGTGTCATGCCAACAATGGCATGAATAGGCGTTCGAATTTCATGACTCATATTAGCCAAAAACATTTTCTCTGCTTTTCTAGCTTCTTCCGCAACATTTCGTGCTTCATGCAAAGCCTCTTCCATCAACTTTCTTTCGGTGATATCCAAATGAATTCCAACAGATCCAGTAACTTCTCCCCATTGGTTTTTTATGGGTGTACCATTTACGATTACCCAACACACGTCACCATTTTTTTTCCGAATCGGCACTTCATATACGCTAGGTTTTCCCTTTTGTCTTGTTTGGTTTTGAGTATGAATGAATGGGATAAAAAGTTCATCGGCTAAAAGAAAATCAGCTGCTTTTTTCCCAATTAATTCGTATTCAGCATAGCCAGTTAATTCACAAAAACGCGCATATACTTTGTGAATGACATCATTTTTATCTACTTCAATCAATGCCAAATCCATGTTATCAACGATACTTCTGTATTTGGCCTCATCCTGTGTTATTTTAGCATATTTCTGAATAATACTCGAGATATCCTTGTATTGCCATAAAAAACCTGAGAACAAATGTCTATTAAAAATGGGTACGCAATCTAGTGCTAAATGAATACCTGATTTTGTCGAAATGACTTCATTTTTTAACTCTCTTCTCTCCTTGAGATGGTAAGTAAGTTTCTGGATTAATTGATCATATTCCAAAAGTGAACTTCTCAGATAGGGAGTAAGCACTTCAATAGGGCGACCAATTAATTGGCTTGGGCTATATGGAATTTGAAATAAATCACAGTAGGAAGACGTCAGTAAACTAATATTTTGATTTGTGTCCTCCATAATGAATGAACCCGAAAGGTTTTCGATTGGAACAACTGGCGACGAATAACTCGTCTGATCCAAAAGCAAAAGTGCTTTTTCCAGACGTTGAATTCGCTCGTTTGCAGACTCAAGCTCTAATTGCTTACTAGCCAACTGGTTTAATAGCGCATTCGATTCTTGTTTCAATGTTTCTTATTTTAGGACGTTCAGAGGGAGAATTAAAAGACGCAATATACAAATATTAAGTCAAAATCATTCAATCAATAATCATGCTAGACTAAATTCCAAAATAGATTTTTTTTTCCATTTTTTGGAATGAAAATAGTAAAAAATGACACTAACTTATTGTATATAAGTTATTTATGAATATAGCATAAAATTGGTAAGAAGGTTTATATCATTTCTTTTTTTGATATGTACCCAAAAAATCTACTTTTTTTACTTGTTTGTTTTATTTCTTGTTCTACACATGCACAAGAAGCAACTTCACTCGTACGGGCATTGCCTCCCTTAGAAACTGTTCTTTCTTGGGCAGAGAGATCTGCCTATCGGGTGAAGGAGCAAGAAATGATGAGTCTTGAGAAACAAGAGTCTATCTCCATCGCACAAAAAAAGTGGATGGATAAGGTATTTGTTGATTTGGGTGCACAACGTTCCAATAATGGGTCAGTTTTGAACGTAACCAATTCGCTCACTGAAGGAGATATTAATTCATTGAGTTTCCAAAATTTGAATTCACTCCGCACAGGTCTGACTGTTCGTTTGAGTTTATTTGATGGATTAGGAAGAAAGCATCTTGTTCAAGAGGCAGCATATAGAAAAAAAGCCTCTGACTACCGAATTCTCTACCTCAAACAAGAAGCCCAGCAAACAATTACAACTCTTTACAAAGATGTGGCGCTCATGGGGAAAATCATTTTGATTAAAGCTGAAAAGCAAACCATGCTGCAATTACAAAAACAACTGGCTGAGAAGGAATTCAAACAAGGACAAATACATCTTTCGGAACTCGCGCGTGTGAGTGAACTTGCTGCGAATGCTCGGATTGATTTTGAAATTGCATTAAACGAATACGATAAGGCATTTAGTGCTCTCGAATTACTGGTAGGGGTTTCATTTGATTCACTAAATCAGGGAAAGAAACCATGAACCTCATAGAGTTTATTCGGCTTATTCGAGCCCATTTTCTTCTTCTTTTCACAGTACCTATTCTGATGGCTGGACTTACGTATTGGTTAGTCAAGGATGGCGATAGAGAATATACAACAACATCCATGATTTATACTGGATTATCCACTGGTGTCAATATTGAAAATACGGGTGAGTCGCGGAGAGACCAATTTGTGGTGAATAATTCGTTTGAAAATATCATAAATACCATTAAATCAAAAGAAACTATGCGCGAAGTAGGTTTTCGGGTACTTGCGCGTGTATTACTACTGAAAGAAGCCGATGGAGACAACATCAATCCTAAAAATTTCGAAAAACTAAAAGAATGGATTACGCCCGAATTACGCAAACAATTGGTTGTTCCTGGCAATGAAGAAGCCACGTTTCAACGCTTAACGCAAGCCTACAAATTAGGAAAACCCAAGGAAATTCAAACACTTTTCAATGAAGATAAAACGCCTTTTAGTTTGAAGGTTCTTTCTGAAATCAAAGCCGTACGAAAGGGGAGTAGCGATATGATTGAATTGTCTTATACTTTGAATGATAAGGGTTTATGTGAACAAACGCTCATTCGTTTCCTGGCAGTTTTTATGTATAAATACAAAAACTTGAAAGTATCTGAAACAGGTAATGTCGTCGAATTTTTTGAAAATCAGCTCAATGCAGCCAAAAATGATTTGCAACGAGTAGAGAGTACGATGAAAAATTTTAGAGAACAGGGACAAATCTTGAATTACTACGAACAATCAAAAGCACTTGCTGGGAAAAAAGAAGATATTACTGACGAACAAAGTCGGTTGGTGGGTGAAATGGAAGCAGCAGAAAATGCACTGAAAAAACTAGAAGAAAAGTTGTCGTTTCATCGTGAAGCATTCTTCCAAAATAAAGATTTATTAGATAATCAAGAGGCCGTTGCCCAATTACGAGCGACACAGCCCGTAGGTACACAAACGACTGAAAATCCTTCCTATAAAAAATTAATGGAGGAGGAATTAAAACTCAAGGCAGGTATTGAAAACCTGTATCAGCGTACACACAGTACGGAAGGGTTGGAGTTGAAACCCGTCTTGGAATCTTGGTTAGAAAATATGATTCTCTTGGAAAAAAACAAGTCAAAATCGACGGTTTTAGCTGCTCGAATGCGGGAAATTCGAAGTGATTATGCCCGTTTTGCACCCATCGGATCTGATTTATCTCGACTCGAACGAGAAATTGGCGTATATGAACGCGCGTATATTCAGATTTTGCAAGACTTGAACCAAGCGATTCTGAAAAAACAAAGCATCGAGCTATCTTCTAAACTAAATATCGTGGATCAACCCGTCACGGTAATTCAACCCTCCAAAAAAGTAGTATTGGTCATTTTATCAGGAATAGTGGGCTTTGTATTAGTGCTCGCCCTACTGATTGTCATGGAAGTGAGCGACCGAACCATTAAAACATCTGAACGCGCAGAAGTCATGACATCATTAAGCGTGATTGGTACTTTTCCTGTATTTACGCGCCAATCCTTGTCTGAAACACTACTCATGCATACGTTGGTTGGGCAAATGTTGGCGAAACTCAAAGTACGTATCAATCCGGTTTCTACTCCCATTTTATTGCTTGTCAGTACACAACCGCAAGAAGGAAAAACACTTTGGGGCGAACGAATTCAATCTTATTTGGCATTCGCAGGTGCAAAAGTAGTATTTATTAGACCCGAAGACAGCCGATTGCCCAAGGAGCCCAATACATATCTTTATCCAGCGGATATGCTTATTTCTGAGGTGAAAAATCTTTCTGAATTGGCGAATCGAACCATCGACTTGGCAGAGTATGATTATTGTTTGTTGGAATTACCCGCACTTTTGTCTGGAAATGTTCCTGCTGCTTTACTCCGCCAAGCACAGGTAGCTTTACTCACCGTTACAGCCAATCGTTCTTGGAAAAAAGCAGATAAAAAAGCCATTCAGATGCTTCATGACTTAAAAATGCCCGTAGAATTGCTCGTAAATGGTGTTCAAAATAGTTCACTCGAAAATTTATTAGCAGAAAAAGAAATAGATGATCTTCCGTGGAAACGTCGCTTGAAACGAATATTCCGTCTTGAATTTAGCCGGAAAGAATGGCAATCGAATACAAAAAATAATCAAATATAAATTCTATGAAAAGTGATATCCTTTGCATCGGTCTCCCACAATGGGATGGAAATTACCAGAAACCAATTGTTGAAATTCTCAAAGAAATGAGTGCTTTTCATCGGATTTTATATGTGGAATATACGCCTACTTGGAAAGATACAAAAGGTTGGAAACCAGGTCGTTTGCGAAAAGTTGTCGTTGAAAATGGCCAAGAAATTTGGGTTTTTACCCCTCCTTCCTTGTTTCCTATCAATTGGCTTCCTGTAGGACGTTTGTACGACCGTTTTCTTCAATGGAACGCAGAAATAGTAAAAAAATCTGTACAGCAAGTCATAAAACAATTACATATACAAAATCCAATTTGTATCAATGCGTTTCAGCCCGCTTTAGGGGTTAAGCTCAATGGTGCTTTTGGCGAAAGAGCTTTGTATTATTTCTGTTATGACGAGATTTCAGAGGCCGAATGGTGTAAAAAACATTTGGCAAGATACGAACCTCGCTTTTTAGGTGAGGTGGACGGTGTTTTGGTTACATCTTCGGGCTTATACGAAACCAAAAAGAAACTGCAACCCAACATCGCATTGGTTCAAAATGGGGTAGAGTCGTCCCTTTTTAAAGACAGCATTTCACCCAATCCACAGAATAAAGTAATCGGCTATTTGGGTACTATTGATGATAGAATGGACGTAGAAATATTGGAAAAGGCCATCGTTCAGTTTCCGGATTATCAATTTCTTTTTGTCGGTCGAGTAACAGATGCCTCTGTTCAAAGAACCCTTGAGAAGTATGCCAATGTACTATTTACGGGAGCTAAAAGTCCAGAAGAATTGACGAGTTACTTAGCCAAAATTCAAATTGGATTGATTCCATTCATAAAAAATGGATTCACGAAAAACATCTATCCCATGAAAATCAACCAGTATTTGGCGTATGGAATGCCCGTCGTTTCTACGGATTTTGCAGATTTATCCGATTTTGGAGACCTGATTTATCACACAACAAGTGAGGGGTTTTTGGACGCTCTCTCCAAAGCAATGCAGGAAAATACAACCAATTTTTGGCAGGAAAGAAGAGATTTTGCGGAAGGAAATACATGGAAAAACAAAGCAATACAATTTTCAAATTTTATAGAATTATGACCAAAGAACAACTACTAGAAGGCTGTAAATATGCTGAAAATGCCTTTATTGGTGTGAAAAGCCACGTGACATTAGATAAAAAGTTAATCAAAGAGAACTTAGATTTTACCGGTAAATCTATCCTAGATTTTGGTTGTGGCATGGGTGGAATGACCCTCTGGTATGCCACACAATGGAATTGCCAAGTAACAGGGATAGATATTGACCCCAACCACATTGAAATCGCAGAAATTCTCCGTACCAAGCACAAGGTAAAAAACGTCCAATTTGAGCTACGTAATATTCTTGAAAAACCACTGACAGAAAAGTACGATTATATCATTTTAAATGATGTTGCTGAACATATTCCGTTATGGATATTGAAAACTATCTTGGAGCAACTACAGAAAGCACTTTCACCTAAAGGAAGAATTTTTGTGAGTTATCCACCTTGGGAAGGACCTTACGCGTCCCACCTAAACCACGTTTTGACCTTACCTTGGTGTCAGTTTCTTCCTAAATCTTGGTTGAAAAGTCTCGTGAAAAACAAGGATAGAAAACTCGTCGGAACAAAAACAATCTTGCAAGAATACGAGGAATTAAACCACTTAAATCATACGTTACTTAACGAGATTATTGAAGAAGTAGGCTTGCAAATTACGTACAGAAAAAGTCATTCCAAATGGAATAATTGGAAGCCACTCGCCAATAAAAATCTCCGCGTTGGTCCTTTTAAATATTTTATAACCAAGGAGTTATTACTTCTTTCAAATAAATAAGCATGCAAGTCAAAAGTCTATTCGAACCCAAAAATCAAGCACGAGTCGGGCTCATGTTTGGGCAGGTTTTTAATGCTGGAATAGGCTTTTTGACGATTAGCTGGCTAGCCAAAAATTTGCCCCAAGAATCTTTTGGTACTTGGGTGCTTTTTTTAACCAATTGGGGGGTGCTCGAAATGATACGCGCGGGTTTGGTGTATCAGGCTTTGGTCAAATTTATCGCCTCTTCCACAGATAGTAGAGATAAAAACGGATATGTAACCGCCGCTTGGATTTTTAGCTTTGTCCTGACCATCTTTCTTTTTCTCTTGCTTCATCTCCTCGCCCTACTTTATGCTCGTTTTTATCCTTCAGGACTCCTTACTTTTTTCTTTGATCACATTAATGGACTGATATGGTGGATGTTACCAATTAACATGGCGACTTGGCTTGGGCACGCAAATGAAAAATATATGCGCTTTTGGTTTCTTGGCTTCTTAAGTTCCGCTTTGTTTTTAGGTGCTTTGCTTTTTTTTGAATCGACGAAATTAGAAGAGATATATCTTTATTTTCTTTATTCAAAAATAGCTGTCGCTGTTGTTAGTATTATCATCTACCCACCCAAAATCAAACGTTTCCGCCTTGTATTCTATGTCAGAAATATTTATTTGTACAGCAAATTTACAGTCGTTTCTACGCTTGCTGCCAACTTATTGAAGAGTGTCGATGTCTGGCTGATTGGTTTTTTTCTAGGGCCACAAATGGTTGCCATTTACAATGTACCTCTCCGTTTATTAGAAGTTGTAGAAATTCCTTTGAGAAGTTTTGTAATGTCCGCTTTTCCCACATTTTCACAATTGGCGGCACAAAAAAAATACGATCAATTTCTACGTAAACTTCAAAAAGAAGTTCTTCTTTTTTCATGTTGTATCCTTCTGTTTGTCGCACTAGCAAGCTGGACAGCCGCAGTCATCATCACGCTTTTTGCCAATGAAGGCTTCGCAGCTTCAGTTCCGGTTCTTCGTGCTGCTTTGCTATATGTGCTATTCTTACCTTTAGACAGATACATCGGTGTTGCCCTTGATAGCCTCCATCTACCCCAAATAAATACCTATAAAGTCCTTGGAATGGCATTTTTTAATCTCATCGGTAGTACCCTCGTTCTTTTTCTCGACTGGCCGCTTTATGCCGTTGCACTCGTAACTTTGGGGAATATCGGGTTAGGCATCACCTTTGGGTTTCGCTATCTGATTACATACATTCAAATACAAAAAACCGAAATATCTGCTGTTTCACTCAATTAGTTTACGTGCTATGTATAAAAAAGGAATGCGTTTTGGAGCTGATAAACTAAAAAAGCCCTCTTTTTTCTTGGCTGTCTGTCTATTTGCTAGTTTCATTGCTTTTTTGTTAAGTAAAATGGGTGTCATCATCGGAATTTCACTCATGATGCTTCCCTTTGCATTCTATTTTTTATATCTACTATTCACTTATCCGAAAATCGGACTCTACAGCAGCTTGGTCATGGGGTTTGTTGCCAACGGAATGGCACGCTACATCAATGCCCCCTTAGGACTTGCCATCGACGGTCTTTTGGCGCTTACCTATCTAGCCATTTATCTTAAAAAAGAAGCTTATCCGTGGTCAAAAGCCTACAACGGACTAACCATCGTTTCTCTGATTTGGATGTTTTACAGCATTCTGGAAATTTTTAACCCCGAAGCACGCAGCTTCGAAGCTTGGTTTTATGCCATGCGCGGCGTATCTCTCTACATGGTTCTCGCCATTCCTCTTTGCTTTGTCTTACTCAATCCTACCACTGAATTTACCCGATTTCTGCATTATTGGCTGTTTTTTTCTCTCATTGGCTCGATATATGGACTCAAACAGCAAATGTTTGGCGTCGATTCATTTGAACAAGCTTGGCTTGATAGCGGCCCTGGCAAACAACACGTCCTCTTCGGAAAATTACGCGTTTTCTCTTTTTATTCAGATGCTGGACAGTTCGGAGCCGCCCAAGCGCATGCCTTTGTTGTCGCTACCATCTTGTTTTTACGTCCGTCTTTGCCTTTGGGTCAAAAAATATTTTATGGTTTAGCCGCTAGTTTAGGTCTTGTGGGCATGATGATTTCTGGTACACGCGGAGCGATAGCTGTACCTGCACTGGGGTTTATGACGTATTTTTTATTGAGCAAAAACTTCAAAGTCTTTGCTGGAGGTATTTTTGTTGGTGCAGTGGTATTTTATATTTTAAAGTTTACATTCATCGGGCAAGGCGTTTATGCCATCAACCGCATGAGAACTGCACTCGACCCAAACGATGCGTCTTTGTTGGTACGCGTCGAAAATCAGAAAAAATTATCTTTATACCTCGCCTCCAGACCTTTTGGGGGTGGAATTGGCTCGGCAGGTAGTTGGGGGCTGCGGTTTAGCCCGAATACATTTCTGGCTCAAACACCAACAGACAGCTGGTTCGTGAAAATCTGGGCGGAAGAAGGCATGATTGGGCTCACTTTACACCTCATCATCTTGGCATACATCGCCATTAAATCAGGTATTCTCATCTGGAACGAGGAGGATTCCCTTTTTCGACAGCAAAAAGTAGCTATTTTAGCGGGTACTATTGGAATTTATATGGCAAGTTATGGAAACGGCGTACTTGGACAAATGCCAACGGGTATCGTGATGTACCTCGGTTGGGCATTTTTATTCATGAACAAAGAAGAAGGCGGAACAAAGTAGTTTTTGATTTCTTTCTTTTGGGCGTGCCCCTATCGGGTCGGGCTTTCCGTTGCAATCTTTTTGTTCGTACCTCACAAAAAGGATTTCCACTGCAATCCCTCACGCGTGTTTCCTAGATAAAAAAATGACTATTTTCTTGTTCAGAAATTGAAATTTAATTCATAAACATCATTCCAAACGGATAACCCTAAAATAGAAGGAAAACCTATTCCCTTCCATTTTTATTTGAGCTAAATTACGTGAAGTCATCAAAAATAAATTCAATCTTCTTCATAGAAGGCTTGCAAGAGAATTTCACGGTATAATACATTCCAAGCTCTTTTTATTTTACTAATTGAATGAGTTTATCAGCTTCACGAATGCCACTTAAATACGCCCCGTGCACTGTTCCGCGATACGACCTATGCGTGTGCTCTCCTGCAAAAAATACTTTTTCGAATAGGGAAGCGCCAAGCGTGTCAAAATCCTTGGATGTAGTTCCATTCGTAGCAAATGAGTAGGACCCAAAAGTATGTCTATCTTTTCCCCATTTTGTGCGAAAAATTTGAGTAGGATTCGGGATGTTTTTTCCATACATCGCCCGTAAATTCGACATGATTTCATCCACAACTTCTTGGTCTGACATTTCTTCCGTCTCCTTGGCATAGTTTCCAAGTGCAAACGTTATTAATGCATTTTTGCCCGTTATTTTTTTGAAGTTCAAAAAATAAGGAAATTTTCCCTTCATCTCGGGTGTAAATCCGATATAATCCAAAGTTATATCCCAAAAGGCGGAATCCCATGTCAGTAAAAACTTATTGACAACGCCCATTTGGACACGCTCAATGGCACTCGTTTTCTCTGGTGGTAAAGCTGGAATAAATTCAATTTTATTTTGTTTTAATACACCAAGTGGTACAGCAACAACCACGTAATCACATTCGAAAACAGCGTTTGATGCCTTTATTTGAATCAGTTGCTTGCTGAAGTCAATTTCTGTTACATTGGTTTGTAAGCGAATGTCAGTACCGTCAGCTAAATAGTTTGTGATTGAGTCATATCCATTCGTAATAAGGACGTCTTTGCCTCCAAATTCTTCATCATCATAAAAATACTTTGACGATAAACTAGAAATATCTCCTCCTGTATTAAATTCTAAATAGGAGGAGAGCATGTATTTCCAGAGTCTATTTTTTGCTTCGTTTGGAAACAATGTTGTAAATACCATTTCAAAACTTTGATTTTCAGTTCCTGTATTTTCAACTGTTTGCAGTGAATTATCAAATAGCTTTTCTTCACGTGTTAAAAAGTCGTCTGGGTAAACACGACCATCAAAATCAAAGACAGTGACGTTGTCATCATCCGTAACATACGTAGTTGCCCCTGATTGCTCGGCTAATTCAGTAATTGGATTTTTGGAAGAACCATGTATCCAACTCGCGCCTTCATCGAAAGAAAGATCAAGCGGTTTACTCGTTCGAATTCGTCCACCCACTCGATCCTGTGATTCAAGTAAAAGGACAGAGAATCCATTTTCTTTGAGTTTTTTGGCTGTTGCAAGTCCTGAAATTCCTCCTCCAACAACAATCACTCGTTTCCCATTTGGCTGAATCTCCTCTTGGCTATCGTTGCATGAAGCCATTGTGGTCGATGCAAACAGTACAGAAGGAAGCCCAATGAATGTACCTTGTAAGAATTTTCGTCTTTGCATATATACCTTGGTTTTTGTGAACAAATCAGCCTTCTAATCTTTTCGGGTTTTGAATATACGTTTTTTACGTCGTCATTCCTTCCTCATCTGCTTCGTAAACCAAAATATCTCCGGGTTGGCAATTGAGTACTTGGCAAATGGTTTCTAGCGTACTGAAACGAATGGCTTTCGCTTTCCCTGTTTTCAGAATAGAAAGGTTTGATAAACTCAAGCCAACCTTGTCTGATAGTTCATTTAATGACATCTTTCGTTTGGCCATCATCACATCTAAATTAACTACAATGGGCATAATTAAACCGTTAAATCGTTTTCATTTTGAAGCGATACCCCTACTTTGAAAATCGAGGCAATCACAAAAAGAACGCCTGACATCAACATAAACGCCTTGTCGTCCACCCAGAATGTACTTAATTGGCTTATTTCAATTTCACCAATCGCCAAATACTTTGTGCTGTATCGCCCAATGGAACTGACAACACCAACTACAAAAGTAAAAAAACTTATCTGATTGATTTTTTGGGTAACAAATGGACTAAACGGCTTCGTAATATCCAGTTTTTGGACCAATTCTATCACCAAATAGAAGAGAAATGCTTTCGCTAGATAAACAAACAAGATAAGTCCATACATCCAGAAAAAAACATGTTTACCTCTGCTGTACATATTACTGAGGTCGAGGTCATTGTATAAATGTTTGACAATTTCGGGTTTCCAAATACTATATACAAAATTGACTAATATGGCTCCAGCTTCAATGCACAAACCAATAAAAATAAGCCATGCAATAACGCGTAAAAATCGAAAAGTGAGAATACTATCTTTTGTCATCTTGATAATGGGTTACTTAAAAATTAATTTCGCTATAAATTTATTGATTAACATTAAATTTATAGCGAAATTAAATAAATTAAATTCCACAATGCTGAGCTAATTACAGATTATCAACTCGAATACGCTATATGAATTGACTAAAAGGAGAAAATAAGTGGTCTTTGTGTCTGAATTTCCCAAAAACTGGTTTATCATACTAGCTTGGCTATTTCTTTTCTTTTTTTCTTAACCAACCAAGCAGGTGTCTATGGTTTATTTTCCATTTACCCGCTTTTTTGTTGAGTGCGAATACCTCTCTAGATTGACCCCAAAGCCCAGTATTTTGTTGAATGATTTCAATTTCATCTTCATTTACACGAGAAATGATGGCTACGTGACCGTATTTATTGAGGAGAGTTCCTTCAAAAACGACAAGGTCGCTTACTTGGGGTTTGGTATAACTCGGATTGGAAAACTGCTGGAGATTTCTCACATGGTTGATTTTCCCGTCAGGTACGTTTTTGTCAAAAAAGTCTTTTACATTCCCGTAACTATTGGGCATTTTATGGTTTAAGTGTTGATAGTAATATCGTTTTACGAATTCAACACATTGGTATTTTAAACCCAAATTATACCCATCAGGTGTGGTATTTCTTCCCACTACGTTTGATATAGCTCCATTGTAGTTTACCCAGACACCATGCAGCTGATCTACTTGCTCACCTACAGATAGATTCTTGTTTGTCATGTAATTTTGCAAGGGCTTAAATCCTGCAAAACCCACCAAAACGAGTCCAATAAACCAAAATAAGATGTGTTTCTTTTTCACACTATAAAATTGATAAATTCAATTATTGGGTGTAGGTCAGATAAATGGATATGCTGGATAAAGAATTGAATTATTGGATTTCTTTTGTTTCTACGTACTTTTTAAAATTGTTCAAGATAGCTTGCCAACCTTGTTTTTGCAGTTCCAGAGGGTTTTCGGTTTCGGGGTCAAAGACAATGGTTACTTCTGTTTGTTCTTGTATTTCTTGGAAAGAAACTGTGGCATATCGTTCACCAAAAACATAGGAGAACGAGTTTCCTGGATGAATTTCTGTATAGACGGCTTCAAAATCAAAGCCGAAGCTACCGTCTTTTGCCTCCATTCGGGCGAAGTATTTTCCACCAACGGTTAGCTCATTGGAAGCGGAGGGGCAGTGCCAGCTTGGGTCTGCAAAATTCCATTGTGTGATGTGTTCAGGAAGTGTATAGCAGTCCCAAACGGTTTGTTTTTGTGCTGTGATCCTTGCTTGAACCGTCAATTTTTCTGTTGCCATAATTTATTCAGGTGATTGGTTGGAATCAGTAAAAAGGATTTCCCATTGGTGTCCGTCGAGGTCGGAGAAACAGTCGTAGTACATCCAGCCGTGGTCTGCGCCATCGCGGTATCTGCTTGCTCCGTTTGCGAGAGCAAGAGCAACAAGGGAATCGACTTGTTCTCTACTTTCCACTTGGAGGGCAGTCAAGACTTGGGTTGTGGATCCATCTGCGATAGGTCTGTTCGTGAATGTGGCAAATAGCGCATGTGAGATGAGCATAGCATACATTTGTCCTTCAGCGAGAACTAGGCACAAGGCATTTTCGTCTGAAAACTGTTCGTTAAAAGAAAAGCCAAGGTTTTGCCAAAAGGTACGTGTTTCCGAAATATTTTTGACCGGAAGATTGACGAAAATGGATTGAACTTTCATTTTTGTTGGTAGTAAGAGGAGAAATTTGCAACTACCAGCGGACGGATGATAGTTGCACAGACCCAACAAATGTAGAAAAAATTTGAAAATTTCTTGTTTGTTGGCGACGCTAAAAAATCCAAAGAGAAGAATTCAGCATATTTTGAAA
>CAYNRA010000027.1:0-31863 GCA_964399465.1 uncultured Cytophagales bacterium
GGCAACGTTTATTTGTGGATTTAGGGCAATACAACCGAAAAATTGAGACATACCACGTATTAATAAGTAAATGGGTTAATTATTTTTAAAGATAATTTTATTATCTCTTTCAATGTGCTTAAATTGTAAAAAAATGTCTTGATGCCATATACTTATATCGCTTACGGTATCCCAATACGGTCAAGTATTGAGTTACCCGCCTTTGTCCCATTTTCCAACTATTCAGAAATTCCTTCCATCCAAGTTACAGAAGGAAAAACACCCGAAAACCTAGAAAATCCTCCTACCACAACAAAGCCTTTTGCGACATTCAATGAAAATGAATTCCTCTACACGGTTCCCGATGTGGCGCGGTATTATGTCCGGCAGGGACGTCAAATTATTATAGAGCCATTGGGAGGCGATTGGTCTGAAATCCTCCTGTTTTTCTATTCTAATTGCATGGCAGCCGCACTATTTCAGCGAAATATCATTCCTTTTCATGTGTCCGGCGTTTTTGTAGAAGCAAACAAAGTACTGCTGTTTGCTGCGCCCTCTCGAACGGGCAAGTCAACAACCGCCGTCCTGCTCCAAGAAAAAGGCTATGCGCCATTTACAGACGATACCGCAGTTCTCTATGTAGAAAACGGAAAATGCTATGCGCAAGCTTCCTACCCCATGATTCGCCTTTGGCAAAATAGCATCGCCAACCAAGCAGTACTAGAAGAACACGAAAAACAGCCGATTCGGACGGACATGGAAATGGACAAATACGGTTTCTTTTTTCACGATGCCTTTGTGCAGCATAAAGTGGAGGTAGCAGGTATCGTATTTCTGGAAGAAGAAGGCAGTGATATTCAGATAATGAGCTACAAACCGGCCATTGCTATGCAATATCTAGGGAATAACATTTACCGCAAGCAATGGCTGAATGGCATGAAAAAGCAAATGTTACAGTTCACCCAACTAACAAGCATCGCTGGGTGTACACCTGCCTGGAAGGCGATGCGCCCTAAAGGACAGAATACATTTCAGACGTTTGCGGATGCCCTAGAAGAACAAATCATTCATCCATTGACACAAGCAGCAAAAAGGCAATAAACGGTATGCATGTTGAAAATCCCTCGAAAAATCTCGTTTGGCTGGCATCTTACCCGAAATCTGGAAATACGTGGTTTCGTTCATTTCTGACTGTCCTCTTGAAAAATCAGCAAATTGACCTGAATAAAATGGCAACCGATGGCATTTTTTCAGGCAAAAACTTTGTAGAAAATATCCTAGACGTACACGCAGATTATTTGACAGAAGGACAAATTGAACTGTATCAACGCCTTGCATTTACGTATCTTTCGGAGACCAGTTCGAAGAAACTATATATCAAAATCCACGATGCTTTTACGTTTTCAGAGCTAGACAAACTGCCGTTAATTCCAGAAGCACCTTCAGCATGTGCCGTTTACTTCGTACGAAATCCGCTGGATGTTACCTTGTCTTTGGCAAATCATGTTGGTAAACCCCTGGATTTTACCATTGAGAAATACATGGTAAATCCGAAAAGTGGATTTGTTGGAAAACGGAGTAGCCCGAATAATCAGTTCCATCAACCGCTGGGTACGTGGTCTATGCACGTCGAGAGTTGGCTGACCAAGCCGTCGTTTCCTGTGCATTTTATGCGGTATGAAGATATGAAAGAAAAGCCTTTCGATACTTTTAAAGCAGCCGTTCAAGCGATGGGACTTTCTGTTTCCGAAGAGGAAATCCAGTTCGCTTTGGAAGAAACTCGTTTTGAAAAACTGCAAGAAAAAGAGCAAAAAGGAGGTTTTCGAGAAAAACCAAGTGTGCATCGGTCTTTCTTTTTCAAGGGAGAAGTAGGTAGATGGAAACAAGAATTAACGGCAGCACAAATAGAAAAAATTAGTCACGCAAATGAGCCGATGATGCGGCATTTTGGTTATTTATGAACGAAAAAAATCAAGTAGTTTGGTTTACCGGACTCAGTGGTGCGGGCAAAACGACATTAGCAAACGCCCTAGCAGAACAGTTGAAGTTGGAGGGAATCATTCCGGTATTACTAGACGGAGATGCCATTCGGGCTCTGGTCAATCAAACAGGTTTTGATGAAACCGCCCGAAAGCAACACAATCTACAAGTAGGAAAATGGGCCGCTTTTCTGGAAGCTCAGGGGCATTTTGTTTTGGTTTCCTTGATTTCTCCCTACCAAGACATCCGCCAGGAAGTGCGCAGTATGTGTCGGCATTTTGTCGAAGTGTATGTCACGACACCACTCGAAGAATGTATAAAAAGAGACCCCAAAGGGCTTTATTCAAAGGCATTATCCGGAGAAATTCCCCAATTTACAGGCATCTCTGCACCGTATGAAAAACCTCAAAATGCAGAGATAGAACTCGATACTTCTACCTTATCTCTGCAAGAATCGGTACATCTTTTACGAACATATATAAACAAAAAAAACAATGAAAATAAACACAGAAAAAGTACTTTTCACTCAACTGGGTGACGAAGGCGTCGTCTATCTTATCGATACAAACGAGTATCTCTCGTTGAACGAAACCATGTATGCCATTTTGAGGGGAGTCGAACAAGGAAAAGACATCCCAGCGATTGTCGATGAATTATGCGCGACCTATACCATTGATGCACCCACTTGCCAAACGGCAGTAGAAAACAGTATCCAGGTTTTCTTTGAGAGGCAAATTGTGATAGAGTAAATAGAGGAAAAATCGAAATGAGAAAAATTCTCCTATTTCTGAGATTAGCGCGTAGCCAGAAGGTTTTGTTTGTATCTGCTTGGTTTTTAGCGATATATGCTTGGGTAATGTTTCTTTTTTTTAAGAAATACGCGCGTTTTTCGGATACCAGCAATAGAATACCACAAGAGGCAAGTGTTTTGAATACCGCTCAAATTGTGCGAAGTAAAGAGATTCGTTGGGCTATTTTAGCAGCATCGAAGTACATTTTTCTCACGAATGCGTGCCGTCATCAGGCGTTACAGGCTAAGATTTTATGTAATAGATATGCCATTCCTTACACCATTTTTGTTGGTTTTAAGAAAAACGAGGCGGGACAAATCGAAGGACATGCGTGGACACAAGTGGGCGAAACTCAAATCTCTGGTATGTGTGACCCGCAGCTTTACCATATCCAGCAGATACATACAAATACAAAAAACAAAGAGAGCGTGTCAAAAAAATAGCATTGTAAATGTGGTTATTCCCCAGATAAGATAGCCGAGTAATTTCGAAAAATAGAAAATAGTTACTTCTTTAAAAATGAAAAAAATAGGAGAAAACCAACACAGTCTAGAGCTTCAAGTATTGATAGACTGTTTGAAAGTTGTTTTACTAGATGCCTCTCCGGTACTACTTGAAAACGCATTGAATAAACAAAAGTTAGACTGGCAACGGTTTGAAAAATTACTGGTATATCATAAGGTGAGACCGATTGTTTACACGGCATTTAAACAAATTGGCTTACAGCACCCGATAATGGAGCGATTGGAGAAAATACAAAAAAATCAGGCACTCCGTGATTTAGTCAGTACGCACCAAGTGCATGAAATCGCACGGGTATTTCGAGAGAATAACTTAGAAATTATGCCTTACAAAGGAATGGTTTTCAAAGAGAAATTATTTGAAAATCAAACACTTCGAGAACGGAACGACATAGACTTGATTGTACTTCCAGAAAATGCGGTACCAGCACTTCAATTACTGTTTTCGATGGGGTATAGTTTGGTGTATAATAAAAAAACAGATGCGGCTAGTTTGGCTTTTCTCATCGATAATCTAGCAAGTTCAGAGATAAGCCTCACCCGGCGAGAAATGCCGCACCAAGCAACGATTGATTTTCATTGGGGTGTACATGAATTTCCTCCTTTTGGTGATTATACAAGAAGTTTGTTTGAGCAAATCCATAGAGAAGGAGACATACGAATGCCCAATCCAATGGGGATTTTTTCGATGTTATTGAATCACCACGGTGGAAGAGAGTTTTGGGTACGATTGAAACATTTGGCAGATTTGATACAGTTTTTGAAGAAATTTCCAGAGATTAGTATCGAGCAGTTGCAAGCGCAGGCAACGGTCATAAAAATGCACAACGTTTTTAACTACGGTATGCGTTTAATCGAAGATAACTTAGGATATCCAGCGAAGACGACGAAAGCGGTAGGAGATAATTTATTATCGAGTATCTATACCATGTGGGAAGTCGGAAGACATTGGGATCAACTGATTCCGAAAGCCAGAATGTTTTATATCAAGCGAAATATATTGGATAAACAAGTGAGTTGGCTGAAAATGGGTTACTATGAATTTCTTGTGCAGACGGGTTATGATTTACGTATCCCCACTTCTTTTTGGTTCAAAAAGTTACGAATTGTAAATTTTTTATCGAAGTTTATTTTCTGGTTAAAACACAAAGTAGTAAAGGGAAATAAAAGTGAATAGGATGATCTTTTTTTACGTCCAAGAGTTCGATGGAAGAACTATCAATTGTATTTGGTTGAGATAAAAAAACAGTATTTGAGTAGCGCAAAACCAATGATTTATTAAATGATTAGATACTAGAGAACGTGAACAAGTTAAATCAAGCACGTATTTCACAAGTCATAGAGAATGTTTAAGTAATTGCCTTTTGTATTAAAAACTTTTACGAAGTTTTTTAGTTAATCGAAAAATGCCTTTGTAAAATACTATTTCGTATATTATTAGTGCTTTTTAGAATTTTGTCAAATGTTCCAAAGCAAAAAGCGATGTATAAAATTTTATCAGATTTGAACAACTATTTATTCGTACTGACAATACAAAAGAAAATATATTTAACGTGTGCTCTTTTCTTATTCTTTCTATTCGCATTTCCTCCGAATATCCTCCAAAAGCGAGTCACCAAGGAGTGGGAGCCTGTTGAACAAGTTGTACAAGATTTCCTGAATGCCAAAATACAAAATCCATGGCAACCCGCTCTTGATTTTAGAGATGAAAGCCATTTTGCAAAACGTGACTTACGCATTACTCCCTATCTTATTGGTAACTTCTTTCAGATAAAAGCGATTAAGCTATTTTACCTTCAGGTTATTCTTTTCCCTTTTTTTATTTATCTCTTGTTTGTTCTACTTTATCGTTTTTCTAGGGCGGGAATAAGTACTTTCTATGGAGTAATAGCACTGCTATTCTGTTATGTGGGAAATTCCTTTTTTTTCGATACACTTTTTCTCGACTCGTTGGGATATTTCGGTCTAGTAATCAGTTTCTTTTTTCTCCGAAATCCAATTCTTATACCTATACTTTTGATGACCTTTTTTGTTGATGAAAGAACAATTGCACCAACACTAATCCTTCCATTATCTGCCTATTTGCAGCATGAAAAACCACAACAAGGCGTAAAAAATTTAATGGCCTATTTACATCAAACCCTTTGGATAAATCGGACGTTTTGGTTTGTTAGTTTGGCTATTCTTTCGTATTTAGCTATTCGGTACTGGTTATATCAAAAATTTGGATTGACAACTCCTGTAGGATTTAAAAATGGCGTTTCGCTGATCGTTGCCTCAAAATTTGGGCTAAAAGTAATTGTTGCTTATTTTTCAGGATTGAAGGCAGCTAACTTATGGTTAATCATGGCTCTTTTTGTAGCATATAAATGGAAAGATAGATGGAGTGTTCTTTGGCTTATGCTTATCTTTCTTTTGGTTTCTTTGATAGGCCTGTCTGTTGAAGATATCACAAGAAGTATAGCTTATGGTTTCCCAATTGCGCTTGTTTCATTCCAATATTTGTTTTGGACTAGGTGTAAGAGTCATAAAGAATGGGCAAAAGAATTTCAGCTAATGGCATTGATTTCTATACTATTTCCCACTTATACACTCATCTTAAATCTAACTCGTATAGAGGCTTTTGCTTGGCTTTTAAAATAATTTGTAGTAAATATTTATGCGAATTATATGACTTGATTTCTTTTATTGACATTAGTATATTAATAGTCAATGGATTAGTTGTAATTTGTTTTTTCTATTGGGATAGATAAACTTTGTCTTTCTGTTTTTTGATTATATTGGCCTATCAATTCACACAAAATTTCATTTACCATGAAAATATCTATTCGACCTGCCCTTTTGCTCCAAAAAGAAGGAAAAATCCTGACGATGCAATACACATACAGTGGACAAAAACTGTATAATCTCCCTGGCGGAAATGTAGAATTTGGAGAGTCACTCGCTGAGGTACTTCAACGCGAAATGCAAGAGGAACTTCAAATCGAGGTTGAAGTAGGGGAGATGCTATGCATAGGAGAGACATTCCGAGGGGAGAAACAAACTATCCACATGGTATTTTCTGGTGAAATCCTGAAGGGTGAACCTGTATTGAACACAGCAGAAACATCTGCAGAGAGGATTGAATGGCTTTCGATAGAAGAATTACTTTCTGTCCAAATGTATCCTTCTGTGGCGCCATTTATACAAAAGCGTCTGCAAGATGAACTCACAGACGCTTATATAGGTGTTATTCAACAAAAATGGCTTTAAAACTACTTTCTGCGTGTATTTTTCGGTTTGCGCGTAGATTTTTTTGATTTACTCTGCGTTTTGGGTGGATTTTTCTTTTCGTGAAATGCACCCTTGAAAGTAGGATCCTCCTTCTTTCGTTGATTGTCAATCTCCTTAAGCATCAACTGTTTTTCCTCAAAAGGCGTTTCTGCAATCTCCAAATCTGCTGGTAATTCTTCCGTCGGAATAGTTGATTGAATGATTTTCTCAATCTTACGAACATGATATTCTTCCGCCTCAGTAACAAATGTGATGGCAACCCCTTCATGATATGCTCGACCTGTCCGACCGATTCTATGCACGTAATCTTCATAAATAACAGGAACATCAAAATTAATAACATGAGAAACTTCCCGAATATCAATTCCTCTAGCTGCTACATCAGTGGCAACAAGTACCTTGATATTTCCTTCTTTAAAAGCTTCAATCGAGTTGATACGCGTATTTTGACCTTTATTTGCATGAATCACACGTATGTTCTCTGTGCCAACTACCTTACGCTCTAAAAAATGATATACATTGTCTGCTACAATTTTCGAACGTGTAAAAATGATGGTACGTTGCAACTCTTCATTCTCAAATAAATAAGCTAATAAGTTAATTTTAGTCCGAAAATTTGGAACATGAAAAAGCCGCTGCGTAACTGTCGAAGCGGTTGTCGCTTGGGGGGTTACTTCAATTTTTAAGGGTGCTTCTAAAAACTCTTCTGATAAGATCTCTACTTTCTCAGGGAATGTGGCTGAGAAAAGTAAGTTTTTCCGTTTCCGAGGGATGACTTCCAATATTTTACGAATTTGGGGCATAAAACCCATATCCATCATTTTGTCCGCCTCATCTAAAATCATATACTGTAGATTTTTCGTGACGATGATGCCTCGGCTGTACAAATCCGTGAATCTTCCTGGAGTTGCGACGATAATGTCCACGCCTTTTTCGATGTTTTCTATTTGAGTTTTAGGCCCTAATCCACCATAAATAGCAACATGTCGAATATCTGTATACTTTCCAAGTTTTCTGATTTCATCGTCAATTTGCATCGCTAGCTCTCGTGTCGGTGCAAGGATCAAGCAACGGGCGTGCATTCCTTGTGCGTACTTTATTTTCATTAATAAAGGAAGAACATACGCTGCTGTCTTCCCAGTGCCAGTCTGTGCGATTCCCAAAACATCATGTCCTTGTAGAATCATTGGAATGGCCTTCTCTTGAATAGGAGTAGGAACAGTATAGCCTTCCTCTTCAATAGCAGAAAGGAGTTGTTTATTTAACTGAAAATCTGAGAATGTCATTTTATATATAGGTTGTTTTTTGCTTCATCTATAGTGAATATATAAGGTCAAGATGTTGCAATAAGTTAAGAAGAAGGTTGAAAAATATATTTTTCTCACCTCTCAATTTGGATTAATATTTGGTCTTGATTGGCAATTTGTTGAGAATTGTTTTTATTTTTGCTCAAATGAACGTGTAAAATTACGCATTTAATACTGATAAACAGCAGTACAATCTACAGTTTTGCCCAGAACATACTTTGTTTCCCAATGATAATGAACATCAACTCCTCAATGTTTCGGAAGTCTTTTCTCCTACTCATTACGCTTTTTTCTATTCAATATGCTTCTTTTGCGCAAGATTCTTGTGCTGTCTGTAAGCCTTATCCGCTTGAAATCGGACTACTTAAGGGTATAAATCAATACTATGGAGATATGCACTGTAGTGTTCCCTATCCTTCCCAAAATAGGTTACTCGGTGGTATTTTTGTCCGGAGACATATTGGAAATCATTTTGCTATCCGTCCACAAGTAATCATTGGTTCGATAGCTGGTAACGACCTAGACGCACCAGATGGTCGTTGGGACTACAGAAGATTAAAGTTTAGTTCTCCTTTTGCTGAAGCAGCGTTACTTGGAGAATATTACCCACTTGGGGAAAGAAAATATACCTGCGATGGTGTCTTTCGGAAAACATTTGCACCCTATCTTTTTGGTGGGATTGGTGCCGTTTATACAAATCCTTCTGTAGAAGTGCAGCCAGGAGGAACGTTTCCCCCAGTCCAAGCACTCATGGATGCCGATGCCGCAAATCTGAAAAAATGGGGAATAGTCATTCCTTTTGGTTTAGGTTTGAAATACAACGCTGCGGAAAGATGGACAGTAGGTCTTGAGGCGGGTTATCGTGTTTCAAATTCGGATTATATTGATGGGGTAAGTTTAGCCGGAAATCCGAATAGAAATGATGGCTATTTTATTGGAAATGTGACTGTTTCGTACCGTTTAGGAAGTAAAGATTCAGACAAAGATGGCGTGCCTGATTTTTGTGATGCGTGCCCAGATGTCGCCGGTTTGCGTAAGTTTCAAGGTTGTCCGGATAGAGATAATGATGGTACACCTGATAAAGACGACGCTTGTCCGGATGTCCCAGGACCTATTGCACTCAAAGGTTGCCCAGATACGGATGGTGATGGCATTGCCGATAAAGACGATGACTGTCCTACATTGGCTGGTCTAGCGAGTTTAAAAGGTTGCCCAGATAGAGATGGTGATGGTATTGCAGACAAAGATGATGCTTGTCCTGATATAGCGGGTACCAAAGAACTCAAAGGTTGTCCTGATACAGATGGTGATGGTATAATTGATAAAGATGATAATTGCCCTACTGTTGCTGGCTTAGCGAGTCTGAAAGGTTGTCCAGATAGAGATGGTGATGGTATTGCAGATAAAGATGATGCTTGTCCTGACACTCCAGGTTTGGTTGAATACAAAGGTTGCCCAGCACCAGTACAAGAAAAAGTTGTTCAACGCGCGTGTGATTGTAAGCATCCTGTATTCACATTACCTACGAACAAGACACCAAGGGTAATTAAGGCATTAGGATCAAATCCGGAGTTTGGTAACTCATTTGGACTTACGCCCGCTCAGTTCTTGGCTAAAATTAAACGGGCAGCGGATTCAAAATCAGTAGATAAAATATTTCTGGATGGCTTATTCAAATCAATGGGATTTGTCAATGGACTATCAGATGTAACAGAGGAGGTCGTTAGTGAAACACAAATACCGAATGGTACAACGGGGAACCTTGGGTTCAGCCAGTCACATAGAACACAATACAGTACGCTTAAAGTGACGGATAAAAAAGACTTAGAGGCATTCCAGTTCAAAGGAAAGAATGGTTGTGAAGTCTATTTCATGAAAACCTGTGGAAACCACTTCTACTATTGTCCAAGTAACTAAAGTTGTTCGCATTGTATAGTAAATCTGTGCTTTTGTAATTCATTGCAAAAGCACAGATTTTTTGTTTAAATTTGTTTACTAATTTAAACTATCCTGAAAAGAAGTGCAGAAATGAGGAAAAAAGTCATCAAAAAAGTGGAGTTGTCAGACTTTGAACTACTTCAGAAAGTAGCCAAAGAGACATTTCAAGAAACATTTGCCAAAGATAATTCGGAAGAAAATATGCAAAAGTATCTTATAGATGCTTTTGCCATGAACAAATTGCGTAGTGAGTGGCTTTCCCCTCATTCATTTTTCTTTTTGGTCTTTTTAAACGAAGAGGTCGTCGGATATTTAAAAATAAATGAAGGAAATGCCCAGACAGAAAACCAAGAAGAAGGAGCATATGAAATTGAGCGCATTTATGTACTTCAGGCGTACCAAAGTAAGGGTATCGGACAGTTTTTATTGGATTTTGCTTTGCAGTTTGCTATCGAAAACCAGGCAGAGTACATTTGGCTTGGGGTTTGGGAGAAAAACACAAAAGCGATTTCGTTTTATCAAAAGAATGGCTTTTTTGCTTTTGATTCCCATATTTTCTTGTTTGGAGATGACCCACAGACAGATATATTAATGAAAAAAGTTTTGAATATCAGGAGATAGGAAAGATGAAATCACGTGTTTTGCACAAACTGAATTTGAAAGAATAGATATGCTACAACTAATTGGGTTAATTGCTATTTCCTGGTTGTTAATTTGGCTTTTTGAAAGAGGAAATTTGTCAGTTTTGGGATTGACGCCTACAAAAGTTAGACTAAACTATTTCGTATTGCTTTTTTTCATTTCGGCCTTTCTATCTGCGACAACATTTCTTTTGAGGATGTACTTTATAGAGGAACAATACATTCTTTCACACTCATTGAGAACTCAGTCAATTTTACTTGAAACTTGGTATCAGTTTAGGATGGTATTGACCGAAGAATTACTCTGTAGGGGTGCTTTACTTTATATACTAATAAAAATAATCGGGCAGATAAAAGCTATTAGTATATCATCAGTCATTTTTGCAATAATGCACTGGTTAAATGCTGGAGTTTGGGGTAATGTGACACAAATGATTATTGTATTCACTTTTACATTTTTAATGGGACTTTTATTAGCCTATTCGTACGCAAGAACATCCTCATTATTTTTTCCCTTTGCAATTCATTTTGGTTGGAACTTGACTCAGAATTATATTTTTCCGGATAATTCAGTTGGTAATCATATTTTTACTCTAGTAAACCCAGTACCCATTGTGACAATCTCTTACCTTACTTTCTTTACCATGCTCTTACTTCCCAAAATAGCTGTACTTGTAATTGACTATTTAATTATAAAGCAACATCGACAAGTTGATTATACTTCCTAAAAGAGTAGGTTATATCTAATACGTAAACGTCTGTAGCAGAACGGAAAAGAGAAATGCTTTCAAATTGATCCACTCTGTATCACACATTTAGAGTACATGATCTACTTATTTTGGCTAATATCGAGTTGACTAGTAGTGGAGTTTTGTAGAACAAGCTTCAGCTGTTTAACTCGAAATTAATTCATACAATCAGAAAAATGATAAATAAAATCAAGTTATCACCTTTGGCGTGGATAATGGTGTTTGTGTTCACTTTGACAGGAAGTTATTCGGCAAATGCACAGAAAAAAACAATTTCAATCACGATTGATGATGTACCCAATACAATTGAATACCAAAAGGATAATTTCAATGCTAAGTTGTTACAAGTGTTGGATTCACTGAATATACCTTTCACCCTATTTATAAACGAGGATAGGGTGTATAAAACCGCGTTTTTAGACGAAAATAGCCATTTATTGGAAAAATGGATTGAACAGAAGAAAGCCACTGTCGGAAACCATACATTCAGCCATTCGCGGTATTCAGAAGTAGGGATAGATAGTTTTTCAAAAGATATTCTACAAGGGGAAATACGAACCAAAGCATACGCCCATAAGAATAATAAAGAAGTTAAGTACTTTCGATTCCCGTTTAACGACATGGGAAAGGATTCTGTACAGCATGTAAAAATGAGAAAATATTTGCATTCAAAGGGTTACACTGTCACTCCTTTTACAATCGAAAGTTCCGATTGGATGTTTAATGCAGTTTATTGCCATTACCTTGAACAGGGCGAGATAGAAAAAGCCCGAAACATAGGATGTTTGTACGTAAGTAAGACGATGGAATTAGTTTCATTTTTTGAATCACTAAGTGAAGTAATATATAAGCGCCCTATAAACCATATTTATTTATGCCATGATAATGCCATTAATGCAGATTATCTTGCACAAATCATAGAGAAACTCAGAAGAGAAAAATACGAAATAGTAAATCTTGAAGAATCCTTGACAGATGTCATTTACGAACAATCGGATAGTTACTATAAAAAATGGGGGATTAGTTGGTTGTATCGTTGGATGGCTACCCAGAAGGAACGAACCGAATGGATGAAACAAGAGCCGAGCTTATCAGAAATTGAAGAAAGATATACAGAAGTGTTGGGCAAACAAAAATGATTTACAAGTAAGTCAACTTTCTAGAATAATGTATTTTGCAGCTATCCTCTTCATCTTACGAAAATACCAAAAGATAGCCCAGTTACGAACGAAGACCTATCATTTCTGACGGGTCTTCGGTGATATATTGGTCTGTAATTAGTAGCTTATGTCTATTTCTAAGTTCCACTCTAACGCATCCAAATCATTTTTGAAACATCATTCGTTTGGAACATCACATCGGGAAACGGGTTGGTTGCGCCTCATGCATCAATGCGTATGCTGTATCTATGACTGTTTCTACATTTGGTTTGGAAAAATAGTCGCCATCCGAGCTATATGCTGGACGGTGCGCTTGCGCTGAAATCGTCTTTGGCGCACTATCTAGCCAACGGTATCCTCCTTGTTCTTCCACAACTTGTTGCATCATATACGCCGATGCACCTCCTGGCATATCCTCGTCAGCAAAAATAACACGATTTGTTTTTTTGATGGATTGACAAACCGTTTGCGGGAGGTCAAAAGGCAATAACGTTTGTACATCAATGACTTCCAAAGAAATCCCGAATATACTGTGCAGCTGTTCTGCTGCTTCTAGTACAATTCTGCACATAGAACCGTACGTGACGATGGTCAAATCTGTTCCTTCTCTTAGGATTTCAGGTGTTCCAAGAGGCACACAGATTTCGTCAAGATTGGTCGGAAGTTTCTCTTTGACGCGATATCCGTTCAAACATTCTATCATCAAAGCGGGATCATCCCCTTTCAAAATCGTATTATATAATCCAGCGGCTTGGGTAAAATTACGAGGAACTAAAATGTGCATTCCACGGAGGGCATGAATCATAACGCCCATGTGTGACCCGGAATGCCAAATTCCTTCCAAACGGTGTCCGCGCGTACGAACAATGAGAGGTGCAGCTTGTTGTCCTACCGAACGGTAACGCAAACATGCCAAATCATCTGTCAAGGTAGGCAGTGCATAGAAAATGTAATCAAAATACTGAATTTCCACGATAGGACGTAAACCTCGCATGGCAGCCCCAATACCCTGTCCGATAATCGTTGTTTCCCGAATACCCGTGTCTGTGATTCGTAATTCACCGTATTTATCTTGCAAACCCGCAAAACCTTGGTTTACGTCACCAATTTTTCCTACATCTTCACCTAAGGCAAAAACACGGGCATCTTTCTCAAATAATTGGTCAAAATAACGATTGATGACTTCACGACCTTCTACAAGCGGAGCTGCCTCATCAAAAATAGGTGCAATGGGCTGGACATGAAGTGGAGAAGAAGGTCCCTCGCTGTACAAATGTGTGCTGTAACGTACCCGATTTGCCTCTTGAATATAATTGCAATACGCTTGCAGTTGATTTTCGAGCGAGCTTTTGGACAAACGAGTTAAATACAAAGCACGTTTCGCAGCGGATAGAACATCGCGTCGCAAAGGGGTAGGTTGTGCTTTCAGTTTTTGTGCAATGTCTTGTATCGCTTTATGCTCAGGAAGTTCGGCTGCAAGTTGATTGATGAGCGTAAGTCCTTCCTTGTTTTCTCGGTCTATTCCACCTCGAAAGCTAGTCCAAGCAGCTGCTCTTGCTTTTTTAGCTACTTCTTTGGCTTGGAGTTCTATGTCTGTTAGTTCGTGTATTTCAGCAATATCGTTAGATAAAATCCATTCTTTGAATTTAACATTGCAATCGAGGCTTTCTTCCCATTGGAGTCTTTCTGTGGACTTGTACCTTTCGTGGGAGCCCGAAGCCGAATGACCTTGTGGTTGTGTTAATTCCTGTACATGAACCAAGACGGGAATGTGTTTGTCACGTGCGGCAATGGCAGCTTTTCTATAAGCTTGTACCAAAGCGGGGTAGTCCCAACCTTTGACAGTGATGATTTCCAGTCCGTTTGAATTTTCTTCTTTTTGAAAGCCCGCTAAAGCTGCTGAGATACTGGCTTTTGTTGTTTGGTAACTGATAGGGACAGAGATTCCGTAGCCGTCATCCCAAACAGAAAAAATAACAGGAACCTGTAAGACACCCGCAGCATTTATACTTTCAAAGAACATTCCTTGCGAAGTAGAGGCATCCCCGATGGTAGCGAAGCAAACTTCGTTTCCGTGGTGCGAAAAATCTGTTTTTTGTGCAAGGGCGGGGTTGGAGCGGTAAAGTTTGGAAGCATATCCGATACCGATGGCGCGCGGCATTTGACCTGCGGTAGAAGAAACATCCATGATTTGGTTGTACATGTCTGTTTGGGGTAGCCATTGTCCGTTTTCATCAATCCAGCGGTTACTGTAATGACCATTCATCGAGCGTCCACCTGAAAACGGGTCGTTCTCTCCGTCAGAGTCTGCATAAAGTTGCCCGAAGAAATCTTTCCATGTTAGGCCGCCAACCGCCGCGACAAACGTTTGATCTCGATAATACCCCGACCGGAAATCACCTTTTCGGAATACTTTCGCCATAGCAATTTGTGCTATTTCTTTTCCGTCTCCAAAAATACCAAATTTAGCTCTACCCATGAATACGTCCTTTCGGCCAAGTAAACTTACTTCTCTACTCTCACAAGCCAGCCGGTAGTCAGCTAAAATTTCTTCTTTTGATAGGAGTATTTCTCTTGAAATACGTTGTTTGGTGGTTAGTTCAGCCATTTTTCATGAAGTGTTAGATATGAAATCAACTAATTATTTCCTCAAAAATTTAGGAGTAATTAGTTAGCATGACAACTTTTTTTGTAAAGTTAGGATAATTTATTTAAGTTTTCAAATAACGGAGTGTTACGCAATATTGTTAAAGAGGTGTTAATTAGTTGGCTTACATGAAATAATTTTGTTTAATTTGTCGTATCAATAATAAAGTATTAATCACAATTCCCAACAGTAAATAATTCATTCTCATCTATGAAAAATGTATTCTTAACCATCCTAGGTGTTATCGCTATCAGTTTTGCTGCCTCTGCGCAAGGTAAATTAGAAGTGAATAAATTGGTACATGACTTCGGTAAATTATCTGAGGGTCCTGTCGCTACTTACACATTTGAAGTAAAAAATACAGGAAATGCACCGATTATCCTCTCTAATGTACAAGCTTCTTGCGGTTGTACTACACCTGAATGGAGAAAAGAACCTATCATGCCAGGTGCTAAATCACAAATTAAAGTAGGTTACAACACATCTGGTCGTCCGGGTGCTTTTAATAAAACCATCACGATTACAAGTAATGCAGAAAACCCAAGAGAAGTGCTTACAATCAAGGGTTCTGTAACGCCAAAAGCAGGCGGTATGTAATTTAATCCCTCTTTTTGAAGAGAAAAAGCTATCGGAGTAAATCCGATAGCTTTTTTGTTTTTTGACGAAAATTATGCAACTTACTTTCAATACTTATCCCATTCATTAATCCTGAACGTATGACGATTCTTTGCATTTGTACTTTTTTTAAAGGAGTTGATTTCTTACGCGCTTCCAAGTCGCTGGGAAATACTGTTTTTCTATTAACCGATCAAAAACTTGCCGATAAGCCGTGGCCAAGGGAGTCTGTCGATACTTTTTTCTATCTCGAAAATGTTGAAAACTCTTTTGATACATATCAGAAAATCCTAGATGGTGTCGCTCATTTGATGCGTACCCAAAAAATTGATTTGGTGGTAGCCCTCGATGACTTTGATGTAGAGAAAGCAGCACTCGTTCGGGAATATTTCAGGATTCCAGGGATGGGACAAACTACGGCTCGGTACTTCCGTGATAAATTGGCGATGCGCATTCAAGCTGAAGACCAAGGAATTGCCGTACCTCGGTTCAGTCCTTTATTTACAGATATTGACATCACTGAATTTTTGCAACAAACGCAAGGCCCTTGGGTGATAAAACCCCGCTCAGAGGCTTCTGCAACGGGAATCAAAAAAGTGTTCTCACTCGAAGAAGCGTGGGAGGTTGTACACAGTCTAGGTGAAAAAAGACACGAATACCTCATCGAGCAATTCAAACCTGGGGATGTTTATCACGTAGATTCGTTGACAATCGGTGGTGAAATTGTCTTCAGTCGTTGTAGTCAATATGTGAATACACCGTTTGAAGTTGCGCACGGAGGCGGAATTTTTCGGTCTATAACCGTGGAGGAAGGAAGCGTAGATGAGCGTGCGCTTCAATTGGTCAATCAACAAGTGATGCAGGCTTTTGGAATGAAGTTCAGTGCATCGCATACCGAGGTTATTAAATGCTATGAAGACGGGCAATTTTACTTTTTAGAAACGGCTTCGCGGGTTGGAGGAGCACATTTAGCGGAAATGGTGGAGGCATCGTCGTCCATCAATCTTTGGAAAGAATGGGCACGCATCGAAACGGCTGTTGCAGAGAAAAAAGTCTATCAACTACCCCAAACCACATACCGCTATTCGGGTATAATTATTTCTCTTTCAGCACACGAATGGCCTGATTATTCCCCATTTGAAGAACAAGAAGTTGTTTGGAAAATGAACGAAGCGTATCATATTGGTCTCATTGTCGCATCAGATTCACGTGAAAGAGTACGTGAATTATTAGACAAATACGCACAAATGATCTATGATTTGGGGTATCATGCGTCTGCTCCCGCCCCTGATAAACCTACACATTAACCAATTTGTCGATGAATTGAGCGGGTAAATAGAATGAAAAATGGATTTTTTGGTATTCCTACCATGGACGAAAACCCATTCGATATATTTTACTAACTTTGCTCATCATTTATAAAGAAAAACAATAATTAACTCTATGGCACAATACGACGTAGTGATTCTTGGTAGTGGTCCTGGTGGATATGTTACAGCTATCCGGGCTTCGCAATTGGGAATGAAAGTAGCAGTGATTGAAAAAGAAAATTTGGGAGGAATCTGCTTGAACTGGGGATGTATCCCGACAAAAGCTTTGTTGAAATCCGCTCAAGTATTTCAATATATCAAACATGCCAATGACTATGGGATTACAGTGGCGGATGCAAATGCAGACTTTGGCGCGGTTATCAAACGTTCAAGAAACGTTGCTGATGGCATGAGCAAAGGTGTTCAATTCTTAATGAAAAAGAATAAAATTGATGTCATTGATGGATACGGAAAAGTAAAGCCAGGTAAAAAAGTAGAGGTAACTGCTGCGGATGGCTCTGTTTCTATCGTTGAAGGAAAAAATATAATTATCGCAACAGGTGCGCGCGCAAGACAATTGCCTAACGTACCTATCGACGGCCAAAAGGTCATCGAATACCGCAAAGCCATGACACTTGAGACCCAGCCAGCTTCTCTGCTCGTGATTGGCTCTGGTGCAATTGGTGTTGAGTTCGCATACGTGTATGCAAGCATGGGTACAAAAGTAACCATCGTTGAGTTTATGCCGAATATCGTACCCGTTGAAGACGAAGATATCTCAAAAGAATTGGCGAAGCAATACAAGAAAATGGGCATCGAAATCTATACAAATGCAAGTGTAGAGAAAGTAGATACGTCAGGAAATGGATGTGTATCAACCGTAAAAACAGCTTCTGGTGAAATTACTATTGAGACAGACATCGTTCTTTCAGCAGCGGGCATTCAAGCAAATATCGAAAACATCGGTTTGGAAGACGTAGGCATTGCTACCGATAGAGGTAAAATTTTGGTGAACGAATGGTACGAGACAAATATGCCAGGTTATTTTGCGATTGGTGATGTTACGCCAGGGCAAGCTTTGGCACACGTTGCATCTGCGGAGGGAATCATCTGCGTAGAGAAATTAGCAGGTCATCACCCAAGACCACTCAATTACGGGAATATTCCAGGTTGTACGTATTGCTCACCAGAGATTGCGTCGGTGGGTTATACAGAAAAAGCGGCCAAAGAAGCAGGTTATGAAATCAAAGTTGGTAAATTCCCGTTCTCAGCTTCTGGCAAAGCAAAAGCAGGGGGCGTACCTGAAGGATTCGTGAAAGTTATTTTTGATGCCAAATATGGCGAATGGCTTGGTTGCCACATGATTGGTGCAAACGTAACTGAAATGATTGCTGAGGCAGTTGTTGCACGTAATTTAGAAACAACAGGAATGGAAATTCTAAAGTCCGTACACCCACACCCAACTATGTCTGAGGCGATTATGGAGGCAGCAGCAGCAGCTTACGGTGAGGTAATTCACTTATAATGAATATATTAGTTATAATAAAAAAGCAAATCTATCAAAAGTAGATTTGCTTTTTTTGTATGTGTATATCCCAAGAATTGACATCAACGCATCACGAAGTAGTTTCTTCAATGATGAGTTCAATACCTTGATTATCAGGTAAAATCCGGATTTTCTTTTGGCGATAGAGTGTGCCTACTGCCTTTTTAAACGACTTTTTACTCATTTCAACCATAGATTGTATTTCTATCGGGTCAGAATTATCTGAGAGCGCAAGTTTTCCTTGGTTTTTTTGCAAATAGTGAAGGATTTTTTGTGCGTTCGGTTCAATACTTAAATGGCCAATCGGTTGCAATGAAATATCCAGTTTGCCTTCTTCCCGTATTTCTTTGACGTAGCCCTTTAAAGTATCACCCCAACCAATTCGTTGGAAAATCTCATTGGCATAAATCAATCCTTTGTATGTATGATTTACGACCACGTTATAGCCTAAGTCGGTTTTTTCATAGACTAATATATCTACTTCTTGACCTACTTGCAGCGCGTCTGTTTCTTTTTTAAAGAAGCGATGTAACCGACAAGAAGCGACGAGTCTATCCGTTTGTTCATCCAAATAGAGGTAAACGACTGTCCAGTCGCCCGCTTTTAATTTCTGATTTTGTTCTTTGAATGGTACGAACAAGTCTTTTTCTAGTCCCCATTCTAAAAAAGCACCAAAATGTGAGGTGGCTTTCACCTGGAGACAGCCAAACTGATGAAGTCCAAGGGAAGGAGTAAGTGTAGTCGCAATGACGCGATCTTCTGAGTCGCGGTACAAGAAAACTTCGAGGGAATCTCCGACAGACGTATCTTCAGGGATGTATTTATGAGGGAGAAGGACATCATTTCCTTCGTCGTCGCCTAGATAAAAACCAACACTAGTGCCCCGCAAAACAGTGAGGGTGTTGAGTTTGCCAATGTGTAACATAAAATTCAGTTAATAAGTATCAAAGATAGCTAATAAAAAGAAAACCCTTGCACGGGTGCAAGGGTCTCATGGTTTAATAGTATAGGTATGTAGTTTGTTAAAATTAAAATAATACAATTAATTATCATTTTTTATTTTTAACTAATAATAAGTCAAAAGTAAATTTTATTTTCATTTCTACCTAATTTTTGAACTTTATTTTGATAAAAATATAAAAAATAAAACAAATTAATTAAAAAATGAAACCTATACTTATTTAATTATTTATAGATTATAATTCTTATTTTAGATTAAATAATGGTATTATTTTCATAAATTATAAAAAAATACAAACAAATATTGCCTTTTTTAAGAAAATACTGAATGAAAATTTTGTATCTCTAATTTTAATGTATAAAATTGAATCATCAAGCTGTATAATATAAGATTTATACAATATTCTTCGATTGTTTATCCACGACCGCACAGATAAATAATTGTTTTTTCTAAATCCTTTACTCCAAAGGTAAAGCGGTCATGTTTCCCTCTGGGAGCAAAGAAAAATAGATTGAATCGTCTTATTGGATAGTTCGGAACTACCACCGGCCTCTTGTTTACTTTCGGTACTGAGCGGTCGGGAGTTCGGGGGTGACTTTTGGGAGGTCGGTTGGTAGTTTCGTTTGTTTTTTCTTGGTTGTTTGTGTTACCTAAACTTTACCGTTTTTATGAAAAAAAATCTACTCGTATGCTATTTTCTGTTTTTCTCTTGGGTCGCATTGGCTCAGCAAAGAACAGTAACAGGGGTGGTCAGTCACCCAACGGAAGGCGCATTGCCAGGTGTTTCTATTTTGGTTAAAGGAACGACAACCGGAACAATTACAAACATAGATGGCACTTTTGCCTTGAAAATCCCATCGGACGGCAGTACGTTGGTTGTCAGTGCCATCGGATTTGAAAGCAAAGAAGTGCTCGTTGGTTCACAATCTCAACTGACTATTCTGTTGGAAACTGACGCCAAGTCATTGAGTGAAGTCGTGGTGACAGCACTTGGAATTTCACGCGAAAAAAAGTCTCTGGGCTTTTCTCAGCAGGAAGTAAAAGGGGAAAGCCTGACGGAATCACGTTCTACGAATGTCGTGAATGCTTTATCCGGTAAAGTTGCTGGTATTCGGATTAGCGCAAATGGTGGTCCAGGTTCTGGCTCGACAATCCAAATCCGTGGGGCGTCGTCTGTTTCAGGAAATAATCAACCACTTATTGTTGTGGATGGTGTACCGCTACAACAGCAATTTGATAAACAATTTGGGGGTGGAATCTCAGAAATTAACCCGGATGATATCAAAGAAATGTCTGTACTAAAAGGCCCTAATGCAGCGGCATTGTATGGTTCACGCGCAGCCAATGGTGTCATCTTGATTACCACAAAAAATGGCAAAGGCTCCAAAGGATTAGGTATAGATTTCAATACAAATTTTACGGTTGAACGTCCACTCGTAAAGCCGCAATTTCAGAACATATATGGTGGCGGGAATGGCTATAGAACATGGTATTCAGATGGTTGGAGTGGAGTTATTCAGCCAGATGCGTATGCACAATATGCAGCGGCTTATGGCTCGGTTTCGCCCGGAAGAACGACGGGAACGGATGGAACAGACGAAAGCTGGGGCGCACCCATGGACGGTCGCTTGGTGCGGCATTGGTGGTCAGGTACTGAGGTTGCTCCGCTCACACCGCAACCCAATAACTGGGATGAATTTTGGGATACAGGAACAACCTCTTCCAATTCGATTGCACTTTCTGGAGGAAACGACTTAGGGAGTTTTCGTCTCGGATATAGCCATGTGGATCAAAAAGGAATTGCGGCATTCAATGGTTTCACACGCGATAATTTTAGACTAAATTCTGCCTATACATTAAGCAAAAGAGTACAAGTGACAGCCTCTGGAGAGTACATTAAGTCAGGTGGCAATCGGACATTTATGGCTGGAGACCAGTTTATTTGGTCACACAGACATATTTCTTGGGATCAAATCGCTGATTGGCGTGCATACACAGACACGCATATTCAGCGGGCTGTGGCAGGTCGTTTACCCGATACAGACCCACCAAACTGGCAACATACGTACTTCACAAATCCGTTTTACCTCAATGAATTACTACCGAATACCAACGATAAAGACCGTTTGCTTGGCAATATCGCATTCAATCTAACATTGACGGATAACCTCAAACTTATGCTCCGTTCTGGAACAGATTTTTGGACAGATACACGTATCAATATCATCAATTTTGAACGCGTAAGAAATGGAAATAAAACACCTGGTAGATACTCGGAAGAAGTCTTGCGAAGTCAAGAAACAAACCACGATTTCTTGTTGACTTACGACAAAATGGTCGGGAAAGATTTCTCTATTGTAGCACAAGTAGGAGGGGCACAAAGAACGAACTTCTACAAAAGAAACTTTGTGTCTGTGGGTGAGCTCGTCGTGGATGGCGTCTATAATCTAGGGAACTCCAACCCAAGTCAAAACTCAGTGGCAAGTAGTATTTTCCAGTCTGAGGTTCAAAGTTTATATGCCTCAACGCAGTTTGGTTTTAAAAATGCACTCTTCCTAGACGTAACTGCCCGGAATGATTGGTCGAGTACACTACCATCCGTCGATCGCTCGTATTTCTATCCATCTGTTTCAGGAAGTGCAGTCCTTACGGATTTATTAAATATTTCGTCATCTATTTTATCTTTTGGAAAGGTAAGAGCAAGTTGGGCACAGGTAGGAAATGATGCCGACCCATACCAATTGGCGCAGACCTTCCGGTCGGCAGGCTCTTGGAATGGCTCTGTTCCTCAATATTTTGAAAACTTGACCTTGGCAAATGCAACACTGAAACCCGAAATTACAACAGGTGTTGAAGTGGGTGTGGATCTCCGCTTCTTTAGAAATAAGTTGACATTGGATGCTACGTATTATGACCAAACAACCGAGAACCAAATCTTGGGTGTAGAAATTTCCAAAGCCAGTGGATATGATAAACGTATATTGAATGCGGGTAAAATAAATAACCGAGGTGTCGAGGTGAGTTTGTCCGGGACTGCCATCGAGCAAAACGGATTCAAATGGGAGGTTGGACTGAATTATGCCAAAAATAGAAACTTGGTAGTTGAACTCGCCGAAGGTTTGAATACATATACACTTCAAGAACGGAGAGGATTAATTTCTATCGCACAAGTTGGACAACCCTACGGTTCTTTGTTTGGCGTGGGCTTTAAAAGAACGGAAGATGGCCAAATTATTTATGCCAATGGATTGCCAACGGTTGACAATGCACCGAAAATTCTCGGAAATGTACAACCCAAATGGACAGGCGGTTTTTCCAATACTTTTTCCTACAAAAGAATGGTTTTATCTGCTTTGATTGATGCGAAAATCGGTGGTGATTTCTTCGATGAAGGCACAGGAACAGCGCGTTGGACAGGTCAATATGCAGAAACAGCCATTGGGCGTGAAGAGGGAATCATCGGTCTGGGTGTTAAAAACATTGGAACAACTGAAAATCCGACGTATGTTCCGAATGATGTCATTGTGGCTGCCAACCAGTTGTATGCTTTCAATAATCCACGACGCTACCACGAAGCAGCTATTTTTGATGGTTCGTACGTAAAATTAAGAGAAGTGTCTTTCGGTGTAAGATTACCAGAGGCATTTCTAAGAAAGTATAAAATTCAACAAGCAAAACTCTCGCTAGTCGGCCGAAACTTGGCAATTTTATTCAGTAATCACCCACATATTGATCCAGAAGTAGATCGCTTCGGGGGAAATTCACAGGGCTTCTCGTATGGAGAATTACCTAACTCACGTAGCTTAGGCTTCAATCTATCTCTCGGTTTTTAATACGATTTAACCAAAGAAATTGACAATGAATACGCTAAAAAAATACCTTTTCTTGGCAGGAGCTACCTTCGGTTTAACCGTTGCTTCTTCCGCTTGTACAGAGAATTTCGATACACTGAATACAGACCCGAATAACCCTACGAACATCAGTCCGCAGTATCTACTTCCGTACGCTATCGAGAAGTCTGTGGACAGATATTGGGGCGGAAGTACGCGTTTTGAACGTTTAAATTTGGACGGAATGATGCTCTGGATGCAGTATTTATCTCGGAATATTTATTCCAATGAAGGCGATAATTACGGTATCACACCTACTTTTTATAATAATACGTGGAAATCTTTCTACACAGATGGCCTCGTAAACTACCAACGTATCATCACGCAGTCCAAACCGGATGGCAATCTACCTAATACAAATTACGAAGGCATTGCGCTTGTCATGCGCTCTTGGGTGTTTTCGTTATTGACAGATTTGTACGGTCCTATTCCATACACGGAGGCAATCAAAGGTGCTGCCGGTGAGCCTATTTATAATCCTGCTTACGATACCATGGAAACCGTTTATGCGGGCTTATTGAACGATTTAAAACTCGCCAATGAAAAATTAGTCGTAGGGGGTCCAGCAGTGTCGGGCGATATTATTTACAATGGGAATATTCTGCGTTGGAAAAAATTCGCCAACTCGCTCCGTGTCCGTTTGGCGAATAGACAGGCGGCTAAAAAACCAGCTGAGTCGAAGGCAATTCTTGCTGAAATCTTGGCAGACCCAACCAAATATCCCTTGTTTACGAGCAATGCAGATAATGCGGTTCTCTTCAATACAGACACGCGCCCAAGCAATAATGAATGGCACGAAGTCATGGTTGTTTCTGGACGTACGGACTGGTCGATGAGCAAAACATTCGTGGATAAATTGACGCAACTAGAAGATACTAGATTGACGGTCTTTGCCGCTCCACAAGGAGGAAAATACGAAGGTATTCCCAATGGCTTGCCTGATGCCATTGCGACAACGTATTTGAGCAGTGCAGCTAATTTGGGAAGTTATTTTACCAAATCAACGACGCCAAGTGTGTTGATGACATACAGCGAACTTCTTTTAACTCTTGCTGAAGCAGCCCAAGACGGAGATATAACCGTCGGTTCTGCAAAAGAATACTTTGAGAAAGGAATTGCGGCTTCTTTCGCACAATACAATGTGCCGCTTCCTGCTACGTATCTGGCAAAAGTAGGCGATGTAACCAAAGAGAAAATTGGTGAACAAAAATGGATTGCCCTTTTCGGGCAAGGCGTAGAGGCTTGGACGGAGTACCGCAGAACAGGTTTGCCTAAATTGCCTGCCAAAGACCCCCGCGCCATCTTTGAAAACGGAGGAATTTTACCTACAAGACTTCCTTACCCAACCAATGAATACTCTTTGAACAAAGAAAAATTGGATAAAGGGATTCAGTTATTGGGCGAAGATTCGATGACTGCCAAGCTTTGGTGGGTAGAATAACAAATGAAAATACACGATTTGATTACCAATTAAACGAATAAAGACAATGAAATTCGCTATCAAAATATACTCGTTGCTTTTCCTTTTATCTGTCTCAATGGGCTGCCAAGTTGCCGACCCTTTTGTGGATCGTACAGTCGCACCGGTTTTGGTGATTCTTGAAACAGAAGCAGGCGTGGCAACATCTGGACTTACCACCGAGCCAACCATTACGGCGTCTGCATCCAAAAACGCAACCTTTTCCATTCGTTTACTCAGTCTCGACAAAACAGGTATTTTGGATAAATCTGTCGGGATAGACTCTATTCCCGTCACTGGTTCTAGCGTCCGGCTTGCGCTTCGTACGGGTCAATCTGTGGGTGATTTTGTGACAGATGGAAACGGCCGCGTGACAGTCTCAGTACCTTGGTCTCAACTAGGTATTGCTGCGCCAAAAGCAGGAAGTGCCGTTGCTTTGAACTGTTCGGGCGCCTATAAAGAGCAGGCATTTACCAAGCTTTTTAGATTATCTGCTAATTAAGTTCAAGTTTATATTCAATCTATCTAAACAATTTATTCCAATGAAAAAGACAATCGATCGTAGAAATTTACTTCGTCAAGGACTGATGACAATAGGAGGTATGGCGTTGGCTCCACATCTCACAATGGGTGCTTTCCCGAATGCCCCTGTGCATATTGATGCCATGAACCGCCTTGTGTATAGTCCCTTCATGCAGGAACATTTCTTGGACGAAACGACCGCTGCTCCGGTAATTACAGCAAAATTAAACGCCAACGAAAATCCCTACGGCCCGCCCGCTTCCGCACAAAAGGCTGTGAAAGAGTCTATTAGCGGCGGAAATCGGTATGCTTGGAAGGAAATGTTTGACTTAGTTTCTAAAATTGCAAAGAAAGAAGGTGTTTCCAATGAGTACATCATGATGGGGCCAGGTTCGTCCGATTTACTCGAAAAAGTTGCCCTCGTGTTGTTCATGAATGGCGGCAATGTAGTCTCCGCAGACCCTTGCTATATGTCGTTGGTACGCGTGGCAGAATCTGTAGGTGCTACTTGGAAAGCCGTTCCATGTAAGGCAGATTGGTCGCATGATTTAGCTGCCATGGAAGCCGCCATCGATAAAGATACCAAATTGGTGTATATCTGTAATCCAAATAACCCGACAGGAAGTATCACATCAGGGAAAGAATTGATGGACTTCTGTTCGCGTGTATCCGAGAAAGTGCCAGTTTTTATTGATGAAGCTTACATCGAACTAGCTGAAGGAACAGGTACAGAAAGTATGGTTTCTTTGTTGAGCAAAAATAAAAACGTCATCATCGCCCGAACTTTCTCTAAAATCATGGGAATGGCTGGGGTACGTGTAGGGTATATCGCTGCATTACCTTCTTTTTTAGAAGGAATTAATAAAATTACTCGTGGCGGTATGGGCATTTCTTTTACCTCGATTGCTGCCGCAAGTGCCGCAATGGATGATGCTGATTTTCAGGTATATACAAAGAAAATGAATACAGCTGCCAAGCAATATCTCTGCGAAGAACTCACCAAAATGGGGTACAGTTACATACCTTCTTACACCAATTTTGTGCTTTTCCCAGTCAAGATGAATGGAAAGGAAATGTTGTCCAAATTGGCAAGTAAAGGAGTCGGAGTTCGGTCATTTGATATTCAAAATCAAACGTATTGCCGTGTGAGTATCGGAACGATGGCGGAGATGAAGCAGTTTGTCAGCGCTTTTCAACAAATCAGCTAACTATTGACCAAAAATGGGGGAGGAAATGTGCCTCTCCCATATATATAAATCAATCATTTATTCATTCACAAACTATTCGACATCCGAACGGCTATCATGAACGATGCTTTGCAAAAAACAGTCACGCTCATCCTGTTAATTGTACTTGGATTAGCGCTCAAGAAAAAATTCTCTGCCAAAGATAGAATTAACGGTATCAAAGAGATTGTGCTATCTGTCGCTTTGCCTTCAACGATTTTTATCGCTTTGATGAAAATCGAGTTGGATAGTTCGCTACTTTTTGTACCTCTGGCGGCTTTGGCGTTTAATTTTTTCATGTATTTTATCACTCCGTTGGCTATGCCACTTTTTGGGATAGACAAAGAAAGTGCCACTGCCAAAACACTCCAGATGTTGATGCCGTCTTTGGCACCTGGATTGAGCTGTTTCCCGTTGATTATTGAGTTTCTCGGAGAAGATAGTCTGGCGATTGCAGCCATGGCGGATGTCGGAAATAAGTTTTTTGTCCTTATTTTCTTGTATCTCTTTGCCCTTAATCTGTACCTAGCAAATACGCAAGCGGAGCAGACGAACGTACTCGACAAAGTCAAAAGTTTACTGCTGAATATGTTGCAAGAGCCCATCAATATCATCATGTTTATTGCGTTGGGCTTGATTTCTCTGGATATTCATTTTGTTGATTTGCCTACTATTGTGCAGGACGTATTCAATAAAACGGCTTTATTGATGACACCCCTCGTCTTGATTTTCATTGGTTTAGCCGTACAATTAAAAGAAGGACAAAAAAGAGTTGTTCTGACCGCTCTGATATTTCGGGCGGGTATTACCTTGGTTTTCAGTGGATTACTTATTTTTATTTTTGAAATACACGAACCAGGTCTCGTTATGTTAGCGATTGTCGTACCCCAAAGTTCGGCTAGTTTTTGGCCATTTGCACACATTGCAACATTTGAAGCCTTAGAAGAACAGAAAGAAATTCCTAAAGAACGAAGAACATTTCGGATGGAGTTGGCGATTCTTGTCTTGGCGATTTCTCTGCCTTTCTCGACTTTATTGATTCTTGGTATTTTATCAGCAGGTACTTTTTTTGCACATCTTCCTATTTTATTTGGCACAGGTATTGCATTCATGACATTTTCTGCATTACCCATTATCTTGAAAAAATGGTTCTACAAAAAAACACCCGACATCTCGCGCGTACTCTTAAAAAATAGATAATAATCATAGGTTGAATAAGTAAGTTGTGAAACGACTTCTCTCTTGAGGAGTCGTTTTTTTCGATTAAAACCATCGTGCCTTAGAAAAAACAATCTTTTGCCTAACTTTGTAGTAGATACAGACCAATTTACGATTAATATTAAGAAGATGATTTTGAGCGAACAGGAACAGTTAAGACGCCAAAAAAGAGAAGAATTAATGCGCATGGGGATTGACCCATATCCCGCAGACGCTTTTGAAGTCAATGCGTATGCACAGGATATTCTTACAAATTATGAAAATCAAAAGCTTGATTATAAGAATATTACGATGGCTGGCCGCCTCATGGGTTTTCGTGTGATGGGCAGTGCGTCCTTTGCCGAACTTCAAGATGCAACCGGCCGGATTCAGCTCTATTTCAGAAGAGATGACCTCTGCCCCGAGGAAGACAAAACAAAATACAATACCATCTTCAAAAAATTACTCGATATTGGTGATATCATCGGTATCCATGGCTATGTTTTTACGACTCAAATGGGTGAAATCTCTGTGCATGTCACAGATTTTAAGATTTTAAACAAATCACTCCGTCCGCTTCCTGTTGTAAAAAGAGACGAACAAGGCAATGTGTATGATGGTTTTACAGACCCCGAACAGCGCTTTAGACAACGGTACGTGGACTTAATTGTGAATCCTGACATCAAGAAAATTTTTGTGAGTAGAGCAAAAATTATCTCGACCATGCGACGCATGTTTGATGACAAAGGTTGGCTTGAAGTCGAAACGCCTATCCTCCAACCCATTCATGGAGGCGCGGCTGCTAGACCTTTCAAAACGCATCATAATTCCTTGGATATACCTCTTTATATGCGTATTGCCAATGAATTATACTTGAAAAGACTCATCGTTGGCGGTTTTGAAGGTGTGTATGAGTTTGGAAAAATGTTCCGAAATGAAGGAATGGATCGCACCCACAACCCCGAATTTACATCCTTGGAGTTCTACGTAGCTTACAAAGATTATGAATGGATGATGAACATCACAGAAGAAATCTTCGAAAAGGTAGCGCTGGCTGTTCATGGACAAACTCAATTTACGGTGGGTGAAAATACCATTGACTTTGCTGGGCCTTTTACACGCATCAGTATTCTCGGTGCAATTGAAAAATACACAGGCGTTGATTTAACGGAACTGTCGGAAGATGAAACCCGCGAACAATGCAAAGCTTGGGGAATTGAAGTGGACAATACCATGGGCAAAGCCAAAATGATTGATGAAATATTTGGTGAAAAAGTAGAAAGTCATTTGATTCAACCCACATTCATCATCGATTATCCGGTTGAAATGTCTCCATTAACGAAAAAACACCGTTCAAAAGCGGGTTTAGTAGAGCGTTTCGAATTGTTTGTCAATGGTAAAGAGGTAGCCAATGCCTACTCAGAGTTGAATGACCCCATCGACCAACGTGAACGCTTTGAAGAACAACTCGCTTTGGCAGAAAGAGGAGATGAAGAAGCCATGGCAATGGACGAAGATTTTATTCGCTCACTGGAATACGGTATGCCTCCCACCGCCGGAATTGGTATCGGTATTGATCGTCTGACGATGCTCCTGACAAACAATGCGAGTATCCAGGAAGTACTATTTTTCCCGCAAATGCGCCCTGAAAAGAAAGTAGAAATGGCAACAGAAGCCGACTACGCGGCGCAAGGTGTGCCAGTCGTTTGGATTCCAGCACTACAAAAAATGGGTTTACTCACCATAGAAGCACTAAAAGCTGCGAATGCCAATAAAGTATTCAATGACTTAGGCGGAATGCGAAAAAAACTGAAGATAGACGAGAAAATGCCTTCGAAAGAAGAAGTAACTTCTTGGATTGAAGGAGTTTAAGTTTAAATATCTCTTGTTGGCTTCTGGTTTTGACCAGGAGCCAATTTTTCTCCTGCCCGAATTGAAACAGAAAGTGAATTCGTTTTCGGAACAATCGGGCAACTGTACGTCGGGTCGTGTACACAAATAGGATGTGTTGCCTGATTGAAATTAATGGATAAAAATCCGTCCTGAAAGTCCCGCATATTTAGCTGCAAATAGCGCCCACCTTCATACGTTTCTATCCCGTTTGTTGCATCTCTAAAGGGTATAAACAAGATGTTTCTGTTCAGTGGCGTCACGGGGGAAGCCCGAAAAACCGTCAATTTTTGCTTTTTCCCATCGACTACAAAATAAATATGCCCGAAAACAGAAAAGGACTGCGTCTCTCCGGTACTTGTTGGAAACAGAATGAGCGAAGATTTTTTACGAGCTGTTTGGAATTTTGCAGGTAGAACCCAACTGGAATCTTCGGTGTAAAATGGAATCGTTTCTTGGGTAATCTGGCTCATTTGTTTTCGTAAATTCACACGAAAACTACTCTCCGTTTGCCCAAAACTAGCGAAAGAGAAAAAGGATAAGATAAGACACAGAAAAAAAATACGTAATGGCATACATTAAGTGGGAAGAATGGTAGATTGCTTTACTTCCGTGACCACAAAATGAGATTGGGCGTTACCAATATTAGAGAGGGCGGCTAACTTATTCAAAATAAAGTGTTTGTACTCGTCGATATCTGATACGATGATTTTTAGAAGAAAGTCAGAACCACCTGAAATACAGTAACATTCTACCACTTCCGGGAGTGTCTGCACGTCTTCTTCAAATTTTGTTAAATAAGCTTGTGCATGTTCTTTGAGAGAAACGTTGCAGAAGACAATCAGGTTTTTGTTCAATTTTTTTCGATTGACTTCGATGGTATATTTTTCGATAATACCATCTCTACGTAAACGTTTGATGCGTTCGTGTACGGGTGTAGTAGTTAAATTTAACTCCGCTGCAATCTCTTTGTTTGTCATCAGTCCATCTTTTTGAAGGAGTTGGAGGATGTGTAAATCAACGGGGTCTAGATTCTGCATAGAATAAAATGCTTATGTGTAGAGCAAATCTACTTAATTCAAGGAATATAACGCATATTTTTTGTAAATAGTAGCATATTAATCTATTCGTCTCTGTAGATGAAAAATCAGAATGTACGAAAAATGGTTTCTTGGATTTAAATTTTCGAGAGATAGGTGCAAATAAAAAGAGACAACCTTAATTTGAAGATTGTCTCTTAGAAAAGTACAAATGTTTTTATTTTGCGCGAATCGCGATGACGGGATCCATTCTCGCAGCTTGCAAGGCTGGAACAATCCCCGAGATAATGCCGATGATGCTGGCAATGATGATTCCGAAAATAATATTACTACTTGATAAAACGATGTCAAGGGAGCCCAAATCAATAAAGCTAGCCAAATAGACTAAGAGAATACCAATAAGTCCGCCGAAAAGACAAAGGAAAATGGATTCAAACAAGAATTGGAATAAAATAACGTAGCTTCTTGCACCCAATGATTTCTGGATTCCGATGATATTTGTTCGTTCTTTCACAGATACAAACATGATGTTCGCAATACCAAAACCGCCGATGAGTAAGGCAAAAAGTCCGATGAAAAATCCACCTGTACGAATTGTGCCGAATAATCCTGAAATAGCATTTGCAGCGGCATCTGGGCGGTTTAAGGCAAAATTATCGTCTTGCGAAGGGCGTAATCCACGAATAGTGCGCATGAGTCCACGGGTTTCACTTTCTAGTTCAACCATGTCTTTGTCAGATTCATAGGCTTGCATGACGATGGTTCCTTCTAAATTCCCTGATGAAAAAAGGCGTTTATGCTTTAAGAATGGGATATAGATTTTTTCGTCTGGATTTCCACCGATTTGTACTAAATCTTTTCCTTTGACTTCTTGAATGGCAATGACTGTAAAATTTTGTCCTTTGAGTTTAATCGTTTTCCCGATCGGATTTTCATCTTGAAAAAGCGTTTGCGCGATAGTACCTCCGATGATGGCTACGTTTCTACCGGCGTCCATTTCCGCTTGGGTAAAATAGCGGCCTTGTTCAATCGGAATGTCTGTGATTAGATTAAAATCGTAGGTAATTCCTTGGCAAAGCCCATCGAAACTACTGCTTTTGTACCGAACGGTCGTTGAGCTCCAGTCCATAATCGCGATGGCAGCGGCTCTTTTACTATCTTCACGCTAAGCTTTATATTCTGTAAATTTGGGTTCAGGGCGTTGGAAATATTTCCACCAAG
>CAYNRA010000028.1:0-30884 GCA_964399465.1 uncultured Cytophagales bacterium
GCAGATGCTCTGAACCAGCTGAGCTATGCTCCCGTTGACGTTGATGTCGTTTGGGATTGCAAAGGTGCATGATTGTTTTTTAAATTCCAAATATTTTTTAGAAAAAATTTAAATTTATTTAAATCCATCTTGAATAAATGAATATCTGCCTCTAAAGTTCTCTAAATCACCCTTCTTTATACACACTATCTCTACAGCTTCTTTGCCGACAATCTCAACCAATTTTTCACCCGAATATGAATATACACAGGAGTATCCATTGTAGCTTACTCCATTTCCATCATCGCCCACACGATTTACCCCTATTACATAACATTGATTTTCAATGCCTCTTGCCTTCAACAATGTTTTCCATGCCATACTTCTTTTTTCAGGCCATGAAGCTACATAAATTAGTATATCATGTACCTCATTTTCCTCTTGCCAACTCCAAGTTGGAAACCTTAAGTCATAGCAAATCAATGGCCTTATTGTCCAACCTTTCCAATGTAATACTTTACGTGTATTTCCTGCCTTTAACCACTTACTTTCTCCTCCATGTGTAAATAAATACTTTTTATCATACGTCTCTGTTTCACCTACTTGATTAACCCAAATGATTCGGTTAAAAAGATTGCCATTTTCTTTAATCAACACACTCCCAAGAACGGTTGTATCTAGTTTTTTTGCCATCATTTTCATCCACTTATGAACTTGACCATTCATTGTTTCTGCTAAATGAGATGATTCGGGAGAAAAACCTATCGCAAACATTTCTGGTAAGATAACAATATCAGTTTTGGAGCTAATACCAGCTAGCTTTTCTTCCAAACTGGCTAAATTTGCTATTTTATCTTCCCAATAAATATCAGTTTGTACAACTCCTATACGTAGTGTTTCTGAAATCATTTTGGAAATTTCATTCGATAATCTGCATCCACAATACCTTTTGTAATATTGGTCAACCTTTTTTTGAGCATTTGCTTTTTTAGTGGTGCCAAATAATCTGTAAATAAAATTCCCTCAATGTGGTCATACTCGTGTTGAATAATTCTAGCTGCCATGCCAGTGTAGGTTTCTGTAATTTCATTCCAATTTTCATCTCTATATTTGATGGTTACATTAGATGGTCTCTTTACATCTGCTCTAACACCTGGAATACTTAAACAACCTTCTTCATACGGCCATTCTTCACCCGATTCTTCTACAATTTCGGCATTAATAAACGCTTTTTTGAAATTTATGAGTGATTCATCCACTTTTTCCTCTCCTTCGTTTATTGGTGTACCATCGACGACAAAAATCCGCCAATCTTTTCCAATTTGAGGCCCTGCCAATCCTACACCAGATGCTGCGTACATTGTTTCAAACATGTCAGCAACTAATTTTTTAATATCTATTTCCTCTTTGTTTATATCCCGAGCGATTTTTCTAAGAACTGGATCTCCGTATGCAACTATAGGGTATATCATTTTTACCAATATCTGTTTAGATTGATTATTTTGCCGTAAAATTACTCATTTTGTCTTTACTCCGTACGACTTTCTTCGAACGAATTCATGTAGCTAATTTCTATTTATCATTTTTTTTCAGCGCTACACTTTTTTCTATTTTCTTTGTGATTCGTATATCTTTACTAAATCTATGAAAAGAGACATTTTTGTTCTTCCGATGGAAAATGTTTCAGTTGTTGCAAAACCATTAGTGGATGACCTTCAATGGCAAGTTCTACTAGTAAATCATTCAACTGAAACTTTAAAAAATATCATGGTCGCCTCTACTGGTTATGGATTAATCAACGAGTCCGTGACACAGACCTCCACACTGAGACACTTTTATGAAGAGTTAGCTCCTGGACAAAATCAAATAATCGAACGGATTGACCCATCTGTTTTTGGTCTTGAAAACGAATATTGGGTTAGTTTTTGGATTAATGAGCAGTTAATTGATAAACGTTTTATCTTTCAAGTTGACTCAATTGACCCAAAACATGTTAAAAAGTTTAATTTTTTTGAAGAGGAAATTATTCTTGCTAACTAAAAAGGGCGAAATGATTTACTCATTTCGCCCTTAATTCTATATTTTACTTTATTCAATTATCCAATCATAAGCGACTCTCTTCTTCTCATTTTTCCTGCAGGAATACCAAACATCATTTTAAATCTTCTACAAAAATACGCAGTGTCTTTGTATCCAACTTCAGCACCTATTGCACGTATACTTTTCTTTGATGTTCTTAATAAAGTTACTGCTGCCTCCATACGTTGATACTCGATATAATCTTGTGGATTTATACCCGTCAACATTTTAAAATACTGGCCAACATAGTCTTCCGATACATTTGCCACGTTTGCTAGCTGTTTGTTTGATAAATCTCCGTCTATATTGTTTTTTATATACGTAAAAATATCTATTAATCTTGGGTCTTTGAAGTATGTACTATTTGTGGCAAGTTGCTCTACAAACATTCTGTTCGCCAAAATATATCGAACAATTTCTATCACAACCTCCTCTGTCTTATTTCGGATTACGCGCCCCCTTCCTACTTCATCCGTAAAATCTTCTTGAAGTATTTCTTTAATTAGTTGAGCTAATTTGGAATGTTTACGAATAAAAAATGGTGGTATATCTAATGAAGTAAAGAAATTGACAGAGTCAAATACCTTAGCTTCAAAAGCGATCAATCCGAATGAGTTTTTAATCTTGCCAATTTCTTCTTTGACATGCATGGCGTCAAAGTAATTTTCTCTTCTCGTCATAAACTCTTCATACGAAATGGGTTTAGCTTCACCGACACCGTAGGTTATCGTTGCTGCCTTCCCACCTGGGATAAATAGCATATCACCCGGTTCTATTCGCTCATCACTTCCTGCAATATTCACATCTCCGTCATAAAGAACCATTAATGTATTTTCCACATCGTACACATTTTTAATTGTGATTGGCTGTAGAATACGGATGTGTCTCGCTTTTGCGAATTTGACACCCAAGGATTCGATGATTTTGTTGTAATCTTCCATAATATGTATGAAAAGGAGTTTAACTCGTAATGGGGGTTAATATTTTCGTCAAAAACCGTATATAATCTTATTTTTTGGTTTTAGAATTTGTACAAAACTAATAATTATTCTAAAATTTTCAAATTTATGATTATTTTATGATACACGTTTAATACTACATTGTTTGTATTTTTTTTCTTTTTTTCTTAAAAAAGTCTAATAAATAGGCATTTTAGGTTCTATTGATACACTCTATACTACTTGTAAGAAAAAAAGAAATTTTATTTTTCTTGCTTTTTTTTGCACTTTTTAGGCCATTAATACAAAAACTATCTCTTTTTTATCCAAAATTTGAACAATATACAAAAAAGCTGCAACACGAATATTCGCATTGCAGCTCCTTTTTTAGTACTCAGACACCTATTTAAGAATTTCTCTTGCGATGACCATTTTTTGTATTTCAGATGTACCTTCGTAAATCTGCGTAATTTTGGCATCTCTCATCATTCTTTCTACATGAAACTCTTTCACATATCCGTAACCACCATGAATTTGGACGGCTTCTGTAGTTGCCCACATAGCAACATCGGAAGCATAAAGTTTAGCCATTGCTGCAGCCTCCACATAATCTTTATGGTTATCCTTTAACAAAGCGGCCTCATATACAAGTAAGCGTGCTGCTTGTATTCGCGTCCTCATATCAGCTAATTTAAACTGAATTGCTTGGTGGTCTCCTATTCTTTTTCCGAATGACTTTCTCTCCTTTGCATATACCACTGATTTTTTATAAGCACCTGCAGCAATACCTAGCGCTTGCGCAGCGATTCCAATTCTTCCACCATTTAGGGTACTCATGGCAAACTTAAATCCAAAACCTTCATCTCCGATTCTGTTTTCAATTGGCACTTTTACATCTGTAAACATCAATGAGTGCGTATCAGAGGAACGAATCCCCATTTTGTCTTCTTTTTTTCCAACTTCAAAACCTTCAACCCCTTTTTCTACAATCAGGCAGTTGATTCCTTTATGCTTTAATTCCGGATTCGTTTGTGCTATAACGAGACATATATCGGACGAATTTCCGTTCGTAATCCAATTTTTAATCCCATTGAGAACATACATATCCCCATCTTTCGTGGCAGTTGTCTTTTGAGAGGTAGCATCCGAACCAGCCTCTGGTTCAGATAAGCAAAATGCACCTAATTTTTTTCCAGAAGCTAAATCTATCAAATATTTTTCTTTCTGATAAGTAGTTCCGTACTCATTTAAGCCGTAGCAAACCAATGAATTATTAACAGACATAATCACGCCAGCAGATGCATCTACTTTTGAAATTTCTTCTATGGCTAACACATAGCTGAGTGTGTCCATACCTCCACCTCCGTACTCTGGCGGAACCATCATTCCCATAAACCCTAGTTCACCCATTTTTTTCACCTGTTTGTATGGAAACAAAGAGTTCGTATCCCTTTCGATACTGTCATGTTGTAATTCTGATTCAGCAAAATCCCTAGCCGCTGCCTGCACAGCCAAATGCTCTTCTGATAATGTAAAATTCATTGTTGTTGATGTAATAGTGTTGAACAATTTAAGCCTCTCAAACTATGAAAATTACATAGCTTGAGAGGCTTAAAGATAATTAAATGTCGATTAGTATGCAAGCATACCAATCAAGCCATTCCACCATTGACAGATAAACATTGACCGTTTATATAAGCTGCATCATCTGATGCTAAAAACAGATAAGCATGTGCGATATCTACTGGTTGCCCCATTCTTCTTGCCGGAATTCCACTTTCAATATTTTTCTTCACATCTTCTGGTATTAAGTCTGTCATATCTGTTTTTATGAAACCTGGTGCTATGGCATTAGCAGTAATATTGTGCTTAGCTAATTCTTTTGCCCAAGTTTTAACCATGCCAATAAGTGCTGATTTCGTTGCAACATAGTTTGTTTGTCCAAAATTACCCGTTATTCCAACAACTGATGACGCACATAAAATTCGACCAAATTTATTATCTACCATCGATTGTACTACCGCTTTTGTACAATTAAACACGCCAGTCAAATTGATATCTATCACCTGATGCCAATCTTCTTGTGTCATCTTTAGTAGAGATTTATCTTTTGTGATACCTGCGTTATTCACTAAGATATCTATTTTTCCTTCTTTATCGAGAATAACCTGAACTGCCTCTGTAACCTTTTCATAATTTGTCACATCTACCGACATGTATACATGGCCTTTCTTTTCTTCCATCACCTCACGATCCCATATATATACTTTTGCACCATTTTCTACGAAGAGTTCTGCAGTTGCTCTTCCAATTCCTCTTGCCCCTCCTGTGATAATCGCGACTTTATCTTTTAATTTCATTTGATATATAAGTTAGGTTGTTTGACTCAAAGTTAAACAAAACGAGGTGACTTATCTGTGATAAGCCACCTCGTTTCACCCTATTAATCTGTCCATTCACACTGTTTTTTTAACAAAGGGCAATTTAACTACTTTTGCTTTAAGCAATTTGTCTCTCACTTTTACAAATAACTCCTGTCCGATAATTGCCAACTCTGACTTAACATATCCCAAAGCAATACCTTTATTTAAAATAGGAGATATTGTTCCTGAAGTTATCTCTCCAACTTCATCCCCAAGTTCATTTACTACTTTATAATGACTTCTTGGTATCCCTTTATCCTCCATCAGAAGACCAACTAATTTCTCAGGTGTCCCATTTTTTTTCTGTTCAAATAATGCAATTGAGTTGGTAAAATCTTTTGTAAATTTAGTTACCCAGCCCAGCCCTGCTGCAATTGGCGATGTTTCATCTGTAATATCATTTCCATACAAACAGTATCCCATTTCTAGCCTTAGTGTATCTCTTGCGCCTAGACCGACTGGCAATATTTTGTATTCTTCACCTGCTTCAAATAGTAATTTCCAGAGAGTTTCAGCCTGATCTGAAGATACATAAAGTTCGAAACCACCAGCTCCAGTATACCCAGTCGCAGACACAATAACATCTTTTACCTCTTTTATATCACTGATTTTGAATGAATAATATTCCATTGCATTCAAGTCAATTTTTTCAAGGTCAATCAACTTTGCTAACACCTCTATACTTTTGGGTCCTTGCAGTGCAAAGAGACAAGTTTCAGCTGAGATGTTTGTCATTTTTACATTTGATGTATTTAATTGACTAATCCAATCCCAATCTTTATCAATATTTGAGGCATTTACAACAAGCATATACTTTTTTTCACCCATTTTATATACAAGTAAGTCGTCTACGACTCCTCCTATTTTATTCGGCAAGTAGCTATACTGTATTTTCCCCTCTATTAATTTTGACGCGTCATTAGCAGAAACACGTTGAATCAATTCTAATGCTCCTTCCCCTTCAATGATAAACTCCCCCATATGAGATACATCAAAAACTCCTACATTCTGACGAATACAGATATGTTCTTCTAAATCCGAAGAATATCTAACTGGCATCAAAAAACCAGCGAATGGAACCATTTTAGCTCCTAAATCCTCGTGTATTTTTTGTAATGGAATAGACTTTAATGACATTTATTAATTTGATTTGATTGATGAACGTGAGAAATTTTTGAAGAGACTCCATACTTTCATGAGCAACACACCAAATACAGCTTCTCTAAAAATTTTTGTAGACATTTTGGATGTACCCTTAGTTCTATCTGTGAAGATAATGGGCACCTCAATATGCTTAAAGCCATACAAATAGGCATTAAACTTCATCTCAATTTGAAATGCATATCCTACAAATGTAATCTTATCCAGTGGTATTGTGGTAAGTACCTGTTTTGTGTAACAAATGAAACCTCCTGTAGGATCCATTATTGGCATTCTTGTAACAAAACGAACATATACGCCTGCAAAATAAGACATCAAAACTCGTCCGATTGGCCAATTGACAACATTAACCCCGCGAATATATCTTGATCCGATTGCTAAATCGTACCTTTCCTGCGAGCAAGCTTGGTATAATCGAACTAGATCGTCAGGATTATGCGAAAAATCTGCGTCCATTTCATATACATACGCATAATCTCTCTGTAGTGCCCACTTAAAACCATGAATATAAGCAGTACCAAGACCCATTTTGCCACTTCTTTCTTCAATAAAAATTTGCTCTGGGTATTGGTTTATTTTTTCTTTTACAATTTCAGCGGTGCCATCAGGTGAACCATCATCTACTATCAAAACATCAAACCTTATCGGCAGGGAAAGTACCTTCTCTAATATAGCATTGATATTTTCGCGTTCATTATAGGTAGGAATAATTACTAAATTTTCTCTCATGAAGATGCTTTTATCGGTTTAGATGGTTTCGTCATTTTTATTTGATAAATACTATCCTTTTTTAATTCAAGCTCTTGGCTCACACTTTGATATATTTCTAACATTAATTGCGGGTGCTCCCCATAAAACTGATACGATTTTGCATAAGTAGCACTATCAACATGATATTTATCGTATATTTTTTTTTCAAAATAATGAAAAGCTATTTTTGCGGAATCTAAATCTACAAAATTCATTCTAGAAACATTTGCGTCTAACAAGTGGAAATCAGCAATTGCTCTAATCATCACATTTTTTGGGATGATTCCTTCTGGTTGTTCTGGCTCTGATACACACCCTGTAACTACTAGAGTGACTATCCATGGATAAAATAGAATAAATTGATTTAATTTACGTAGTCTTAATCGTAGCCTATCCATTCTTGTTGATTATTTACCGAATGGCAAAGTTAATAGGATTAACGTATTATTTAGTGACCTTTCAAATTTCTCATGTAACAGATGTACATAAATGCAGAATATTCTCTCAAAACTGATTAAGTATGAAATAAAAATACGCAAAGCTGTCAATTCTCAAATGAGAGGAAGCTTTCATTCTATTTTTAAGGGTTCTGGGTTAGAATTTAGTGATTTGAGAACCTATCAATATGGGGATGACATTCGGAGTATTGATTGGAATACGACCGCGAAAGGACATGGCACCTATGTCAAGATTTTTAAAGAAGAAAAAGAACAAAATGTATTTTTCATGCTTGATATTAGTGCTTCTCAAGAAATTGGAAACTCAAATAGACAAAAGATAGATACATCAAAAGAGATTTGTGGTGTTCTTGCTTTGTCTGCTATTCGTGAAGCGAGCCATGTAGGCTTATATTGCTTTACAGACCAAAAAGAACTTTACCTACGACCATCACATGGTACGAAACATGGTTATGAGTTTATCCTTAAATTATTTAAATTACAACCGGTATCTACCAAAACCGACATAAATACTGCCTTACATTTTGCAATGAATATTCTAAGGCGTAAGAGTGTGATTATTCTAATTTCCGATTTTTTAGACGACCAAAATTACTTGAACAATTTAAAAGCACTTTCAAGAAAGCATGACTTAGTTATTATTCATTTATTTGACAAACGTGAAGTTGAATTACCTAGTTTAGGTATTATTCCAGTTGTTGATAAAGAATCTGGAAGCACAATTTGGCTGAATACATCATCTGTCTCAACAAAAAAAGACATTAAGCAGCTCATTATTGATCGACAGAAAACACTCGAATTATTCTGTAAACAACACAATGCGGCCTATTTAAGTATTGATGCACAAGAAGATTATGTGCCTAGACTGGTTCAATTATTCAGAATTAGAAATTGACAAAAAATGTGTGATTCCAATAAAATTTTATCTTCTCTTTTACTCGGCTTCTTTCTTTCTCTATCCACACAAATTTTGGCACAGTCATCCATCATTTATGGTAAATTCATTGACGATAGCCTTTTAGTAGGTAAACCTGTATATTATTCATTGACTTACAAACATCCATCCAATGAAGATGTATTTTTCCCAGATGAAACGTATACAATTCCACCTTTTGAAATTATTCGTAGACAATTTTTCCCTACCATTACCCGAAACAATATAAGTACAGATAGTATTGTATATACATTAGTTACTTTTGATATTAGTCCATTTCAGGACCTTTCTATGCCTGTTTTTGCCAAGAAGGCCAATGGGGATAGTTTAGCTATTTATAGTAAGAACGACAGAATTTACACACATACCTACTTTTCTAAAACACCTGATCTTCGCAAAGTTTCATTGAAGAAATACTCCTCTATTGAAAAACTCCCTAAAGATTTTAATTTATTTGGTTTTTTGAGAGGCTTTTCCATTGTAATTGCTGTATGCTTTTTTGTTTTCGCATTTATGGGAAAAAGAATTCGAATACAGTATCATTTATTTCTTTTCAGCAGAAAAAATAAAGTTTTCATTAATTCATTTAAGAAACAGACAAAAGACTTTACAAACGTAGAAAACATCGTAAAATCATTGGTATTATGGAAAGAATACATGGAATGGTTAGAGAAAAAGCCTTATACATCCTTTACAACGAAGGAAATTTATCAAGAAATACCTAATCATCGGCTTTTAGACGCACTTCAGGAAATTGATTCATCGATTTATGGAGGAAATAAATCAAATCATATTCCATTCGCACTTTCAATTTTATTAAACACAACTCAAGAGAAATATAAGGAGCATTACATTTTATTCTTAGATTGGCTCAAGCAAAATAAGTAACGTGTATCTTTGTTTCTTAAAGCAAATGTAAAAGATGAAAAACCCAGTTTTAATTTTCGGTGGTGGTGTTTTAGGTAAATTAGCTATCGATATTTTCAATCAGAATGAAGTTCTTATCTACGGAATTTTAGATGATAACAAAGAACTTCATGGTAAAGAGGTAAGTGAAGTGACCGTTTTGGGTGAAACGGATGACGATGGTTTTTTAAAATTAATTGGACAAAAAACGGAGGCATTTGTGGCTATTTCGCACTTAGCTGACAGACAAGCAATTGTAAAAATGCTTCTTGAAAAACGCAAGGTAATGCCTGTGAATGGCATTCATCCACGTTCATATATTTCCGAGGAAGCAACGATTGGTCATGGAAATTTAGTTGCCGCGGGTGTTGTTTTGAACTCCGGGGCGGTTATCGGTAATCATTGTATTTTACAAAGCAATTCGGTGATAGACCCCAACGTAGAAATGGCTGATTTTGTACATGTTGGCTCAGGAGCAATTATCAATTCAGGAGTCCAAATTGAAGAAGGAGTATTTATTGGCTCCGGTGCGATTATAGTTAGTGGTATAAAAATTGGGAAAAACGCGCGAATTGGTGCTGGTTCTGTGGTAGTATCGGATGTAAAAGAGAAAGAAACTGTCTTTGGAAATCCTGCTTTAAGTATTAAAAAATAATATTCACTAAAAGCATAAAAAAAGCTCAATTCGATATGAGTTGAGCTTTTTTTATAAATAAGATGTTTCAAAGAACGGCTTCAGCAAGCACCAAAACTTTATTTTTGGATACTTCAACAACGCCACCATCGACAATCATCGACTTTTTTGTGCCTGCTTCCTCGTAAAACAAGTCACCTTTAGCTAGTGTACTAACCATTGGTGCGTGGTCTTTTAATAATTGAAATTGACCTTGATTTCCTGGTAGGATTACAGAATCAACTTCACCTTCGAACACTTTTTTATCTGGAGTAATGATTTCTAAGCGCATATTTATACTCTTTATCAGCGTGAAATCCCATCGGTGAAGATGGGATTTTTATTATTTTGTTGCCTCAGCGATTAGTCTTTCACCTTTTGTTGCGGCATCTTCAATAGTACCAACTAAGTTAAACGCAGCTTCAGGAAGGTGGTCGTATTGACCGTCCATGATTGCGTTAAACCCTTTGATTGTATCGTTGATATCTACAAGAACCCCTTTCAGACCTGTAAACTGCTCAGCAACGAAGAACGGTTGAGAAAGGAATCTTTGTACCCTTCTTGCTCTTGATACGATCAATTTATCTTCTTCGGAAAGCTCTTCCATACCGAGGATAGCAATAATATCTTGTAATTCTTTGTATCTCTGAAGAATGTTTTTCACACGTTGTGCACAATCGTAGTGTGCTTTTCCAAGAACTTCTTCAGACAAAATACGAGAAGAAGAATCAAGAGGGTCAACGGCTGGATAAATACCTAATTCTGCAATTTTACGGCTAAGTACCGTTGTTGCATCTAAGTGAGCAAACGTAGTAGCTGGAGCTGGGTCAGTTAAGTCATCGGCAGGTACATATACCGCTTGAACTGATGTGATAGATCCTCTTTTTGTCGAAGCGATTCTTTCTTGCATAAGACCCATTTCTGTTGCCAACGTTGGTTGGTAACCTACGGCTGACGGCATACGACCCAAAAGTGCGGATACCTCAGAACCAGCTTGTGTGAAACGGAAGATATTGTCGATAAAGAATAGAATATCGCGTCCTTTTCCTTCTCCATCCCCATCGCGGAAGTGTTCAGCGACAGTTAGACCAGAAAGTGCTACTCGTGCACGAGCTCCTGGAGGCTCATTCATTTGTCCGAAGATAAATGTTGCTTGAGATTCTTTTAATGCTTCTCTATCCACTACAGATAAATCCCATCCACCTTCTTCCATAGAATGCTTGAATGCATCTCCGTATTTCACAATACCTGATTCTATCATTTCACGAAGAAGGTCATTTCCTTCACGTGTACGTTCACCAACACCTGCAAATACAGAAAGACCTGCATATGCTTTAGCGATATTATTAATTAGCTCCTGAATAAGTACCGTTTTACCTACACCGGCACCACCAAACAAACCAATTTTACCACCTTTTACATAAGGTGCAAGAAGGTCAATAACTTTAATACCAGTGAAGAGAACTTCAGTAGCTGTTGCTAAATCTTCAAAACGTGGAGCTGCTCTGTGGATAGACATTCCTTTGGTTTCAACAGCACCCAAACCATCGATTGCATCACCAACTACGTTAAACAAACGCCCCTTGATTTCCTCGCCTGTTGGCATAGTGATTGGAGAGCCCAAATGAACCGCATCCATTCCCCTTTGCAAACCATCTGTACTATCCATTGCAATGGTACGTACGCGATCTTCACCAAGGTGTTGTTGACATTCAAGAATAACTTTTTGACCATTCAATTTAGTTACTGAGATAGCATCTAAAATTTCAGGTAGAGAAGCAGACTCTCCCTCGAAGCTAACGTCCACAACGGGCCCGATGATCTGCGAGATTTTACCAATATTTGCCATTAGATATGAAGTGATTTAGAAAATAATCGTAGTTTTTGGATTGCAAAATTATAACACATTCATTATAAAGCAAATCTATATTGGATTTTTTTTAGAGAATAGTATAATTTCTGCCCTTTTTATTGTAGAATATATGGAATTTATATTTTACTACCTTTCAAAAAAATAATGCATTTGTCTATTTCCAGTCGTTTTATTCCGTTTCATCTACTTTAATTCAAATACAATTTTACCTTTTTCATCGTATTCCCGGAGTACTTTTCCTTCGTTTTCCTCCTCTCTATATTCCATCTCTCGTTTCCTTTTATTGCCTTGCGGAAAATATTCAATCCACTTCCCTACACGTTTGCCATCTTGCATTTCTCCTTCTAACCAAAGTGTTCCTTCAGGATGATACGCATAATACTTACCACTTTTTTGACCGAATTTAATGGGAATAACTTCTTTTAATTTAGTTTTCGAGCTGTCATAATACAATTTCTCTGATTCTTCCAAAAAACCTTCACGCCAATATTCCTTATCAACTAAGATATTATTTTTATCGTGTGTTAACCACCTACCATCTTTAGCTCCTAAGTAATAATTTGCTTCTTGCACCAAAACTTCACCTACATATTCTTGGTAAGGTCCATGTAATAATACATACCTATTTCTATCTCTACCGATACCTGTTACAATTTTTTTTGTTTTTACATCCATCCAATGTAATTCACGAATATATGAGTTTGGTACCTGAAATGTCTTTAATGTATAAAATTCGGTGTATCGAAAGCGTGTTCCCGTACCTTGCTTGATTACTTGTTTAGAGATTGGTATTCCTTTGTATTCCTTCCCATTGAAAATAGTTAATGCTTCTTCCCCCTTTTCAATTCTTTTCTTTACCCTTTCTTTTGCCTTCTGCCCGATTCCGGGCATTGTTTCTTTGATAAATTTTTTGGCGTCATCGACTGATTGAATATCTGTTTGTTCCCCATTGATTTTCAAATTGGGCAAATTGACATCAATCGGTAAAACACTTTCTATTTTTTGTTCAATTGTCATTTTTTTTCGTTCTGCCCGAACCTCTTCTCTTGTTTTTGGCTTAGGAATAGTAGCTTGGCTATAAAGTTGTCCACCCTTCAAAAATAGAAACACACATATAATTACTTTATTTTTCATTTTAGAATAAGGTATCGTAAATTCGCATAATCTTTGTAAAACGCTACAAATTAACAAAAAATTGGAAAAATCAGCCAAAATATACATTGCTGGCCACCGAGGAATGGTTGGATCGGCTATACACAGAAAACTTTTATCCGAAGGTTATTCTCGTTTTGTCTTCCGTACTTCATTTGAACTTGACCTTAGAAATCAAGCAGATGTTGCTAGTTTCTTTGAAACGGAAAAACCAGATTATGTTTTCTTGGCTGCAGCCAAAGTTGGTGGAATTCATGCCAATAATACCTACAGGGCTGAGTTTATTTATGATAATATTCAAATTCAGAATAACATTATTCACCAATCCTATCTACATGGCGTCAAAAAACTCCTGTTTTTGGGCTCTTCTTGTATTTACCCTAAATTAGCTCCTCAGCCATTGAAAGAAGAGTATCTTCTGACCGGCACACTAGAAGAGACGAATGAACCTTATGCTATTGCTAAAATTGCAGGTATAAAAATGTGTGAAGCTTACAGAAGCCAGTATGGTTGTAATTTTATTTCTGTGATGCCCACCAACTTATTTGGACCAAATGACAATTATGATTTGAATAACTCGCATGTTTTACCCGCACTTATTCGAAAATTTCATGAGGCAAAAGTAAATAATTCATCTTCTGTCGAAGTGTGGGGTTCAGGCAAACCTATGCGTGAATTTTTACATGCAGACGACCTTGCTTCTGCTTGTTATTTTCTTATGCTAAACTACCATGATTCAACCCTTGTAAATATCGGTACTGGAATTGACGTAACCATCCGTGAACTTGCCGAAACCATTCAAGAAGTGGTTGGTTTTAGCGGTGAAATTGTTTGGAATACGAGCAAACCTGATGGTACGCCAAGAAAATTGATGGATGTATCTAAACTTCGTGAGCTTGGTTGGGAAGCATCTATTTCTTTGAAGTCAGGTATCGAACAGGTTTATGCTGAATATGTTCAAAATGTAAACGTTCGAGTACATTAATTTTCAACGCCATTTTATAAAAAGAGGGGAAGTAATGCATTACTTCCCCTCTTTTTATATTCAAAATCAGTAATATCTTAGAATTTTGTATCCACAGATACGGATGTTTTATCCCATCCAATTGTAATTTTTTTGTCGTCTGTCGTAATGGTTAACTTTTCCATGAAGGATGCTGTGTTTGTTGCCTTCACCTTGACCTCCGCGACATTATTCTTCTTGATATCATTGTATTTGTAGGCTCCCCATTGTCCTAATTCTGAGTTAAGAATGATTGTCCATTCGTTTTCTGTAGGAATCGTGAACAAGGAATATGTACCTGCTTTCACTTTTTTTCCACCGAAAGTAACGTCTTTTTTAAATTGAACGGTCGTTGCCTCATTGGCACCTGTTCTCCATACTTGGCCATATGGAACCAATTTTCCAAAAATTTCACGGTCTTTTTTAGATGGTTGGCCGTAGGTAATCATTGTATTCTGGCTTTCAGCAACGACTTTAGGGCTTGCTGGTGCCTTTTGTGCAGTCGCGGTACTTACTGCAAATACCAGTGTAAATAGGGTTACTAAGATACTTTTCATTTTGGATTGTATTATTTTCTTTATAAACGATAAATTTAGTTCGAAAGTTTTTTGTTCAACTCTTCCGCCATCTTTTTTGGATTCGTCGGATTTGGATTTTTAATATCTGACTCAATAAGTCCATCCCTCAAACGAATAATTCGGTGTGCATAGTTTGCAATATCCTCTTCGTGTGTTACCATGATAATTGTATTTCCTTTCGAATGAATTTCTTCAAATAAACCCATGATTTCGTACGAAGTACGCGTATCTAAGTTTCCTGTGGGCTCATCCGCAAGTAGAATACTTGGGTTATTTACCAATGCACGGGCAACTGCTACCCTTTGTCTTTGTCCTCCAGATAACTCATTCGGTTTGTGCATTGATCTTTCTCCCAGACCAACACTTTGTAAAACTTGCTGTGCTCTTTCTGTCCGGTCTCTTTTATTAAATCCTGCATAAATAAGTGGTAAAGCTACGTTTTCAAGTGAGCTTTGGCGGGGTAAAAGATTGAATGTTTGAAACACAAATCCGATCTCTTTATTTCTAACATCTGCTAATTCTCCCTCAGACATCGCACTGACATCTTTGTTGTTTAACACATATGTCCCAGACGTTGGGGAATCCAAACATCCAATAATATTCATTAAAGTAGATTTTCCTGACCCAGAAGGCCCCATAAAAGCCACGTATTCTCCTTTTTCAATAGTTATTGAGATAGATTTTAATGCATCGACTACCTCTGTACCCATTACATATCTCTTGGAGATGTTTTTTGTTTCAATTATTTTCACTTTTCACTAATTTAGACAACAAACTTACTAACTTACATTTTGCTTGCTATTTAATTTGTATCAACGCGCTTAATCTTTATGAAAGTGGTTTATTTTATACATTAATGGATTTCTCTACTATTTAAAAGTATTAGTTTCCCTCTTAGATTTTATTTCATCCTCGGCTTTTTTAATAAATCCTTCCTCTGCTTTTAACTTTTCTAATTCTCTAATTCCATCTTCCGCGTAACTCAATAAATTCATTTTAATACTTTTTTCAATATAAATTTTCCACAATTGTTTTTCATGCGGATTGTTTTCTAATGTATTTACCAGGAAACGATATGCAGCTTCTTCTCCATTTTCTTTTTCTAACTTACTTAGTAAATATTTTATCCATTCTGTATTGTACGGTGCATATTGATAAAGTGAATCTACGCTTTTTCGTATTGTCGTGTTCGCTTTTTTTAATGCTTCATAGTTTTCTTTACTTCGACGCCTAAATGCTTCAATTGTTGTTTGTTTCAATAACCATTTTTGTTTTTCTTTTGGAATATATGTTCCTAATTTCTCTTTTGCTACTTCTAAAGCACCTTGTTCAAGTAACAATCCAAAAGCTACATTTCCATATATATTTCTTTTCTCTTTAGATATGGCACTAAGCTGAATCAATTTTGATATTCCATCCGATTTTCTGCCATTTTTATATAAATTGATTGCTTCAATAAACATTAATTCAGAGGCAAATTGCTCATTTAATGGATTCTCTACAATCTTTTTCATCATCTCTGGGTTCAATTTAGACTTATCTGCTAGATTTGAGATTCGGTTAAAAAGTATTGCAAAATCTAATACACTTAGTGTTTCTGATTTAAGTAAAATGTCCTCTTCATTTTTATTTATATTTCCCGATAATACTATGATTGCACTCGAGTTTGGATGATTTTTTGGATATATCAGATTATTATTTTCATTTACTAGTTTATTTATTTTCTTCTTCGTACCATTTTTCACCCAAAATCCTACATAGTTCATCTTTTCAACTTCACATGAACTACAATTATCATTTGCTCTTTTTAGGTAAATATAGGTGCTATCCTGATTATTTATTTTATCATACAATTTGGCTTGGTAGGTAGCTAGTTGAGTTGAGTTTTTATTCATTATCGCTCCTTTGGCTACATCAAATAAAGCATCAAAAAATAAATTTTCACCTTCTAATACTTGAGCCAACGCTATATACCCGTGTGATGTATTGTATTTTGCTACAGACTTTTCGTAGTAGTATATACTGGCAGACTTATCTCCATACTTTTCAGATAATCCCCCCAATATGAAGTTTGCCCTGTGGTTGTACAAATCGTAGGCAGTACTTTTTTTAAGATATGTTTCAGCTATATTATCTTCTTTTTTTTCTAAATAGTAATCAGCAATCAGATTATTTTTCGTTGCGATAATCTGGTTCACAGTATATCCATTCTTAAAAGAAAGGAAAAATAGTATTAGAAATCCTGCTCCAACTTGAGGAAGAATCCATGATACATTCACAGGTTTGTTTATTACTTTATGTACGGGTAAACCTGCTTTAATTACTGGACTAAAGTTAATTAATAAATGAATTAAATATGCAGTTGGAAGTATTGTATAACTAATCGTTATAAACTCATTAATAAATTCTTTATATGCCTCATGCACATTCATGGACATATAAATATGGAGTATAGCCATCACCAATAGGCTGCTCCAGAATAACAATTTTGTATCATTTTTCCATACTTCATGATTACTAATTCCAATTAATAATGATACAACGACAAGAACAATTGGCGTGAAGAACTCTTGTTGTACATCAATCCATTTAATCTCTTGTGCATACAGAATAATTACATTCAAAAGATATATAAGAAATACCATCAGTATTTTATTCCAATAGTTAACCCCTTTTATGGATGTACTTACTGAAATAACTTTAATCAGTTGTTCAAAAATACTATTTGAAAGAAAAAAGAGGAAAGCGCTACTTAATATAAGATAAAAATAAAATGGATTGATTATTACACTTATATAGTTAGCTCGATTTGTTTCTCCAAAGTAGATTAAAAATGAGATTATAACTGTTGTTAGTAGTAGCCAAATCCATTTTGAATATTGTTCAAATGCCCTAATTGTTTGTATAGAATAACCTAAAATAGCTACAGGTATAAACAAAAGCAAAAATGCGCCATTTCTAGAGGTCCCTACAAGGTTTTCTATTTCCAAGCTAATTGCCCAACTAACTAGCAATGATACAAAAAGTATAAATGAGTATTTGTTTGATATTTTTAAGCAATAATACAATATACCCATTGTGCCAACTATCAATGTACATGCTGTAAAACAACTTAGCCAATGGTTATTTGGGATTTGTTTTGGCAAATAATACTCGTATACATAATAGACAGGAAGCGAAACTTCCCATTTATTCAAATTATCTAGAGTAAACCTTTTTATATACTGCTTTTCCCTTAATTCGCTTATAATATTCCAGCCAATTAAATCATCAATTGTTTTGTAATCAACGTACAACAGTAATCCAGAAATAATTACCAGAACTACAACTATAGACACTTTTTTAGGCATTTTTTCTCTTATTATTTAGTATTAATGTACTGACTTCTTTTCTTTTTCACGTGAAACATGTCATAAAACTAGTCAAGTATATTCTCACTCTATTTCCTTTAATTCATATTAAAACTGTAAAAATAACGTAAGATTATCTGTAAAGGAGGCAATATCTTTATATTTGTGGTCTGAAACCATAAACCCTCAATCGTATGACTATTCACAAAGAAGGTACAGCAACGTTACTAATTACTATCATTGGTTTGTCAATCATCAATGGATTGGTACAGTTTTATAGTTTGTTTCCCCAGTGGTTCGTTGGGTTAGTAGGTGTTTTAAGTGTTGTATTTTTTCTCATAATTTTGCAGTTCTTCCGCAAACCAAAAAGAAAAACAATACAAAACCCTAACCAAATTATTGCACCTGCTGATGGGAAAGTAGTTGTTATTGAAGAAGTTTACGAGGGAGAGTATTTCAAAGATAAGAGGAAACAAATATCGATTTTCATGTCTCCTTTCAATGTTCATATCAATTTCAATCCATTATCTGGTGTAATTTCTTATTTCAAGTACCACCCAGGTAAGTATTTGGTTGCGTGGCATCCAAAATCAAGCACTGAAAATGAACGAACTACGATTGTTACAAAACATTCCAATGGAACAGAAGTATTATTTAGACAAATCGCAGGTGCGTTAGCAAGAAGAATTTGCTGGTACGTTGATGAGGGAAGTCAAGTAGAACAAGGGACAGAGTTTGGATTTATCAAGTTTGGGTCACGCATTGACATTTATTTACCCTTGGATGCAAAAGTCCTGGTAAAATTAGATGATAAGCCTATTGGAGGAGAAACAGTTATAGCAGAATTAAATTAAACCTAAATAGTTGAAAATGAAAAAAGCAGAAATGGTCACCGATAAAGGAACCATGATAATCGAATTTTACGAAAAAGACGCTCCAATTGCTGTCGATAATTTCATTAAATTAGCAAAAGAGGGATATTATGATGGAATTACTTTCCACAGAGTTATTCCTAATTTTATGATTCAAGGTGGAGATCCAACAGGAACCGGCGCTGGTGGCCCAGGATATACAATACCATGTGAACTTAATGGTGAAAACCAATACCATGATAGAGGTGTATTGTCTATGGCACACAGAGGTAGAAATACGGGTGGTTCACAGTTTTTCATTTGTCATAACCGCCAAAATACAGCACACCTAGATCGAAATCACACTTGTTTCGGAAAGGTAATTGAGGGCGTTGATATTGTTGATTTGATCAGACAAGGTGATAAAATTCAAAAAATCAATATCTTAGAAACAGAAGCATAAGATAACAACTTTGGGAAATTGCTTGAAATGGAATACTTTCAAGCAATTTTTTGTTTAAAAAGTATTCTAATTTTGCACAATCACTTCTTTGGTTTTGCTAAAAGCCCTAATAATGCGAAAATTAACATTGTTTATTATCCTGCTCACCTGCAGTTTGCTTACAGTTGCTCAAATAGAAACACCAACTACTTGGTCAAACTCTCTATCAAAATCCAACCCCAAAGTTGGAGAAACGATTGAATTACGATTTGAAGCTACCATTAAAAAAGGATGGTATTTGTATTCATCTGACTTTGATCCTGAAATTGGGCCCATAGTCACCACTTTCTCATTTAAGCCAAGCAAAGAGTTTAAACTTATCGGTGGTATAACTCCCAAAAACCCAAAAACAAAGTTTGATGAAATTTGGGGAGCAAACATTAAATACTTCACAGAGAAGGCAGTATTTATCCAGAAAATTCAAATTTTATCTGAAAAAACTGTCATATTAGGTGATATTGAGTTTCAATCTTGTACAGATGTCGACGGCAGATGTATCAATGGCAAAGAAAAATTTACAATTTCTGTTGTAGCTAGTCCAGCTGAAAAAACAGATAAAAAAATAGATTCGCTTACTGTACTAGAAGGAGATACAGCAGACTTAGTGGGAGAACCTACGAAAGTTGATAAAATTCAAGTTCAAATTGAAGCATCACAAAAAAGCAATGAAATAGAAACACAAAATAGTAGTGATGAATCGTCATTGCTTGATTTTCTTCTCATTGCGTTTATGGCAGGTTTTGCCTCTATATTTATGCCATGTATTTACCCAATTATGCCAATGACTGTAAGCTTTTTCACAAAACAAGAAAAAGGAAGGTTTAAAGCAATATTTTATGGTATATCCATCATGGCAATTTTTAGTGTCATGGGATTTGTAACCATGCTTTTTGGCGCTCCATTTTTAAACTTTATTAGCACACACTGGATACCTAATTTATTATTTTTTATTCTATTTATCGTTTTTGGAATTTCACTATTAGGTGCTTTCGAAATTGTAATGCCCCATGAAACGGTAAATAAGATTGATCAGCTATCTGAAAAAGGTGGACTTATTGGCATTTTTTTCATGGCACTGACACTTGTTGTCGTATCTTTTAGCTGCACCGTCCCATTTGTTGGTTCTCTACTGATTTATTCTTCACAAGGAGAGGTTATGCGCCCACTTTATGGAATGTTAGCCTTCGGACTTCCATTCGCACTTGTTTTTTCGGGATTGGCCATGTTCCCTCAATTTCTGAAAACACTCCCGAAATCAGGTGGTTGGTTAAACGAACTAAAGGCTGTTTTTGGGCTTCTGGAGTTTGCACTAGCACTTAAGTTTTTAAGTAATATTGACCTTGCTTACCATCTAAATTTGATTCATCGCAATGTATTTCTGTTAATCTGGATAGTTATTGGGGTGTTGATCACACTTTATATTCTCGGACTTATTCGTTTTTCTAAGGATAATCGTGTAGAAACATATCATTGGTCTCGCATATTCTTTGCTTCTATTTTTGCTGGACTTACACTTTACATGGTACCTGGAATTACCGGAAAACCATTATCAGCTTTATCTGGTATTCTCCCACCTGCACCCATTGAAGCCACAATCAAAACCAATAATGCACCCGCTGAAAACATGAGGGCGCTTCCACATAATCTTTGGGGATTTTATGACATCGATGATGCGAAAGCCTATGCAGCAAAAATAAATAAACCTATTCTGATTGATTTTACTGGCTATGCTTGTGCAAACTGTAGAAAAATGGAAGAAAATGTTTGGCCAAAATCGGAAGTGAAAAAAATATTGTCTGAAGAGTTTGTCATTGCTTCCCTTTATGTAGATGATAAAAAAGAATTACCCCTAGAAAAGCAGTATTTATCTAATTACAGCAATGAGATGATTACTACAATCGGAGCAAAAAATATGGAATATGAGATAACTCAGTTCAATAATAATGCACAACCTTACTATATCATTATTGATGCCCAAGGTAAAGTACTCATGAAACCGATTGGCTACTCCTCAGAAAATGACTTTCTTAGTTGGTTAAAAGAGGGTAAAAGAAAATTTTCTGAAAATTAAATTAACTAAAAACGCTGGAAATAATTACTTCCAGCGTTTTTTTATGGTTTTAATGATATGTTTTGCACCCATTTCAATTTCTTGCTCTGTGGTAAGAAATGAAAAACTAAATCGAATACAACTTAAAGCCTGCTCAGATGTCAGCCCAATTGCCATAAGTACATGAGATGGTAATACATTCGCGGAATTACATGCTGAACCATTTGACGCCGCTACATCTGTAAAAGACTCCAACAATACTTCCGAATAAATTCCTTTAAAGTACAAATTCGAAATTTGAGGTAATCTAGCATCTATATCTCCGATTTGTTTTACATCATCAATCTCATTAAAAATAAGCTTTTCAAACAAATCTCTTTTAAGTACTAATTGGCTTACCACATCTTTACCCAGTGTACTCAAATGTTTCAGAGAGTGATACATTCCTCGAATACCGTGAACATTTAAAGTGCCTCCCCTCCGACCCCTTTCTTGCCCTTCATTTATTCCAAATGGACGAAATTCAATTCCCTTTTTTATCAATAAACCACCGATCCCTTTGGGGCCATGAAATTTATGTGCTGAAAAAACAAGGAAATCAACATCCATCGACTGAAAGTCAATGGGTATTTTTGTAACTGCTTGTGTAGCATCTGTCAATATATACGCATTCAAGAAATTTCGTCGAATGATTTTCACAATTTCCGTCAATTCATGAATCGTTCCGATTTCGTTATTTCCAAGCATAATGACAAACAAGTAATCATCATCTTTAGGTAGATTTTTTACCTCCTCCTCAAAATTTAACTTACCACTTGAATCAACGGATAAGTATGTCACCTTCCAATCTCTATTTTGTAGCGTTTCCGCACCGAGAAGCGTCATTTTGTGTTCCGTCTTATTTGTAACAATATGCACTTGTTTGTTCCAAAAAAAATGATTGTAAACCATTTTTATTCCTTCAGATGAACCACTTGTAAAAACCAATTCAGAAGGAGACGCACCTAAAAAGGTAGAAATAAATAGTCTAGCTTCGTTTATTCTTTCTTCCGCTTCCCAACCTAAAGAATGAAATCTACTCGAAGGATTTCCAAATAAAATAGGGTATTCATCATTTAATTTATCAACCACTTCAGGATAAATAGGAGTTGTGGAGGCATTATCGAAATATATTTTGTGCATATTGTTCAATTATTCTTCGATGATTCTCATTTCAAACAAGTTTGAAAGGTGTGCTTTCAAGGCAATTTCAACTTCTGACATTTGAATCTTTCGTCCTAACTCGAACTCCATTGATGTAACAGCTTTGTCATCTATTCCACAGGGAACAATGTAATTGAAGTATTGCAGATCTGTATTTACATTTAAGGCAAGCCCATGCATTGTTACCCACCTACTTGCTTTAACACCCATTGCACATATTTTTCGTGGATTTTCTTGTTGAATATAATCTAACCAAACTCCAGTTAAACCTTCAATTCGACCAGCTTCAATTCCAAAATCTTGTAAGGTCAAAATAACAGCTTCTTCTAGAAAGCGCATATACTTATGAATATCTGTAAAGAAGTTATCCAAATCTAAAATAGGATACGCCACCAATTGTCCTGGTCCATGAAAAGTAATATCTCCTCCTCGATTAATTTTATAGAACCTTGCTCCTTTCTTTTCTAAGTTTTCTTCAGTGAGTAGAAGATTTTCTATTTTACCACTTTTTCCTAACGTGTAAACAGGCGGATGTTCACAAAACAATAAGTGATTTGTCGTTTGTTTAGCTGGAAGGTTTGGATACTTTTTGCTTTCTAATTTGCTTTCAACGGTATTTTTAAACAATACTTCTTGTAAATCCCATGCTTGTTTGTAGTCTATTATTCCAAGTGATTTGAAGACAACCTGCTTATTTTTTTCCATTCAATCATTTATTTGTTAAAATTAGAAAATTTCTAATTGTTGTAACTTTTACTAAATTACAACTTCAATTAAGAATCAGTGCCATGAAGGATAAAAAAGAACAAGGAAAATTTGGGGAAGATTATGCCGTTGAGTATTTAGTAAAACACAATTATCAAATTCAAGAGCGGAATGTTCGAATTGGAAATTTAGAGATAGATGTTGTTGCACAAGAGAAAGATACGTTAGTTTTTATTGAAATCCGGTTGAGAAACGATGCAACATTTGGATTTCCAGAGGATGGAATGTCAAAAGCCAAAAAATTGGCTATTTTTAGGGCTGGAGAAGCGTATCTTTCAAGAAAACCGTGGACTGGAGATATTCGATTTGATTTTATTTCCATCGTTCAAAAACCTGAACTTCAACTAGAGCATTTTAAAGATATATTTTAAATTTACTTACTTCAACTTATGAATTTTAGAAAAATTTGGTCTCCACTCTGTTTATTTATTTTTTTAATTCTCCCTTTTAGTTGTACATCCGATACAACCAATGAAACATCACCAAAATCTAAGAATATTCTTTCACTTATTTTCATTGATAAATCTGTGAGTTTAGACTTTGATAACTCCTATGTACAAACAAAATACAAGGACGCAGTAAATACAATTTTACAAGAAGGCGTCTTAAAAGCTGGAGACGAATTAGAGGGTTATTACATTCACGAAAATACGTTAAAAGGGCGATGTCTGTCCTTACTTTGTTCGACCGAAATGGAAGATGTTTCCAATATGAACACAACAGATAAGGAAATGAGTGAACTTGATTACCAACTCCAAATTGGAAAAGAGAGAAATCAATTCTCAAAAAAAATACTTCGTATTTTCGAGACACAAAATAACCAAGAATCAAATAAGTTTACGGATATTACTTCAACACTACAAATCATCAATACACACAATACGGGTGATAAGGTTATATCGGTATACTTTTTTAGTGATATGATTGAGAGTACATCAAATGGAAGAGATTTCCATGTAAAACCACCTACAAACTTAGATGAGGCCACCAAATGGGCTGAAGAAGATGTTGAAAAAATGCAAGATATTAACCTAAACGGAGTTTCAATAAAGAGTATTTTACCATTTGACCCGCTTAGTTCAAGTAAAGTAAATAATCCAAATGTGAGTGCGTATTGGAAAGTAATTTTTGAAAGCCTTGGTGCCTCTAGTTTTGAAGAAATTTAATACTCTACTCCTTGCTTCGAACTTCAAACACAAAATAGTCGAAAGCATTTTTAATACCATAAAATATTTTGGTGTGTTTAACTTGTAAATCAGAGAAGTACTATTCTTGTACTTCTCTTTTTTTATACCTTTGCTCAACTAAATAAAACTCTATGCTATACTATTTATTTAATTACTTAGACCAAACATTTGATTTTCCAGGCGCCGGTGTGTTTAGATACATCTCTTTTAGAGCATCTGCTGCAACCATTTTATCACTTTTAATCGCTGCAATATTTGGCAAAAAAATCATTTCATTGCTTAGAAACTTACAAATTGGAGAAAGTATCCGAGATTTAGGTTTATCCGGCCAAATGGAAAAAAAAGGGACGCCAACCATGGGTGGTTTCATCATTATAGCTTCTTTGTTAATTCCTGTTATTTTATTCAGTAGGCTTGATAATGTCTATGTTATTCTACTAATCATCACTACGCTTTGGACAAGTATGATTGGATTTGCCGATGACTATATCAAGGTTTTCAAAAAAGACAAAGAAGGCCTTAAAGGAAAGTTCAAGGTTATTGGTCAAATAGGGCTTGGTTTGATAGTTGGACTAACTTTATATTTTAATGACAATGTTGTCGTACGTGTGTTCAAAAAGAATAATCTTGGTGAAATCACTCGGTTTATCGATAAAAATACTTTGACTACCACTGTACCATTCTTAAAAAATAACGAATTAGATTATTCGTACTTGTCTTCTTTTCTACCTGATTCACTCGCTTGGATTCCTTACGTTCTCATCTGTATTTTCATCATTACGGCAGTTTCAAACGGTGCCAACATTACGGACGGGATTGATGGACTTGCAGCAGGAACCTCCGCCATTATTGGGCTTACAATTGCCATTTTTGCTTATTTATCCGGAAATAAAATCTTTGCCGAGTACCTCAATATCATGCTTATTCCCAACTCAGGAGAAGTTGTTATTTTCTGTGCCGCATTCGTAGGTGCATGTATTGGTTTTTTATGGTATAACGCGTTCCCAGCACAGGTATTTATGGGAGATACTGGTAGTTTAATGCTAGGCAGTGTCATTGCAACTCTTTCTCTTATTCTTCGAAAAGAGTTAATCATTCCGATTCTATGTGGTATTTTTTTATTAGAAAATTTGTCTGTAATTCTTCAGGTGTCATACTTCAAGTACATGAAAAAGAAACATGGACTGGAATATGCCCAGAAAAACAGACTCTTCCTTATGTCTCCTTTACATCATCATTATCAGAAAAAAGGATACCACGAGGCTAAAATCGTTACACGTTTCTGGATTGTAGGTGTGATTCTTGCTGTATTGAGCTTAGTTACATTGAAGCTTAGATAAGAATTAGCAAGATTACATTAATTATAAATAACTAGCTCCAATTTAGATTTCAGTTAGTAAGATAATGTTTAATGAAAAAAGCCGATTTACAAACCAAAATTTGTAAATCGGCTTTTTGTTTTTCTTTCTTTTTTATCGCTTTGCTAATTCTTTTTTGACTTTAGTTTTGTAAGTACTTACTGCGGAGATAGCAAAAAATCCAAGCGCCTTTTCTCTTGAATCCTTGTTTACATTGACAATATTTGTTGGAATATTTCCTGATGGTACGGCAAAAATTCCTCCATTCGATGACTCTTGCCTAACTAATGACAAGAAAAAAAATGCATCATTAGAAATAGAACTCAACTCTACCTCAATCTCATCACCATCCTGATATAAATTGGGTCCACTATTTATAGATCTACGAATTGGTTGTATAAAAATTAATCCATCTGATTGAGAACCTGGCGAAAATCCCGCATCATAAGCCAAAGTAATCTGTGACGGAGAATTATCTCTTACTCCATTTTTCTTATATCTAACCCAATATGTATCGCCTATTCCTAGAAAATCACGCGCAAAAAATTCAGCAATATATCCTTCTCTATTCACGGTATCAGATGGTGTAAATGGTAATTGGAAATATTCGTATCGTACAGAATCTATCGCTGGTACGCGATTGATTTTTGTTACAGAAGTGAAAACTTGTCCGTTATTTTCCACAAATAACTGATACTTTTTTCCTATTTTACTCAATGTTTGTGTTTCTGACGTAGGCTTATATTCATATACACCCTGCTCCTTTCCTTCTGTAAAAGGATATCTTGTTTTATCTTCATCTACCAAATAAACACGCGCATTACTTACCATTGTTGGCGCTGCATTGTCAAAATAAGGTTGTGAATAACTAAGTACAATTTTTTGAATATCAGTTGTGTTATTTAGCCAAGCATCTACAACCAACTGATTTTCACCATCGGCACGTAAATTAAAGTCTATCACGTCTTCACAACTTAACAAAGTTACGTTTACGAAGATGAAAAAAGCTATTTTTTTAAAATTCATTGAGTTAAAATTTAAAGTTGTATGTAATTGCCGGAAGAATTGAACCAAATACTGCCAATCTTACAGCCTGTGTTTGTGCTGGGTTTTCTGGATTTTGTCTCACATAAACAGAAAATGGATTTTTTCTATTGTATACATTGTACACAGATAAAACCCATTCACTCTCTCCTTTTTTGAACAATGCATATTTATTTTTTAATGTAGCAGAAATATCTAATCGATGTGTATCTGGTATTCGATAATTATTTCGGTTATCTGTGAAATTATGAGGCAAAGCATAACCTTGGAAAAGAAACTTATTGCTTGGGAAAGTCGCAGGCGTACCACTTGTAAACGTAAAGTTTGAAGAAAAACTTAATCTTGCATTAGGTTCATAAATGGCAATAACAGACAAATTGTGTGGTCTGTCTATTCGAGAAACAAACCATTCTCCATTATTTAGTCCGTTTACCTTTCGTTCTGTTCTTGACAAAGTATAACTAATCCAACCATTTAGTTTACCTGTTTTTTTCTTCAAGTAAAATTCTGCCCCATACGCACGACCAATTCCGTTTAGTAAATCAGCCTCAACAAACGGATTCAAAAGTAAATCAGCATTTCGGACGTAATCAATTTGATTCTCTAACGATTTATAATAGGTTTCGATAGATGCCTCCAGTTTATTTTCATTGAAATTGAAAAAATAACCCAGCGCCAATTGATTTGAAATTTGTGGTTTTATATTGTTAGTACTTGGTGTCCAGACATCCAATGGAGAAGAAGCAGCCGTATTCGATAATAAATGAACATATTGTGCTAGTCTATTAAAACTTAATTTTAGAGAACTATTTGAAGATAAAGAATAATTCATCGCGAAACGTGGCTCCCAATTTCCATACATTTGAATTGTTTCCCCCTTTCCTATATCTTCACTTTTTACAATTGTTCCTCTATCAGCCGGATTTACTAAATTGGGAGTAATTGTAAATTTTCTTCCTGGTCCTAAATATTGATAAATAGAATATCTTATCCCGTATTGTAAACTTAGCTTAGATCCTATATTTTGTTGATTATCCAAATAAAATGCTGTTTCAACTGCATATTTATTTTCAAGACCAATTTTACGTTCTTCTCCACTCGAAATAGCAATTGCTTCACCTGGGCTGAAGTCGTAATAAATAACTTGTCCTCCAAAATTCAATGTATTTTTTGAATTCAAATAATAGGTGAAATCTTGTTTGAGACTATAATTGATAATATTCGATTTCCACTGAAAAGAATCTTGAGTATCCGAACCATCTAGATTAGAGTTTAATGAATAATCGTAGTTGCTATAAAATACTGTTGTATTCGAGAATAATTTTGGACTAAACACATGATTCCAACGTAAAGTAGTTGTTCCATTTCCCCAATTAAATCCAAATCCTGACCCAAATACATCACGTCCAAAATATCCTGATACATACAAATTGTTCTTATCATTTATACGATAATTTGCTTTAGCAGTAAAATCATAAAAGTAAAATTGTGAGTTTCTTAAGTCTGTATTTAGGAATGGTTTGGCTAGAACATCAATATAAGATCGTCTGAGTGCGACAATAAACGAACCTTTATCTTTCACAAATGGCCTTTCATACGCTAATCGTGTGAATATCGTACCGATACCACCTGTAAATTCTCCCTTTTTGGCATTTCCTTCTTTCATTCTCACATCAAGAATAGAAGAAATACGACCTCCATAATTTGCAGGAATACCACCTTTAATTAACTTCACGTCCTTTACGGCATCAGGATTAAATACAGAGAAAAATCCAAACAAGTGAGATGAATTATAAACAGGAGCTTCATCCAAGAGAATTAAGTTTTGGTCTATCCCACCTCCACGTACATTAAATCCGGAGGAACCTTCTCCTACTGTACTCACACCAGGTAAAAACTGTATACTACGAATCACATCTACTTCACCTAGTAACGCTGGCATTTTTCGGATTGTATTCATGGAAACTTTGCTGACTGACATTTCCAAACTCTTTACATTTTCGTTGGGTGCCTCCGCAGAAACAACGACTTCATTTAAAAGGTTGGAGGAAGTGGTTAATTCGATATTTTTTTGAATATCTTTCGATATATTTATTTTAGTTTCTATCGTTTCATATCCAATATATGAAACGATGATGGTATAATTTTTGGGTAAAACAGAAACTGAATAATACCCATATACATTTGTTTGTATACCTATATTTGCTTCTTTAATATAAACAGATGCTCCAATTAATGCCTCCCCATCCGACTTATCTCTGATATAACCACTAATTGTGACTTTATCTTGCGCATACAAAAATGGAGAAAATAGAAAAAGTAAAATAATAAATATTGATTTCATTTTATGATTGATAACTTAACACTCCGAACAAAGTCGAAATGATAAAGAAGTATGGATAATGTAAAATAACGTCTTTAAAACGATTCTTTGTTACGATTAGTTTGGTAAATCACCCACGAACTATTTTAAAATAAATTAAAAATCATACAAAGTATTTTATATTAATTTATAATTGTAGAAATTTGTTCATCATTAAATTGTCTAGACAATTATGCAAAAACAACCGATACTTCATGAGCCCATTGCTTATGAAAAAATTCCAACACGAATATTTAAAGACCCAAAAGATGCTTCAAAATCAGTTGCACTAGAAATTGCAAATCTCATAAGAGAAAAGCAAAAAAATGGTCAAAAATGTATTTTGGGTCTTGCTACGGGCTCATCACCCAAAACAGTGTATGCCGAATTAATTCGAATGCACAAAGAGGAAAGTCTAAGTTTTCAAAACGTAATTTCTTTTAACTTAGATGAATACTATCCGATGGAACCCGATGCTGTACAAAGCTATTGGAGGTTCATGATAGAACAACTGTTTGACCATGTGGATATTCCAAAAGAAAACTACTTTATTCCAGATGGAACAATACCACAGAATAGAATCAGTGAATATTGTCTAGAATATGAACATAAAATAGAGCAATTAGGAGGTCTAGACTTTCAGCTTCTTGGTATTGGTGGTAATGGCCACATCGGTTTTAACGAACCTGGATCATTAATTAACTCAAAAACGAGATTAATGATGCTTGATCACTCAACGAGAGTTGCTGCAACAATGGATTTTGGTGGAGAACTTTCCAAAGTGCCTAAAAAGGCAATTACGATGGGGGTTTCAAAGATACTTCAAGCTAAAAGAGTTGTACTCTTAGCTTGGGGAGAACGGAAAGCAGACAAAATTGCCGATGCAGTAGAAGGCACAGTTACTGAACAAAATCCTGCATCCTATCTACAAACACATCCAAATGCCTTGTTTGTTGTCGATGAAGCCGCAGCGTCAAACCTAAAAAGAATTAAAACACCTTGGTTGGTTGAAGATGTAGAATGGAACTCTGTGATGGTAAAGAAAGCTGTTACTACTTTATCATTGACATTAGGTAAACCTATTCTCAAACTGACAAACAAAGACTACAATGACAACGGACTTAGTGATTTACTTGCTCAACATGGTCAGGCATATGAAATCAATATTGAAATTTTCAATCAATTACAATATACAATTACAGGTTGGCCGGGTGGAAAACCAAACGCTGATGATAAAAATCGACCAGAGCGAGCAAATCCTTCAAGCAAAAGAGTTTTGATATTTAGTCCACATCCAGATGATGA
>CAYNRA010000029.1:0-21013 GCA_964399465.1 uncultured Cytophagales bacterium
TGTATTTTACAAAGGGTGAGGAGATTTTCTCCTCCCCTTTTTTATATTTTAATCCTTTTTTTATGCAAAATCCCATTCAATTGGTTGTCTTTGATATGGCTGGTACAACCGTTCAAGACCAACACGAAGTAGAAAAGTGCTTTGCACAAGCTTGCAAAGAAACCGGTTTATCTGTATCAGAAAACAGAATTTTGAGCCTTCAGGGGTATTCCAAAATAGAGGTTTTTCGGTTATTATGGGAAGAAAAAATAGGGAAAGACCATCCTGAATACCAAGAAAACGTCTTTGTGAGCTACGATACGTTTACGTATATTCTTGAAAATCATTACCAAACACAACCCGTTTTTCCGACTGAAGGATGCTTGGAAACATTTCAATTTTTACGCGAGAATAATATTAAAATCGCCTTGACAACGGGTTTTTATCGCAAAGTAACCAATCTTATTTTACAAAAATTAGGCTGGTTGGAGGGGTTAGACGATACATATTTGAATACTTCTGGCAAAGCACGTATTGATGTATCCGTCGCCTCTGACGAAGTTGAAAAAGGAAGACCCGAACCTTTCATGATTTATCGCGCTATGGAGAAACTTGGTATAGAAGATAAAAAGGCTGTCATCAATGTTGGCGATACCCCTTCTGACTTACAATCCGGGAAAAAAGCGGGCGTGCGCCTCAGTTTGGGCGTAATAAACGGGACACATACACAGAAGCAATTACATGAATTTCCGAACGACGGATTTCTCCAACATCTGGGTGAACTCTCCACTGTTATTCAATCACTTGCATAAATTCAGTTTTAATAAATATGAAAAAATTTGATTTAGCTATCGTAGGAGGTGGCGTTTTGGGGGCTTTTCATGCATATCATGCGCTTTTGAAGGGACTAAGTGTAGTTCTTTTTGAAAAAGATACATATCCACAAGGCTCTACAATTCAGAATTTTGGACAGGTAGTACCGTCCGGTCTTGCTGGAAAATGGTTCGAATATGGCAGAGAAAGTTTGGCTATTTATGAGAAAATACAAGCAAAAGCGAATATCTCTCTTCGGAAAAATGGGTCTATTTATATCGCCTCTTCTACCGAAGAAATGGCAGTTTTGGAGGAATTAGCTCAGAAATATACCGCTGTTTCGTATGAAAATCAGCTATGGACAGCCGAACAAGTATTAGAAAAATACCCGGATGTACGGCGAGATTATGTACGTGGGGCGTTGTATTTTCCACAAGAAATAAGTGTAGAACCCCATCAAATGATAGCTTCGTTGCTTGTTTATCTTGAACAAAAGGAAGGGCTTGTATATGCTTCTAGGACACCCATCGTTGCTCTTCAGGAAGGTAGCGAGGGCGTTAAATTAACAAGTTCGCAGGGAACAACCTGGACGGCTGAACGTGCGCTGATTTGTGGAGGATATGAATCTCAATGGCTATTTCCCGAAATAATCAAAAATAGTGGACTGATTATTAGTAAGTTACAAATGTTACAAACCGTTCCTTTACCTTCAGTTGTGCTGCCAGGCAATGTACTTACAGGTTTGACTATTCAGCGGTATGAGTCTTTTCAGACGTGTGATGCGCACGCTCATTTACCCGTTTTGGAAAGAGAAATGGAGTTGAAAAAATGGGGAGTACATGTTTTATTCAAACAAGCGATGGATGGCTCGATTATCTTGGGCGACTCGCACGAATATGCACCTATCTTCGAAAAAGAGACACTCGGATTGGGAACGAAAGAAGAAATTGACCGACTCATTCTTGACGAAGCAGCACGTATTTTATCTGTTCCTTTGAAAGATAAAATTGCCCGTAAATGGGCGGGGATGTACAGCCAACACGAAGCTGATATTTTCGATAAAATGGTAACTCCATCCGTCCGAATACTTACGGGAATCGGAGGAAAAGGCATGACGTCCTCTGCTGGATTTGCACATCACTCGCTCGAAAATTGGAGTTAAGTTTAAGAAAAAGGAGGTAGAAATTCCTCCTTTTTTAGGAAACAGAAGTTACGATTCTCTTTGAGTTAGTCATTTTTCGTTGAAAGAAGAAGAACTGAAGCAAAGTTAGTAGCCATCCCAAGATAGAAAGATACAGAAAGGCATGTGTGAGAATTTGAGTAAAGGAGAGCGAAGAATCCGCGTAAAGTTCACGTCCGAACATTAAGAGAATACTCCCTAAATAGCCCAGAGAGTCACTGATATAAACCATAAAACCGACATTTCCCTTGCACTGAAAGAGAGCCAATAGGCGCTCAAAAAAGGTAACTTGAATCAATAAATAGGGTAAAAAAAGAGCGATACCAGCCAAGATGTACCAATGTGGGAAAGATAGTTTTTCCTGTAAGAATAGCCACGTACTTGCCATTAATAGTGTGCAACTTCCGAGTAAAAGAAAGGTATTGAGATGAAAAGCCCGCATGTTGTCTCGAACAGTTGATAAAAAGCCGATAGAAAATAATACCACAACTGCAATCCAAGTTTCATACCGAGCAAATAAGGTAGGATCAAGAGATTGGTTAGACTGTTCTTTCCAGATTTCAAGCGAAAAATTATCTCTAAAATCTCGTAAAATAGTCAGAAATGTATAGAGAGTGGCTACTAAAAATATCCCTGTTCCCATCTGTTTCATCATTTCTTTGCGCGTAGATTGGGTCATGGGAACTCGCTCCGTTCGTTCCTTTTTATCTTCTTCGGTTGGCTCAGGAATGCGCGTCAGCATCCAAAGGAACAACACAAATAGTGGGGTAGCCAATATGCCCAAGACAAAAGGAAGCCAAGTTTCAGATAAATTCCATGATTTCTGTAGAAGTAAATAGCTGGTTTTTAGTAATCCGGATGTAATGACAAGGTTGATACTGAGGGCAATACCGACGATTTCAGTGATTTTTCGACCTTCCAAATAATGAAAAATAAGTCCGTACATCATGCCGAGTGGCAACCCATTGAGAAATAAAAATACAGGTTGGAGTGGCCCTGGATATAGGCCAAATAAAAGGAGAGAAAAGAGAGAAAAACCGAAAAACGAAGCAAGCAAAAAGACCCGACTCTGTTTTTTTGTGGCAGAAATAACCCGAATCCCAATTACTTTTGAAAGCATATAACCGAGCACCTGAGCTAAAATAAGCACCGATTTGAAGGCAAAGGCGCCCATGTATTGGTCTGTGTACATGCCTGTTGTGAAAGGTTTACGAAGTGCATACGTACAAAAATAGGCACCGAATGCCGCTAACATCATCCAAGCAGTTTGTATAAATGGAGAAGAAAAACGAAAAGGATAGTTTTGCATATTATGAATTAAAATGCAAAACTATCCTTGCGATATTACTAGATTTTTAGCTAGATATTATGTTCTGATGATTATATCAGGGAATGGAAAATACACCATTGAGTGGATTGAATAGATGCTGCTTGTCAATGAATACATGATTCTAGTTATTAGGTATTTCTACCTATTTCCCAGATTTTTTCGTCTGTTACGTCGATGTAAGAAATAACAAACGGCTGAAAAAGCTAGAAAAAGGAGATAGATAGACAGGATATGTGCCTCGATATGCGTAATGAAAGTCGTTACCATATTCATACTATTTGTAATCCGTTCTGTAATCCAGCCCAACCCAGCGACAAAGCCGATTACTGCCATACCATTTCGAAATAAGCGATAGTAAGCCGTTCGACTCAAAAGAAATAAACCAGGGAGTACAGCAGAAATAATAGCGAGTTGCATGAGTTCTATGCCTAAATTAAACCCAAAAATACTTGCCATTTGCTGTTTCGTACCCAGCTGCATATAGTCAAGGGTAGTAGCAAATGCCAGCCCATGTACCAATCCAAAACCAAACGCAATTCGCTTTTCTTTATTCGGAAAAATTGGATACATCACGTGAATCGCCGTAAGTAAAATTGAAATTCCAATCAAAATTTCAATGATTTGGGCGGGAAGAGTCAGGATATGCATCCCTCCGATAAACAACGTAACTGAATGACCGAGTGTGAAAGAACTCACGAGATAGAGGATTCGTTTGCTGCCTTCTTGTATAGATAAAAGCGTATTTTTTTTGGTCGATGGATTGTAAATAAAAGGAATGGGCAACAGCAGTAAAAATAAAAAAAGAAGATGGTCTGTGCCTTCTGAAATATGTTCCATGCCTAGATGAATCATTTCTTTGAATCCATTCCACGGGCTGCCTGCATCAATATTTACCAAAAAAGGTTTCAAGGTTCCCGTTTGTATATCCCATTCAAGCATACCTATTTCTTTGGGCGAATGTTGATTACGAAAAATACCTTGTCTCCAATCATGTTGGATGGAAATAAGTGCTTTGTGGCTCGCTACTTCGCGCAAAACAGCCTCATAACCCAAGTAGAAATGGCGTAAATCGTAGGATTTCGGTGGAGTAAGTTGGCATTCAAAAGCTAGTTCAAGGTAGTTGCCACTCAGGGCGCTCACGGTTTCTGTTATACGTAAATCGTGAATAGCTACGTGCCAAGGTTTTCCATCCAATGTTTTGGGTTGGATATGTTGCAATAAATAGGTTTTCCAAGAAGCTTTGTTTTTTTGTAGCAATCGAGCGGCGTTTTCATCCAATGAAAATCCGATGGCAGTTTGCAGTTCACTGATGGGAATCCGGACATCCCCCGTAATTTTCGTTTCTTGTATTTGCAAGGAAAGGGTGGTATAAGGCATGGGATGTGCCAAAATTTGGGAAGAGAAACTACTTCCAAACCAGAAAAAAAGGAAGAAAAGAGGAAAAAAAATACGCATACGGATAGGAAATAAAGTAGCCACGACTTGATGTTCTGCGTCAAATCGTGGCTTTATGTTAAGAGTAATTCAAAGGGGGAAATGATTAATTCGCACCATAATCTGCTTTTCTATCTCGCCAAACAGAGTGTGGATGCACGCCGTTTCGGATGACGATTCCGCCTTGCATGGACCATTCGATCCAAACACTTGGCCCGTCAATGAGGAGATAATCTCCTTTGGCTTCCATCGTTGTTCCACCGTAATACGAAACGTAGGTATCGTCTAATTCGGCTTTATATTTCGCTAAAACCAGGGTAGAGGCTTTGTCCTCTAAATCACTCACGTATGTTTTTATAGCGGCAAGTAAGGCTTCTTTTTGTGTGGTTGTGAGGTTTCCGGCGCGAAGTCCCACTTTTGTCGTCGGGAAACTCCCATCTTTTTGTGGGCCTACCTGAATATCATTTTGTGCAGCACTTCGTCTAGCAGTAGAAAGCTCTGCTGCGCTTAGACTCTTTAAAAAAGCCGCAAAAGCCGCTGTTTCTTGCACCAAAGGTTGAACGGTTTTCGCCGTATTAGTAGAAATCCAAGTTGGATAAGGTTCTGTTGAACGGAAAATCGGCGTTCCACCTGTTAATTTACCGTTTTGGAATGTCAGAATGGTTGTGCCGTGGTGTCCACCAATTTGCAAACTCCAAAGTCCTGTTTTGCTTGGTGTTCCCAGGAAAGCAATGTAGTAATTACCTGATCCATAGCCACTTCCACCTCCGTTGGCTGCTAGGTAATCGTCAGCGTCGATGATTCCGGCAAATTCTTCGTACCCTTCATTGGCAGATGTACCTGTTGTTGCTTTTAAAAGCGAGTAGAAGGCAGTCCATTGAGCCGTTGAAAACGTACTAGACGCCAAACCAACGCGATTTTTATACAAAGATTGGGGTAAATTACTCCATTTTTGGGCTTGTGCAAGTGTGTAGCCGTACTGCAATGCGCTTACTTGTGTGCTAGACAAACTGGCTTTGAAGGCATCGGCGAACTTGAGTATATTGTCGATGTCCGTATCAAAACCCCATCCTACAGTAGGGGTAGTTCCACCGTTTGTACCAGCTGCGGAAACAGAAAGACTGATGGAGCAGGATTGTCCTGCTACTGTAATGGCAAATTGGGCAGTTCCGCTTGTAGAGGGCGTTCCTGAGAGTGCAAAAGTAACAGAACCCGTACCTGTATTGATGGGGCCGGCTGTCAAGGTTGCGGTAAGACCCGTAACACCCGTTGATGCGACGGCTTGTCCAGTTGCAAGCACACCGCCATTTCCGCCAGAGTAAGGGACAGTCGCTGTTCCTGAGAAAGCCGTTCCTGCTACAGGGGACGCGGAAAAAGTCGTTTGGCTACAATCAATAGAAGTTAATGTGGCGGTTGTTTCTGTCTCTGTTGTTTCACAGGAAAGGAGGCTAAGAGATAATCCTAGGACGCACGCAAGGGCTTGATTTTTGAATAACATAAGAAGGTTGCTTTGGTTTAAGTTTATATGATTCATTAATAATACGTTAGATAGTATTCTTTCGTGGCTTTGCAGTTGAAAAAAATGACTATGTTAGTTCAATAGGAATAGGACATGAATTGATTAGCGAATTATCTCTAAGAAAAACTGTGCCAATTATAGAATATTTTTCCCTTGTATAGTTTGATATTGGGTATATTACTGCTTATTTTTCTATTTATCCATTTGTCTTTTTTCAAAAGACTGATTATCAATTTTCTACAGTATTTTTACGAATGACTTACTAATTACGAACTGCAATAGACAGTCTGAATAAATGAATAGGCATACTTTTTAAATAAATAAAACCAATGATGCGAACTACACTCTCGATTATATTCTTTTTTGTCATCAGTACACTCGATGTATCAGCTCAGAAAAATCAGAATAGTGGGAAGACTGCTTGGTTTAATCCTACAAAACCCGCAAAAACCTACTGCAATCCAATAAATATTGGATACAATTATACAACACAAAATCATAATGGAATTCCCATATCACGTCGTTCAAGTGCGGATCCAGTTATAATTCCATACAAAGGTGATTATTACTTATTTGCTACTAACCAAGCTGGTTTCTTTTGGAGTAAAGATTTGGCAACTTGGAACTTCGTGTATAGTAGTTTTCAACGAAATCCAAGTGACGATGACCAATGTGCACCCGCAGCTTGGGTAATCAATGATACGTTATTTTACGTTGGTTCTACCTGGAAAAGAGACCACCCCGTCTGGAAAACAGCGGATCCAAAATCGGGAAGATGGACAAGACATATTGATACGGCCATGTTACCCACGTGGGATCCAGCTATATTTCAAGATGAGGATAAAAAACTATACCTATATTATGGTTCCAGTGGAAAATTACCTCTAGTTGGAGTTGAGATTGATTATGCAACGTGGCTACCGAAGGGAGATCAAAAAGCATATGAAAAATTATATGTAGCTACTGAAGTAGAAGATATTCAGTTTCCATATGGGAACATCAAGGCAGTGGTTGGTTTAAATCCTTCTGAACATGGTTGGGAGCGATTTGGCCCGAATAATGATATGGAACCTGCTCCGTGGGGGAATTTTATTGAAGGCGCTTGGATGACTAAACACAACGGAAAGTATTACATGCAGTATGGCGCTCCCGGTACTGAGTTTAAAGGATATGCCAATGGAGTTCATGTGGGGGATAATCCTTTAGGTCCATTTGTTTATCAAAAACACAATCCTGTATCTTATAAACCAGGTGGATTTGTTGTAGGCGCTGGACATGGTAATACTTTTGCCGATAAGTTTGGAAATTATTGGAATACAGGGACATGCAAAATCTCAATCAAAGACAGGTTTGAACGACGTATCAATATGTTTCCCGCTGGATTTGATAAAGAGGGGATTATGTATTCTATCACTGCCTATGGAGATTTTCCCATCAAGCTTCCTGCCAAAAAAAGAGATCATCGTACAGGAGCTTCCACAGGTTGGATGCTCCTCTCTTATAAAAAACCAGTGATAGTTTCTTCCTTTGAAGATTGTGCAAATGTAGAAACGCACAGAGTGGACAATGGAGGTAAGAAAGTAATTGAAAAAATATGTTACGATGCTCAAAATATAACCGATGAAGATATTCAAACCTATTGGTCTGCCAGAACAAGTCAAGCGGGAGAATGGCTCCAATTGGATCTAGGGGAAAAAATGGAAATTAGGGCATTGCAAATAAATTATGCGGATCACAAAGCGACGCAATATAATAAGGCAATGGACATGTACCATCAATATCAAATTTTTATGTCAGACGATGCTAAAAGTTGGACATTGGTGGTTGATAAATCAAAAAACGATAGGGATGTACCCCATGATTACGTGGAATTGACTAAACCTATCCGCGCGCGCTATGTAAAAATGGTTAATATACACTGTGCTTCTGGTTTATTTGCCATTTCTGATTTTAGAGTGTTTGGCCATGGTTTATCAGAAAAGCCTAGTCGGGTAGAGAGATTTACTGTAAATAGAGCCAGCTCTGATTCACGAAATGCGATGATTACATGGGATACCCAGAAAAAAGCAGTAGGTTATACCATCTATTATGGAATAGCTCCAGATAAGTTATACAATAATATCATGGTGTATGATGTCAACCTCTATGATTTTAGGGGTTTGGATAAAGGGACAACGTACTACTTTGCTATCGAGGCTTTTAACAGCAATGGCGTAGGGCCACTGACAGAAGTACTAAAAGTAGATTGATTGAACTTCGCTCGTAATTCATTCATCATTTTTCTAATGCTTCAATTGGAACCACCTTTACTTACTCAGTATCTTACGAATTACCTTGATTGTAAAGTAAATGGACGCTACAAGGAGTACGAAAACAAAAATTTGCCAAATGATTAAGCTTGTTTGTAACATGGTAATTGAATTTTTTAGAGATAATGGCGAGTAAATTTCGCGAACTTAAAATCTTAGAAATAATGACTTGTTAGCAAGATAAATCTATTTTGAGATTACACAAAGGTTTTTTTGTAAATGAATCATTCATTTGGGTCAATTATATCCTTGTATCTTTCAAAATTCTCTAAATGTAAGAATCACACCCACTTATCCACAATTTTTTCCATAAATAAAGAGTTATCCCCAATAAAATGTGGATAACTCTGGTGAAAAAGTAGTATTTGTGGAAAAGTAGGGAGGTTTCTCGATTTAATAACTCTGTTCGTCAATCTGTACTTTACCCCGAAATGTGTAAAAAACGAAAGCCGTATAAGTAGCTACGAACGGTACACCCACCGCTGCAAACGTCAGCATGATACCCAATGACTTACTCGTCGCAGACGCGTTTTCAATCGTTAGATGATGCGCAGCACCCAAAGAAGACAAAACGATATTTGGGAATAATCCCACTGCTACCATCATCATCAACAAAGCCGTTACCAAGGCTGACGAAGCAAACGCCCACCGGTATTTTCTTTTTGTTATGTTGCGCGTAATATTTGCCACCGCTAAAATCGCCAATACCGGAATAAAGAACATCCACGGAACTTCTTTGTAACGCGCTACCATGTGCGGAATAAAAAGAAGGGTCGCCAACGTGGTCAAACTAAACATCAACACAAAAAATATTGTCGTATTTCGTACAAGAATGGTTAATTTGGCATATAACCTATTTTCTGTTTTCATAACCAGATAAATACTTCCGTGCATATATGTAGTGAAAGGCAATCGTAAACGCAAATTGTATTCTAGAAAGAATTTCAACATCCATATTTGTAGTATTTATAGGGTAGGAAATATACGTGAGTCCCTAAGAGATTACTAAATAATCGTTGATATGTACTTTTGTTGGTGAACAATTTGACGCTTTTTTGGACAATACATAAAAAAAGAGGCTACCCAGCTGGATAACCTCTTTTTCTTTGCCAATCAATAGATGATTAAAGCAAACCTTCGTTTCTGTTGATACAATTCAAGTCTTCAAAAGCAGCTTTCAAACGAGCTACCATAGATTCCTCTCCTTTACGCAACCAAACACGTGGGTCGTAGTATTTTTTGTTTGGAGAATCTGCCCCTTCTGGGTTCCCCAACTGCGACTGCAAATAGCCTTCGTTCTTTTTGTAATAGTTCAAAATACCTTCCCAAGTGGACCATTGCATGTCTGTATCGATGTTCATTTTTACAGCACCGTACTCTATCGCTTCCCGAATTTCTTCGCGGCTTGAACCTGAACCTCCGTGGAAAACGAAATTGACAGGCAATTCACCCGTACCGAACTTCGACTGAATGTATGCTTGTGAGTTCTTCAGGATAATCGGCTGAAGTGATACGTTACCCGGCTTATATACCCCGTGAACGTTCCCGAAAGCAGCTGCAACGGTGAAGTTAGGAGAGATTTTAGATAATTCTTCGTACGCATATGCGACCTCCTCAGGTTGTGTGTATAATTTTGAGCTATCTACGTCTGAGTTATCTACGCCGTCTTCTTCACCACCTGTAACGCCCAACTCAATCTCGATAGTCATGCCCATCTTGGCCATTCTTTCCAAATATTTGGCAGAGATTTCAATGTTCTCCTCGATAGGCTCCTCCGATAAATCCAACATGTGTGAGCTGAACAACGGCTTGCCATGCTGTGCAAAAAACTTTTCGCCCGCATCCAAAAGACCGTCAATCCAAGGTAATAATTTTTTAGCACAGTGGTCTGTGTGCAAAACAACAGGCACACCGTAAGCTTCTGCAAGTTGATGTACGTGCATTGCTCCCGAGATAGAACCCGCAATCGCGGCTTTCTGTCCCTCATTTGATAAACTTTTTCCTGCATAAAAAATACCGCCTCCGTTAGAGAATTGAATGATAACGGGAGAGTTTACCGCCTTGGCAGTCTCTAAAACGGCATTGATTGAATTGGTTCCAACTACATTGACAGCCGGAAGGGCATAGTTGTTTTCGTTTGCATGACGCAACAATTGATTAAGTGCTTCGCCTGTTACTACACCCGGCTTAATGAACGATTGGCTCATAAATTGAATCAGATTTGGATTAAAAAAAGAAAATACTTGTTTATAGTAAGCTATCTGAAGGTAATTGCTCTTTACGTATCCAAAAATACATATATTCTGATAGAACTCACACGGATTTGTCGCTTTTTAATGTTTTGTTTGTCTTGAACTTCGGATTTTTCCCTCTGGATGTTGTAAAAAATACTGCCTTTTTTCTTCGGGCATTCGCTCAATGGCATAGCGCAAAAGGGTTCGAGGCGTCTCTGCAATATGGCGAAGTAAAAAATCTTCTACTTCCTGCTTTCCCCCACGTTTCCATGCTTCCCGAAGCATCCAACCCACGGCTTTGTGTAATAAATCGTGCGGATGATGGAGCAATTTCTGAGCAATTCGAAGGGTATCTGTGTAATCGCCTTTCTTGATAAAATACCAGGTTGAAACGATGGCAACGCGCTGCGACCACAGATGGGGCGTCTCAGCTAAATCATCCAAAATACGACGGTCACGGGTGAACAAATGCGCCCCCACAATATCCCGACACGAAATATCCACCAAATCCCAATTATTGATATACGAAAGGTTTCGCATGTATAAATCAAAAATAGCCTCTTGGTCATGTCCGCGCGCGTATCGGCGTACCAAAACGAAAAGAGCCGTCATCCGTACTTCGTGATACCTATTTTGAAGGCAATTTTCCAATTCGTCCAATGACGTATCTTGGTGATTTTTAGCCAATTGCTGCATTTGTGGGGAAGTAAGCCCTAGAAAAACGGAATGTTCTGCGTACTCGCCAGGCCCTGTCTTGTAAAAACGTGCCATAGAAAGTGCACGCGCATGATTGGCTAAATGATGAATGGATTCGATGAGGTTCATACGCTTTTTTTGAACCGAATGTACGATTTTTTGTTACAAATGCATAGTTCGTTTAACGTCATTATTCATCAAAGGATTCTTTCCATGTCACAGCCCATTTACTTGGTCGTTGGTACCAACAGACCCAATTCTGCCTCCAAATCATTCGCACGCTATTACCAAGCATACCTTCAGGGGCTCCAACAACACGTAGAAATTCTTGATTTAGCGGATTTACCCGAAGATTTTGCTTTCTCGGCTCTCTATAAAAATAGTGGAAAAAACGAGGTATTCAATACCTTTCAATCGCGTATTGATGCTGCTGAAAAATTCATATTCATCGTCCCTGAGTACAATCACTCGTTTCCTGGCGTTCTCAAAACTTTCCTCGATGGCCTGCGCTATCCAGACACCTTCCACGGAAAAAAAGTAGCACTTGTGGGTCTGTCTGCTGGGGTCATTGGAAATGCCGTCGGGCTGAGTCATCTCAACGATATTTTGAGTTATATGGGTGCAGATGTTCTTGGGCTTCGTCTAAAATTAGGGCAGTTTTATCAACATTTTACAGAAAATACACTCACGAATCCTGTGTATCAACAATTTCTTGAGAAACAAGCCGCACAGTTCATTCGGTGGTAATGGAGTGGGTGGAATTTAGATGGTTGATAATCAGTAGAATATATTTTTGTGAATAGCTACTAGATGAAAATAGGGGAGTGTCGTTTCAATAGGGTTTATCTCTAAATCCTATTGAAATGGGAACAAATACGAAGTATATTCGTACAAATGTACGTTCGAACCAATATTTTGATATATTCGTGGTATTAATTTACTCATTCTGTTACGAATCTACATGGAAGAATTACTCACCACAGCCGCTCTGACGAGCGTACTTACCCTGACTCTCCTAGAAGTTGTTCTAGGTATCGACAACATTATCTTTATCTCTATCATCGCCGGGAAACTCCCCAACGCAGAACAGAAAAAAGCCCGGAATATTGGTCTTATGCTCGCTATGGCACTGAGAGTCAGCCTATTGTTTGTTTTAGGATGGATTCTCGGCCTCGAAAAAGACTTGTTTAATCTACAAGATATAGGTGTTCCGATAGATATGGGCTTTAGCGGAAAGGATTTGATTCTTTTGGCTGGAGGTTTGTTCTTACTCGTAAAAGCGACTTCTGAAATCCACCATAAAATCGAAGGAAAAACGGAAGAAGAAACGGCGCAAAACAAGGCTTCTAACTCGCTTTCACGCGCAATTATTGATATTTCGGTCGTCAATATCGTTTTCTCCGTTGACTCCATCATCACGGCTATCGGTATGACCTCGATTATCTCCGTCATGGCAGCTTCTATCGTTTTGTCAACAGTAGTTATGTTACTGTTTGCCAAAAACGTGGGTGATTTCGTCGAAAAACACCCGACTGTGAAAATGTTGGCGCTCTCTTTCTTGGTCATGATTGGTACATTGCTCATTGCGGAGGCATTCCATGTACACGTTCCTAAAGGATATGTTTACTTTGCAATGGCATTCTCGTTCTTGGTAGAAATGCTGAATATCAGAATGCGTAAACAACAAAATCCAACCAATTTAAGAGACATCCTTTAATAGTATGAGTGTGCGACGCAAGAAACCCAATTTTTGGGAGTTTTTGTACGGAGTTTGGTGTGTATTCTGGATTGTATTTATTTATCTCCTCATTCACCCATTCATCTGGATAAATTTACAACGAAAAAACAAAAAAGGACACCGTTTTGCCCATCGCTTAACCCAAGCATGGGCAGCGGTATATTTTCCACTCATTGGTAAAAAATTAGCGATTCGGTATGATTTTAAGCCGGATACGTCCAAAACATATGTCTTTGTTGCGAATCATTTTTCGTATTTGGACATTGCCGTAGGTATGGGTGTTGTCCCCAATTTCTTTGCTTACGTGGGCAAAAGTTCGGTTAAGAAAATCCCGCTTTTGGGTTATATGTTTGCCAAATTGCACATTCAAGTCGATCGCGGAGAGAAAAGTAGCCGTGCCAAATCGTTGGTTCGTGGCATGAAAGCACTGGAAAGCGGACGGAGTATTTTCATCATGCCTGAAGGAGGGATAATCTCTCAAACAATTCCTACAATGCACCAACCTTTCAAAGATGGGGCATTTATCATGGCGATTGAACAACGCGTGCCGATTGTTCCGATTACTTTTTTAAATTTGCATGAAATCATGCCTGATACATGGATGTACGGCGGGCGTCCGAAAATCGTTATTCATCCACCAATAGCAACTGATGGCTTGACCAAAGACGATATTCCTGCTTTAAAAGAGCAAGTGTATCAAATCATTCAAACAACTTTAGATACATATATAAATGAAAATAGACGAACAAACGGTTGATAAAATCGCACATCTTGCCCGATTGGGGATTTCTCCGGAAGAAAAAACAGAAATGGTGGAAACGCTTTCACGTATTTTGGATTGGATGGAGCAACTGAATGAAGTCGATACAACCGGCGTAGAACCCTTGATTCACGTCAGTCCGGCGGTAAATGTTTTTCGGGAAGATGAAGCACAGAATACGTTGCCTAGAGAAAAAGGACTTGTGAACGCGCCCGCTAAAACCAAAGAATATTTTGCCGTTCCGAAAGTGATGGAATAAGGTCGAAGTAGTACATCAAAAAATACCTATTTCTAGCCATTGAAAGTGGTAGAAATAGGTATTTTGTATTTTGCACAAATGTGTCAGTCGGTGCCTTTGCCGTTAATCGGCATAAATGGGGCGGTCTCTGTCGCGAAGTGGTTTGGCGGAGCGTCCGCTGAAAAACGCACGAATTTCAGCCAAAATAGACAAGGCAATTTCCTCTGGTGTCGTCGCGCCAATATCTAATCCGACAGGTGCATGAATCCTCTTTTTTTGTTCGTCTGTAAAAACATATCCTTGTTCTTCCAGCGATCTTTGTATCTTTTCTGCCCGGACTTTCGGCCCTAGCATCCCGATAAACGGAATGGCAGAGGGTAAAAAACGAGCCAACTGATAGGTATCCTTCCCCAAATCATGCGACATCAAAATCACGGCTGAAAAAGCGTCAATCCCCAGCTCTTCCAGTTCTCCATCTGGGGCAAATATCTTCGAAACCAAAGAATGAATCGCGGGCGGAACTTGCCAAGAAGGCGCAATCAAAAGAGGGGTAAATCCGATTTCCCGTGCCAGACGTGCCAACGGTAAGGTATCTGTTTGGTAGCCCGCCAAGAAAATTTGAATCTCCGGAAAAACCGTTTCCAAGCAAACGGTTAGGTTCTCTTCTGGAAGTTCATAAAGTCGTGAGCGCCGTTCGCCGAGATAGGGAAGAAGTTGTTCGTTTAATCTTGAAAAACGTGTATCGCCAATCAGCCAACTCGTTCCCATGGGGTATTCAGGAGAATCAGACTTGGTGATTGTGGCTACTTGCTGAACTTGTCGCGGTTGTGCGAGCAATCTTTCTAGACAAGCAACGGCATTGTTTGGGTCTGTATAGTCAATGGGTTGCAAAAGGACATGAATGATGCCATTACAGCCCAAACCAACGCCAATTTGATGATCGTCTCCTTGTGTGGTATCGTAAATGGCATAACTTGGTTGTTGCCGATGAATGGCAAATCGCGCCTTTTTTCGGGCATCTCCTTCGAGACACCCCCCGCTGATACCGCCAACATATTCACCGGTTTCTAGAACCAGCATCCGAGCACCTACACGCCGATACGAAGAACCCTCCACAGCCACGACTGTCGCCAATGCAGCAGGTGTTTGTTGTTGTTTCTCCTCTTGGTAGCGTGCAACAATGGCCCGAATTTCTTTCATAATTTATACAATTTCTAGCTTAACGAGCTCCCGGTAAATTTCACTCAGATTGATGACCTCACTTTTAGATTTATGCTGCGTAGATGGCGCAGGTAAATTATACCGTTTATAGGTTGGCGTATTTAGAACGCTATAATCGTTTAAATTGAAAATCTGTTCGCGCATTTGTTGTGTAATCAGAAAGAGATTTGTGGGGGAAGAATTGAATGGTGGTGGCGGTTCATGCACAATTGTAGTTGTAGGAGGCGTTGGTCTACCTCCTACATTATTGACAGGAACTGGAGTCCCTTTTGGTTCGAGTGGTTCGGGTTTAACATCTTTTCCCTTCTCTTTATCAGGTGTGTTTCTACCAAAACCAGCGGCTACAATGGTAATACGTACCTTGTCTTTCAAGGAGCGGTCAATGGCAAATCCATGTTTGAAAATTTGAGCTCTTGATTGAATTTTTTCTTCGATAAAGCTTGTTACCAAACTTTGGTCAGACATAAGAATGCTGTATTCTGGTTTTTCGTCGCTATATGCTAATGTAACAAGAATACGTTGTGCGCCACCAATGTCGTTGTTTTCGAGCAAAGGTGATTCCAGGGCATTTTTTACTGCCTCTTCTGTCCGGTTGGGTCCTGATGCTTCCGCAGAACCCATTACTGCTTGGCCGGCATCTCCTAGAACGGTTTTTACATCGGAAAAATCCAGATTAATTATACCTGGACGGGTGATAAGTTCGGCAATACTTTTTACTGCATTGGCAAGTACATCGTCAGCAAAACTGTACGCAAGCTCAATGGCTAAATTCCCGTATATTTTAGCGAGACGGTCGTTTTTAATAACCAATACCGTATCGCAGTATTTCTTTAGTTCAATGATACCTTCGGCTGCTTGTGCAATTTTCTGAGATCCCTCAAAAGAGAAGGGATCTGTGACAACTCCAACGGTTAGTCGCCCCATTTCTTTCGCAATACGGGCAATAACGGGTGCAGCACCCGTACCTGTTCCTCCACCCATACCTGCCGTGATGAAAACCATTTCAGTAGGCGGATTAAATAATTCACGAATGGCTTTCTCAGATTCTTCTGCCGCTTTCTGTCCTCGTTCTGGCATGGTTCCAGCCCCAAGTCCCTTGGTCAATTCTGCACCGATTTGTACCCGTAAAATAGGTTCTGGCAAAGACTGTAATACTTGATTGTCTGTATTACAAGCGATGAAGTCTACGTCATGAATACCGAGTTTCACCATGTTTTTTACGGCATTCCCACCTGCACCACCTACCCCAACTACTTTAATGAGGTTTGGGAGTTTGGCATTTAAATTGAGTTCGTAATCTTGTGGGTACAACATGTAGTTTTCAAGTTAATAGGTGAATAATAGTAATATAGAGAACACTTTTCGTACAATCTAACAGACTTTTTGAACCAAGAAAATGTAGAAATGAATGAAATAAAACATTGCTTTTTTCTCTACGTATTTTGAATTTCTCTTCTTTTTCGGATTGACTAGTAGGAATCGTTTAGGTCCGGAGGAGATTGCCCCTTGATTTTACCCATAATTATGTCAATAATACTGCGTGTATCGTCGGAATGTTTTGTTGGTGGGTTTCGATTAGATCCAGAAACTTCCGCCTTAATTTGAGGGGCTACATACGAAGTAGGTTGCAAAAGTAAATCTGTGTAAACGGGAAAACGGGTGTCAAATGGCTTCAAGGATGCCAGCATAAGTCCAATGGCTGTGGCATACTTAGGATTCTGCAATTGAGTACTCTTTTGCCCATGTACGTAGGCAATATTTTGGAGATGGCTACCCACACGTGTATAAATTTCTTCGCCCAATACACTAGAAAATAAGTCAACAATCTGATACATCTTGGCCGAGCCACCCGTCAAGATACATCCATGAATGAGTTGGTCGCGCATCCCTGAGCGTGTCATCTCTGAGGAAACAATCAGAGCGATTTCACGCAAGCGTAAATCCACGATACGGCGGATATGCTCTACCCGAATTTGCCGGGAAGGAAGTCCGTTCTTTCCATCTACAAGAATAGTTTGGTCTTCTGTGATACTATCCAATGAAAGCAAGACACTATAAACTAATTTGAGCTTTTCGGCATCCTCAATTTGTAGTCGGAACGCCTCGGCAATGTCGGCTGTGATGGTTCTTCCAGCAATGGGAACAACCTTTCTGTACCGAAGCCCGTGTTTATGAAAAATGGAAATCTCGGTAAGTTCATTCCCGATATTGACCACCACAACTCCGTTTTTCTTGTCTTCTTCATTCAATACAGAATAACTATCTGCTACTGAGCTAAGTAGGGATTTGTCAACATTCAAATTGGGCGAAGCATTCGGATCCGTAGTGAGAGCAGGTACACTTTTGATAGTTTGGTAAACGGTATCCAAATTTACTTTGGGCATAGTCACCATGCAAAAATCACCACTTACTTGTACACCGACACGCCCAATTGGGTTGTTGGCAGGTGCATTATTTACCGTAAAATCGAGTGGGAGCGTGTGTAGAATCGTATGTCCATCTCGTATGGAAAAAGAACGTTGCACGTGCTTGACCAATGAGCCGACATCCCGAATATCGATGACACTTGAATTTCCAGAACTTGTCGTTGTTCCACCATGTTTCGTATCTTGAATAGATACGCCAGAAATATTGACATTGACACTGCTAATATCGCTATCGCATTTGTCTGATAATCTCTTCAGTACTTTTCCGATGACGTCAATGCAATGTTTTACATTGATGATTTGACCATTTAAAACGCCTGAGTCAGTGAACACAAAAGGAGCTTCTTCGTACCCATCAATTTGTATCTCTCCATTCTCTGTGAGAGAACCAGCCACAGCCCGAACACGGTAACTACCAATGTCTAAACCGATTACGATGCTATCATTTGGGCTTTCGTTCATAGAAGAGAAAATGTTACAAGTTTGTGAATCTGAGAATCGGGCATAAAATTACTTAATTTAAGGTATGGAAAGCAACAAAATTTATTTTGTGGTAAAAAAACAAAGCAAGCAAAAATACAAACTTATTCTATAACTAATTGATTATTAATGGATAAGTCTAATCTTTTTTGAGGAGAGACTTCCGGATTTTCAAGTAGTTGGGTATAATACAGTTTTAACTTCGCCAATTTGCCAGCTACATCCACAGGTTTCCCGAAATCAATCATATACTCCCCAATTAACGGATAAATATGTATAAACTGATCTTTGTCAATGTGTAGCTGTGTAAATTGAACAGACCAAAAAGGGTCATTGTTGATGGTATTCAGAAATGTCAATAACTCCAAATGACTGGAGTCCTCAAGGCTTCGTCTCCCCACGAAATAGTCTCCTCCTACCAATAAAACACGGGCAGAAAAATGCCGAGAAGGAGGGAAAAAACGGCCACTTGGGTCAATGTAATCCCCTAGTTGATTCTCTTTGACCAATCGGGCGGTAGGTAAATAAGGTTTTACTTTAATCTGTAATTGCCCAGATAAATCAATGAACGCCTCACACGATTGTACATGTGGGTTATTCCGGACACGTTCTTCGACTTTCTCCAAAGATATTTGGTCAATGTATTTGCCTTCCAATATATCTGTTCCAAATTGGGTCGCAAATTGTTTAATCTCTTCCTCTGTTACATACGTCTGATTTTCCGGTTGATCAATCTCAACAACTATTTCCGTGCAACGGTCTTGCCGGAGTTCGAGGGAAAGTCGGACTAGGCCGTAAATGCCAAGTACAACGAGTAAAATAATTCCCCCTTTTTTTAATTTCTCTGTTCTACTCATACCAAGCCTGCTAAATAGTCATTTGGATTTTCCATTGCTTTAAATGCGTCCATGGTTTTAGGTTCCCCATCCGTTTCGCAAAGCTGTTTCAGTTTTTTTGTATCTGTACTCCACCCATTGCCATCGAAATAGCTCAATCCTTTGTGATCACGAATTTTATAGAGGGCAGTAGGTTTGTAAGCCGTTCCAAGATACACGTACTTCCGCCCATTTTCTTTTGCCCACTGGATGACTCGCCACATCATCCATTTACCCAACGAATGCGAACGCATGTAATTCGTATCAAAAAAAGCAAACCAATAATGTACAATCTCCTCATCCAATGCTGCCAAAACAAAACCAGCTAACTGTCCATCTGGAAAAGTAAACCGAAAAATATGTGAGCCCAGCGGACGGCTTAAAATGTACGCCCAACGTTCTTCACTCATGTTGTCATCTCCTATACGTTCTCGTATATATCGGCTACAAAATTCTTGAAAATCAGGGTTTTCAATGCCTGCCTCTTCTTTGGGAAGGACGTCAAGGCAAATACCAAGTGGCTCCACCAGACGCGCCACTCGTCGGTTTTCAGAGGTGTCTGCAAATGTGTCGAGTTCCACACGCAAACTACGCGCCCGATAGAAAACGTCTTTCTCTATTCCCAAATGGGCACTGTAAGGGAGATATCCTTGCCCATATATCTCGTTCAGACGGTCTTTGTCCTCCCGAACGGCATATTGGCTGTAGTTAAAAGTGTACGTGGTGTAATCGACGATGCTCTCAGAAAAAAATGTTTTCATGATGGAATGAGTTGAATGATTTGTTCAGCGATATCCGCAGCAGCTTGTGGTTTCGCAAAGGATTTCATATTTGTCGAAAGCATGGCACACTGCGCCGGGTCTTCCAATAAGGTAGTAATTGCAGGCAGTAATGCGTGCATAAGTTGGTTATCTTCTACCAACCAAGCTGCTTGGTGGTCAGAAAGACTCCGTGCATTTTTGGTTTGGTGGTCTTCAGCTGCATTGGGAAAAGGAACCAAAATAGCTGGTTTTTGGACAATACACAACTCCGATACCGAAAGTGCCCCAGCCCGCGAAACGACAACATCCGCAGCAGCATACGCAAATGCCATCTCGTAGATAAACTCAGAAATGAATACGCCAGGTTGTTTGTATTGATCAATCGAAGACCGAAATTGACTTCCTGTTTGCCAGATAATTTGGTAGTCTTTTGCACGTAAATCAGAGAGAATCTGCTGCATACATTGGTTGATACTCCGCGCTCCTTGGCTTCCGCCAATAACCAAAAGTGTCTTCTTGGCTGGGTCAAGACCAAAGTGTGCACGTGCCTCCGTAACCGAAGGAAGCGTTGTGCAAATATCTTCTCGTACCGGATTCCCTGTAAAAATCAAGCGGTCTGCCGGGAAAAAGCGTTCCATATTGGGGTAGGCAACGCAAATTTTACGCGCGCGTTTGCTTAGTAATTTATTGGTTACTCCTGCATACGAATTTTGCTCTTGAATAACCAAAGGTACGCCTTGCAAAGAAGCCATAAATAGGGTAGGGCCACTCGCATAGCCACCAACACCAATAGCGATATCTGGTCGGAAATCAGAGACGACCTCTCGGGCTTTCTGAAGACTCCGAAGTAACTTGCTAGGGAAAGAAAGGTTGGAAAGGAGAGAGGAGCGATTGAAACCCGCAATAGGTAAACCGATGATTTGGAATCCCGCTTTGGGGACTTTTTCCATTTCCATTTTACCTTCTGCACCAACAAATAAAATCTGAGCTTGCGGCAATCGTTTTTGAAGAGCAACCGCG
>CAYNRA010000029.1:21023-30791 GCA_964399465.1 uncultured Cytophagales bacterium
ATGGCCGGATATATATGGCCACCTGTACCACCTCCACTGATGAGTATTCGCATAATTTTGAGTTATTGAGATGAGGAGTTCGTTTGTTTTGTACGTCTTTTTCTGTCAGAAGTATCTTCTTCACCACGTGAAACACTGAGGACAATACCAAACATAATTGATGTAATAAGTATGGAAGATCCCCCCTTGCTAATCAAAGGGAGGGTTTGCCCAGTGATGGGTAAGAGCCCAACATTAATCAAGATGTGCATGAAAGCCTGTATGGTGATGCTGAGTGTCAGTGCTATAGATAAGATTCCTCCAAAGGCACGGTAGGTATTTTGAACATTCTTAAGCCCATTCCACATAAGCCATAAATACAAAGAAATAACCACAACGCCCCCAACTAAACCATATTCGCCGACAATCACAGAGAAAATAAAATCAGAATGTGCCTCTGAGAGTTGGTAACGCTGCGCACTTCGACCTGGCCCAGCACCAAATATTCCCCCAGATGCAACCGAAGCCAATGAAAAATCACGTTGGTCATTATTTCCGCCAATCCGGCCACCGGTACTACCGTCTCCGTTCAAATCATAGCCAATAAATGCTTCGACCCGATTGACAACCACCTCGCCACGGCCAAAGTTAATGCCTACTTTTTGTAAAAATAAACTAGCAATAATCCCTACAATCAAGGTTATGACAATCACAGCACCCATTCGCATGATGAAACGACCAGGTACACGGCCTACCCAAAAAATCATGAAACACGTCAAACCCAATAAAACCGCCGTTGAAAAGTTGGGAATTCCTAACAGCAAACAGAAAAATCCTGACCAAATCGTAATTTCACTAATTGACTTGAAATCATACTCGTCTTTCGCTACATTTTGGCGCTGTGCCAAGACCAAAGCAATATTCACAATCAAAACCAGACGGACAATATCGGATGTTTGAAAAGAAATACCTAGGACGCGAACCCAACGGCGCGCATCTCCAACATCTACTCCTTTGAATAAGGTATAAAACATCAAGGCCAAGCTCAAATACAACATCGGTCGAGCATATTGTATCAAAATACGGTAATTGAAACGATGCAGTAACCAAGCAAAAAAGAAGCCCAACAACTGAGAGGCGACATGCTTGAATAGATGAGATTCCGTATTTCCACCACTCTCTCGGTATGCCAATGAATACGTGGAGCTATAGACAGCAAGTGTCCCAAGCATGGAAAGTAAAAAATAAATCATCCAAATCTGCCAATCTCCTTTCAAATGGCGCTTCAAAAAATCTTTGATTATCATATCGTTATGTCCTGAAATTCGTAACCTAACAAGGAAAGCCCTTAAATACCCCTCGCAAATGTAAATATTTGACCTTTGATGTACAAAAAAAGAATGTGACTAGGCGTAAACCCAATCACATTCTTTCTTTCCCGTTTAGTTGACTAAAAATTATTCTTCTCGTTTTGAACGAAGTTTATTTACAGCCTTGACGATGAGAAAAACAACAAAACCAATCAGTAGAAAATCCAAAATGGTTGTGATGAATTGCCCGTAGTTCAAAATGGCTGCTTCCTCAAGTACGCTACCATCAGCCGCGAGCTTCGCTTCACGAAGTACCCATTGCCCTTTTACGCCACCAACTAAAATCAAACTGATAAACGGCATTAAAATGTCATTTACTAAGGATGCGGTAATTTTGGCAAATGCCCCACCAATGATTACTCCTACCGCTAAGTCCATGACATTGCCCTTCGCAATAAATTCTTGAAATTCTTTTAACATAGTTGTTTTGGTTTAATTTAAAGTTGAAAAGAAAGTCCTGCCGCCAACCCTTGGCTCAACTGAATCGTAGCCGCTTGGTCTTGGTCGTAAATCGCTATCAATGAAAAATTGACGTTCATGTATTTGTTCACCTTTGCCGCTGCTACTAAGTTTACATGATGATCGACTGGTTTTACTTCCGGTGCATACGCGAAAAAGACTTGATAGCGAATTTTGAGGTTGACATTCTTGACCACGTCTTTATCAAATGACATGACGCCCTGAACCCCTAGTTCGTTTAGCACGCGTTGCCCCGGTGCAAGGCCGTATCTGTTTTCATTGTTTGCCAATTGTTCTGCCAATACGCGGTCATTCAAAACAAAAGTCTGCCGAATTGTACCACCCCCCAATTGCACAGCAAGGTACTTTTTGGGGTTCCATTCCATACCAAAGCTCTCTGATAAAAAGGCAGGCGCAAACAAGGAAGATATTAAGTTCTGCCGTTCACCCGTTGCTGTAAATGAAAAACCAGGTGCAAACTGAGATAAAAAACTCGCCCCAGCAAACCACCGAAGATCTTTGCGAACAAATTTTGAAAATTGGGAATCTAAAAATAAGCGATCAACACTTTTACGGATGTCCTGCCCCCGATTGTTGATAAATCCGTATTGGAGCTGAACTTGGTTTGTCCAGATACCTTTGCGCTTTGTATAAACGGAGCGATTATTAAATAATCCGCCCACCGCAATATTGGAAATTCCACCTCCCTGCCAACTATCGTTGAAGGAAGCTTGTGCAAAATTGAGCGCCAACTGGGTTTTTCGCTCCCACCATCCCACTTCCAAAGAGTCAGCTCGTGTGGCTAATAAAGGACGTACAATAGCAAGGCTGTCTTGGGCAAGTAGGTTTGAAGAGGTCGAAAATAAACCGAAAAGGAGAAAGAAATACGTGTAAATTGTTTTTTTCATAAAGAAGTAAAGTAAGAAGTGAAACAAGGGGACAAGTCCGTTTTAAACAAAATTAGACTTTTTTATCCCACTTAACCAAATTGTACACCTCGCTAAACGGAAATAGTGCATATTCGTACAGATAAAAAAAGATTAAATAGTATGCTTGCATAATATTTGTCTTTTTCGATATATTTGTTCATACGAACTTTTGGAGATACGACTCGTGAAGCTGTCTTTGATGCTTGTTCGTTTATTTCATCACTATTTATATACCACCTACCAATGACCGCGAAAGAATTTCTAGACAGTTTACCTGCTAAAATCGCCGCCCAAGAGGCTTCAGACATCCAAACAACTATTCATTTTGACCTCGGCGAAGAACAATATACGCTCGCAGTTGCCAATGGAGCTGCCACCGTGAAGGAAGGACTCCTTGGCGAATCGGAAGTAACCCTCAAGACCAGCGGTGAAGACCTCGTGAAAATTGCTTCGGGAGATCTCAATCCCATGACGGCCATGATGTTCGGAAAACTGAAAATCTCGAACCCCGCCGCTATGATGAAGTACGCCAAAATGCTTGGCCTCATGTAGGTCTGACCCATTCTCCTTTTCAACCCAACCCTTTACTATTACAAAATGAAAACGCCTTTTATTGATAGAAAAACACTCTCTTTTCTCCTGTACCAAGTACATGACGTTGAGTCGCTTTGTCAATTGCCGTATTTCCAAGATCATTCCAAAGAAACCTTTGAGATGATTCTAGACTCGGCTACCCAAATTGCTGAGAAATTGATGTTTCCTACACTCACCGCCGTTGACCGTCAAGAACCGCAGCTGGTGAATGGCGAAGTAACCGTTCACCCCATCGTCAAAGAATATCTGCAAGCCATGGGAGAATCCGGATTAATCGGTGCTGACTTTTCCTACGAACACGGAGGTGCACAAGTGCCCATGACTATCACTAGTTTGGCTGGTTTTATCGGTATGGCTGCCAACAGTGGTTTGATGTACACCGGACTCACAGCCGGTGCAGCACGCTTACTTACCACCTTCGCAACGGAAGAGCTCATCCAACGTTTTGTTCCCCACATGCTTTCTGGTAAATGGCAAGGTACCATGTGCCTCACAGAGCCCCAAGCAGGAAGCTCTCTATCCGATATAACCACAACAGCCATTCCACAACCGGATGGTACGTATGCGATTCACGGACAAAAGATATTCATTTCAGCAGGTGATCACGACGCCTGTGAGAATGTGGTGCATCTGCTCATCGGTCGTATCCAAGGGGCTCCGCTCGGTACGAAGGGAATTTCGCTGTTCGTCGTTCCGAAATTCCTAGAAGATGGCACACGAAATGACATTTCCAATATGGGAATTTACCATAAAATTGGTCAGAAAGGTGTTCCAGCCATGCATCTTGGCTTTGAAGGTAGCCAAGCTTGGTTGATTGGTGAGCCAAACAAAGGGCTGTCTTATATGTTCCAAATGATGAACGAGGCGCGTATCGGTGTCGGGATTGCTGGCGCTGCCATTGCATCCGCAGCTTACCACGCCGCTTTAACGTATGCCAAAGAAAGACCACAAAGCCGCCGTCTCAATACCAAAGCTGCTGTGGATACGCCACAAGTCCCTATTATTCAGCACCCAGATGTACGCCGTATGTTGCTTTTCCAAAAAGCGGCTGTTGAGGGTTCTCTTTCTTTGCTTGTACAGACGTCTCTCTATTTTGACCGCGCACATGCCGCTACATCGCCTGAGGAAAAAGAGAAAAATACGCTACTGGTGGAATTATTAACGCCCATCACGAAAACGTATCCTTGCGAAGCGGGCGTAAAAGTGACCAACGAAGCCCTACAATGTTTCGGAGGATATGGATTTACAGAAGATTTTCCCGCCGAACAATATTACCGAGATATCCGAATTACTCCTATCTACGAAGGAACAACGGGCATTCAATCTCAGGATTTATTAGGTCGAAAAGTGACACTCCAACAAGGGAAAGCCGTACAACTATTGGCCGCTGAAGTACAAGAAGTACAAACAGCCGCTTTGGCTATTCCAGAACTAGCTAGATATGCACGTCAACTCGCAGAAACAGGGATATTGGTCGAAAACGTGACAAAACATTTACTGTCGATTGCACGAACAGGTGATATAGAACGTTATTTATCCGATGCTTCGTTGTACATGGAGTTGATGAGTACCTACGTAATCGCGTGGCAATGGTTGAAACAAGCCGTAGCTGCACAAAAATTGGATGATGAAGCGGTAAAAGCCACAAAATGGCATACCTTGCAGTACTTTTTCCATTATGAAGTCCCTAAGTGCCAAGGTTGGGCTACACGATTGACAGATGATACGGTCTTAACTATCGTGGGTGAACTAGATATTTTTGCCTGAAACACTTCGTCCCGCAGTGATTCTCAGAAATACCCCCTTCGTGCACTTTACTACTATATAGATGACAGACAACAAGGATTCCTTTGAAAAAGGGAATCCTTTTTTGTTTTAGATGGGTCGCTGTACATGTAATTCAAAACATTGATTCGTTTTTTCACGTCTTTACATGCATATACTAGAAATCTCATACATTGGAACAAATGAAAAAAGTACTGAAACGCAAGAATTACGACGTGCATTCTATCACGACGAATGCCGTATTACCTTCTGGAGAAACGGTTTATAATGGAAATATTGCGACGTGGGTCATGCAATCGGCTATGGGTGGAAAGGAGTTGGTCGTTGCCTTGTATCAAGTAGATTATACGTTGGAATTGGTGAAAACGAGCAAACAGTTGAATGTTAACCTATTGGCAGAAACACAAACCAATCTCATTGCAGCTCTCGGTCGGAAAAGCGGACGAGAAAAACCCAAATTACGTCCCCAATGGTATGCACTCGACGACCGCGGCTGTCCCTATTTGTTGGAAGCCGTTGGGTATATTCAATGTACGGTCAAAGAGATGGTTGAGGGTTTGGATCATACACTTTGCATTTGTCAGGTAGAAAAACAAGTGATGCTTCATGCAGAGGCAGAGGTGATGACCAATGATTTTCTCCGAGAAAAAGGGCTTGTGAGGGGCTAAACGAAAGAAACCGTTTGGAATAGAAAGGAGGATAGTGCACCACAAAATCCCAATTTGTTCTGTATTTTTGTGTTTTCATCACAATCTATACCATGCCCAAATCAAAAAAAGTCAGCGAATCACACACCATCATGACCGAAATGGTGATGCCCAATGATACCAATACACTCAGAAACCTGATGGGAGGAAATCTCATGCGTACCATGGATATTGTGGGGGCTATTTGTGCACAAAAACATTCCAATCGCATTGTCGTCACTGCCTCTGTGGACAATGTATCGTTCGTGGAGGCGATTCCGCTTGGTAATGTGGTTACCTTGGAAGCCAAAGTGACGCGTGCGTTTAATTCTTCGATGGAGGTAGTCGTCCATGTGTATTCGGAGAATATCCCAGCCGGAACGAAAGTACATACCAATAAAGCATTTTTGACATTCGTGGCGGTTGATCAATCTGGTCGCCCGATTGAAGTGCCGCAGGCAGTGCCTGAAACGGAGGCTGAAATAGAATTGTATGAAGGAGCACTTCGCCGCCGCCAGCTTCGACTGGTACTAGCTGGTAGAATGAAACCAGACGAGGCGACAGAATTGAAGGCCCTCTTTGGTATTTCATAATTTTTTGTACTTTTGCATCACCATTGGTGCGGCCTCGTAGTTTAATGGATAGAACAAAGGTTTCCGGTACCTTAGGTAGGGGTTCGATTCCCTTCGAGGCTACGTAGAAAGGAGAAAAGAGGAATAGTCCTTTTTTCTCCTTTTTTATTTCCGTACGGGCGAATCGCATTCGCCCCGTTGCATTCCATCGTATCTGCTTTATCCCATCATCATCCTGCATCAAATTCCCCCAATTTATTTGCAAATGTTATGCAAGCATACTATTTTTGTTCAAAAGGATATCCCATTCACCCGCCTAACTGAGAATTACAATGGAAAAACCGATTAAGACGATGGCCGAAATGGCTGCAAAAGGGGAGACCCCCGCTATTTTATTTTGGGTAGGCTGCGCTGGCGCATTCGATGATCGCTACAAAAAAGTCACCAAAACATTTGCCTCTATTCTTCAACATCTTGATATCTCGTTCGCTGTATTAGGTACAGAAGAAAGCTGTACCGGAGACCCGGCACGCCGCGCTGGCAATGAATTTACTTTTCAAATGCTCGCCCAACAAAACATTGCGGTACTCAATGGGTATGGCATCCAGAAAATTGTAACGGCTTGTCCACACTGTTTCAATACCCTCAAAAACGAATACCCTGAACTTGGCGGAAACTACGAGGTACTCCACCATTCAGAATACCTACAACAACTGATTCAAGAAGGACGAGTGCGTTTGAAAGAAGAAGGGGGATTTAAAGGAAAGAAAATTACATTCCATGATTCTTGTTATCTAGGCCGTGCCAACCAAGTTTATGAAGCACCCCGCCAAGTCTTGGAAGTCCTTGATGCAGAGCTTGTTGAGATGAAACGCTGCAAAACCAATGGCTTGTGTTGTGGTGCCGGTGGCGCACAAATGTTCAAGGAACCAGAAAAAGGAAAGAAAGATGTAAATGTGGAGCGTGTGCAAGAAGCATTAGCAACAGGTGCCTCCACAATAGCGGTAGGTTGCCCGTTTTGTATGGTGATGATGTCGGACGGTGTCAAACACCAAGAAAAAGAACATGCCGTACAGGTGTATGATTTATCGGAATTATTATGGGAACAGATGATGTAAAATACCCCTATCGTAATCCACGGTTTTAACCGTGGGTTACTTGGTATATCAATCGTGGTTTTTTGGGCGTATCAACCGTGGATTCCCGATTACAGGATTTTCAATCAAAAAAACAATCATTTGATTTTTACAAGGCAAAATTGTACTATTTCAATATTTATTTTTGATTTTTTACCCAAAAGTGACCGCTTAATAAATAAATGAAAAAAAAATTGATGTCTTGCAATTTTTTGGACAAATTGCTTACGTTTTCAACAATAAGATTTAACGAACGATACGCATGAAGGTTGCTCTCATTACTGGAATCACAGGCCAAGACGGTGCCTACTTAGCCGAGCTTTTGCTCCAAAAAGGGTACCAAGTACACGGTATCAAACGACGCTCTTCGCTGTTCAATACCGCTCGTATTGACCACCTATACCAAGACCTTCACGATGCAAAAGTGAATTTCAAATTGCACTATGGAGACTTAAGCGATTCGACCAATATCATTCGAATTATTCAAGAAGTTCAGCCAGACGAAATTTACAACCTCGGTGCGATGTCACACGTGAAAGTAAGCTTCGACGAGCCAGAATATACAGCCAATGTCGATGGAATCGGAACGCTCCGAATCCTAGAAGCCGTTCGCCTTCTTGGCATGACGGAGAAAACACGCATTTACCAAGCTTCTACCTCAGAGCTCTATGGCCTCGTTCAAGAGGTACCACAAAGCGAGAAAACACCGTTCTATCCGCGCTCCCCGTACGCCGTAGCCAAATTATATGGATACTGGATCACGGTGAATTACCGCGAAGCATACAATATGTATGCCTGCAACGGAATTCTCTTTAACCACGAGTCTCCACTTCGTGGTGAAACCTTTGTTACCCGCAAAATTACCCGCGGGCTCGCGCAAATCGCACTCGGTCTCTCTGACCGCCTCTATATGGGGAATCTAGATGCACAGCGCGACTGGGGACATGCCAAAGACTATGTAGAAGCCATGTGGCTCATCCTTCAACAAGAAAAACCAGAAGATTATGTGATTGCCACTGGAATAACAACGACCATCCGGGAGTTTATCCGTATGGCCTTTGCTGAACTCGGTATTACCCTTGCTTTCGAAGGAACAGGTGTGGATGAAAAAGCCATCGTAACTGCCTGCGCAAATCCTGATTTTCAACTGCCCATCGGAAAGGTAGTCGTTGAGATAGATCCTGCTTATTTCCGCCCAACAGAAGTAGAACTCCTCATCGGTGATCCGTCCAAAGCAATGAAACAACTAAACTGGAAGCTCAATTATGACCTGCCTGCACTTGTAAAAGAAATGGTTTGGGCAGATGTTGCCCTCTTCCAACAAAATAGAGATACCTATACGCCTGTGTACGAATAAACTACATACAAACAAAATTGTCTCCTGAAACCGCTTGCGTTTATTTCGTGCCAATAAACATCGAAATACAAGGAATTGTCCCATTCCGATCCCGTACCTTTTGTAGATGTGTAAACGTACTTTTCTTTTTTCTTGCTTATTGTAGGTTCTAACATATTGGGACTGACCGAGCGGAGCTCTGTAAAAGTACTAATCTGCAGCTTTTTTGGTTATAAAATGCCCTCAGATGTTCAAAATTGGGACTGACCGGGCGAAGCCGTAGCCAAGCTTATACGATGCGTTTTCCCATAAAAACATACCTAAATGATGAATACTGTCCCAACTACCCAAACGCAGCAAATTTCCGAGAAACTAAAACAAGGCGCTCCTGTGCTTCAATGGTTTGTAATTTACACCAAAGCACGCGCAGAGAAGAAAGTAGCCGATGATATCGCCAAACTAGGTATCGAAGTCTATTGCCCCGTACGAAAGGTAAATCAGAAATGGTCTGACCGAATGAAAGTCGTTGAAAAACCTCTCTTTACCTCGTATGTATTCGTACGCTTGACTGACAAGGAAAGACACCGCATCTTTGAGGTGCAGGGGGTTGTGAGGTATTTGTTCTGGCTGAACAAACCTGCCGTCGTGCGCCCAGAGGAAATTAGTGCCATCCAATATTTACTCAATGATTTCGACCACAACGAAATCCAACTAGATACATTTGCGCCAAGAGACCTCGTCACGTTTCAATCTGGGGCGTTCTCCGGCCAACAAGCAGAGGTCATTCGCCAAGATGGTAAGAAACTACGGGTCTATCTCCCGCTCCTCGGTATTCAATTGACCGTCGATATGTCCGCCAATATAGTCGGGAAATAAAAGGGGCGGTTTGTCAGGCTAGGGCATCTATATGCCTAGTACGATG
>CAYNRA010000030.1:0-30354 GCA_964399465.1 uncultured Cytophagales bacterium
ATAGAAAGAAGAATTCCCAAAAGAAAATAGACGGACTGTGATATTTAAAAAGAAAAGCAAGGCTTTTGATTTACAGCGAACCATCGAAAAGTGTAAAAAGAGAGATTCTACTGCCCAACGCTCTCTTTTTGACCACTACGCGGGTTTTGCAAAAACCATATGTCTTCGGTATGCCGCAAATGATTTTGAAGCGGAGGAAATGATGAGCGACGGTTTTTTAAAAGTTTTTCAGCACATCGATAAATACAAAGAAGAAAGTCCTTTTGAGGGCTGGTTTCGGAGAATTATGGTGAATGCAGCCATTGATTATTTTAGAAAGTACCATGCAAGATTGGAATTGCTTTCAATCGATCAAGTGCCCGATGTACAGAACGAAGTGGAAACTATTTCTTTGCTTTCAAAAGAGGAAATCATGGCTTTTGTACAGCGTTTATCACCTGCTTATCGAGTCGTTTTTTCGATGTCGGTCGTAGATGGATATTCGCATACTGAGATTGCCGCCTCGCTGGAATGTACAGAAAGTGCCGTACGCGCAAATTTGGCTAAAGCACGGGCAAAGTTAAAACAATGGATTACAGAATATTTAGAAAGACAACCCCATTTATAAGATAAAATATGTCAAACGAGTCATTTGATAGAAAAATGAAAGAAGAATTGGAAGGGTTTTCTCGACCAATTCAGACGGATGTTTGGGCAAAAATTCAACCCAATTTACCATTGCCTTGGTATATGGTTGCTTGGGCGAAGTATGCCTGGCCATTTTATGCTCTCACAACAACTTGCCTTCTGTTTGTTGGAGGGTACAAACAAGTTCAATTAACGAATCAATTAAACACCACCTATGCTAAAATTTCTACGCTAGAATCTTTGATTTCCTCTCATTCTGCTTCATCAGTCACGACTAAAGATACCGTTTATGTTGAAAAAACGGTTTTTGTCAAGTGTTCACACGATATGTACACGCCGTCTGCCCGTCTCATGCCTATCAGCTCTGGAAATAGCGAAGAGGTATTTACGAGTGAAATATCTTCTGTTGAACAATTCAAAGAGAAGAGAAGTAACGCACCGCGTACGTTCGTTGGTAAGAAAGAAAATATGCTCAAAGAAAGGGGAACGAATACAAGCAATGAGTTATATGATAACAACAAGATGAATGTTGTTGATAATCAGCAGATGGGCGTAGTTGGAGATAGTATTTCTTCATTGGAAAAGCAAAATTTACTTTTAGTAAAGAGTGAAGAAGAAATACAAGAACAAGTGCCGGAGCAAGAAGAGGAAATAGTCGAGGATTCTGTGGAAGCATCTCTTCGTGTTGCTGAAAACGTAGCTCCTAAAAAGTCGTTTTCATGGCCTAAAATTCAAACTCGTGTAGGTATGACGGGGCACTACAGTATTCCGCAAACATTTGGATTAGGCCCTATTTTTGAATTATTTTTAAGTAAAAATATCAGTATTTCTGCAGGAGTGCTTGGAAAAAAATATCCTGCTGTAGAGTTTGATAATGCGAGTGTATATAATTTTACATTGGGACAAAATTTTGAAACCAAGTATGCTGCATTTATTCCTTCAGAATATGACATTTTGGAGGATATTGAGTTAAATACTTCGGTTATCCAAGTGCCTATATACCTGAATTACTACCAGCCAATACGCCGTAATTTACAGTTCATGTATTCATTTGGGACGCAAATAGACGCGCGTGTTTTTCAACATATTGACTTTGAGACTTATTTGAACGACGAAGAAACCTACACGGATTTCACGGTGGATTCTCGTCCAAAATCTTGGAATTCTTTTTCGGTAGGCGCGGGTTTGCAATATCAATGGAACCAAGTCCGGTTTCAGGTTCAGCCGAGTTTTCTGTACCGATTCCGTGAGGCAGATTATTACTCGACGGGAGGAAATTTCCAGATTCGAGCTGGGATTTTGTTTCAATTATCGGATTGATTCTTAATCATTCATTTTTTGAAGTGCCTTGTTACATTCATTTTTAGATGTAACAAGGCACTATTTGATTCGGCTATTTTGTTTCCTTTATTTTTATGTATTCCAATGGGTTTTTACGTAAATTTGCATAGAGTGGTTTCGTGTAATGAAAGAGTAGATAATGCGTGAATACATCTCAAAAAAACGAAAGCATCACACTTTAAAGTGAATAAAAATACATGCAAATTAAAGAAGTTTGTGCAGCTCTGGACACATGGGCGCCTCTCGCTTTCCAAGAATCGTATGACAATGTGGGTTTGCTTGTGGGCGACCCAAATATACATGTAACGGGGGTTTTAGTTACGCTGGACGTAACAGATGAAGTCCTCACAGAAGCCAAAGAGAGAGGCTGTAATCTTGTTGTTGCCCATCACCCAGTTTTGTTTAAAGGATTAAAGAAAATAACGGGTGGACATGCAGTTGAGCGTCTTGTCATTCGAGCAATAAAAGAAGATATTGCGCTGTATGCCTCTCATACAAATTTGGATAGCGTGCAGCACGGAGTAAGTGTTGAAATGGCGAAACGGCTTTCTCTTGAGAATATCCGGATACTTCAACCTCAGAAAAACCGCTTGCAAAAATGGGAGATTCTTGTTCCCAATTCACACAAAGAAGTTGTTTTAGAAGCACTTTTCGAAGCAGGTGCCGGACAAATTGGCGCGTATGATTCGTGTAGTTTTACGGTAAATGGACAAGGTAGCTTTCGGCCTTTGGCAGGTGCAAACCCATTTTTGGGAAAAGTGAACACCCTAGAAAAGGTGGAGGAGGTAATGATTCAAGTGCTTGTTCCTTCGCATTTGTCGAAAAACATGGAAAAAGCCATGAAGAAGGCACATCCTTACGAAGAAGTCGCTTATTTTGTTTCTGTCTTGGAGAATGTACACCAAGAGGTCGGCTTCGGGGCTATAGGTGAATTAGTTGATCCTATGGAGGCGTCTGATTTTCTAGTCTATTTGAAAGATAAAATGCGTGTTCATGTGATTCGACATACGGCTATTTGCAAAGATAAAATCCGACGGGTGGCGGTTTGCGGTGGTGCAGGTGTTGGTTTGCTCAGTACAGCGAAAGCAGTGGGTGCAGATGTATTTATTTCGGCGGACTTCAAGTACCATGACTTTTTTGAAGCAGATAAACAGCTCATTATTGCAGATATTGGGCATTTTGAGAGTGAGCAATTCACAAAAGACGTGATCGTTAACTATTTATCAAAGAATTTTACTAACTTTGTGACCCATTTATCACAGGTAGAAACAAATCCAATTACGTATTTCGTTTAATCAAAATAAGCAAACCAAGTGGTTTTCTTAGCGTTAGGCGTAGAATTATACAAAAGTTTATGGAAATTGCAGAAAAACTAAACGCACTTCTTGAGCTTCAAGCAATTGACTCACAGTTAGACGAATTGAGAAAATTGCGTGGCGATTTACCTGAAGAGGTAAGAGACTTAGAAGATGAACTCATCGGGATTGAAACACGCTTGAAGCGTTTTAAGTCTGATATCGAATCATTGGAAAGTGAAATTGCGAAACACCGTCTCAACAAGAAAGATGCGGATAAACTCATTGCTAAATACAAAGAGCAACAAATGAACGTGCGAAATAACCGTGAATTTGATGCTATTTCCAAAGAGTTAGAAGGTCAAGAACTTGAAATTCAACTAGCTGATAGAAGAATCCGGGAAACTGAGTTCAAAATCCGTGAGAAAGAAGAGGAGATGACAAGCATTCAAATTGCACTTGACTCACGCAAAATTGCGCTAGACGTAAAGAAAAAAGAGTTGGAGAAACTCATTGCTGAAAGCAAAGAAGATGAGCTTAAACTCATCAAACAAAGCGAAAAACAATCGGCTAAAATCGAAGAAAGACTTTTGAACGCTTACAGACGTATTCGCTCCAATGCAAAGAATGGCCTAGCCATTGTTTCTGTTGATAGAGGTGCTTGCGGTGGTTGTTTCAATGTGGTTCCGCCTCAACGTCAGGCAGATATCATGGACAAGCAAAAAATCATCGTGTGTGAGCACTGTGGCCGTATTTTAGGTGGTGCAGAAAGCATCGAAGTACATAAAAGAAGAAAATAAGAACTTTCTTTTTTCTTTTAAGCATAAAAAAACCTCTTGCGAAGCAAGAGGTTTTTTTATGCACTCTGTGTTTGTATTACACATCTACACGAGCATATTTTGCATTTTTCTCAATGAAATCACGTCTAGGAGCTACGTCGTCCCCCATAAGCATAGAGAAAAGTAAGTCTGCTTCTGCCGCTGAATCAATCGATACTTGTTTCAAAGTACGGTGTTCCGGGTTCATGGTCGTTTGCCAAAGTTGTTCCGGGTTCATCTCGCCCAATCCTTTGTAACGCTGCACATGAACGTTGTCTTCACGACCTCCGCCAGCTAATTTCTTGACAGCCTGCAAACGCTGTTCTTCCGTCCAGCAATATTGCTCTTCTTTCCCTTTTTTGACTAAATACAAAGGTGGCTGCGCGATATAAACATATCCTAGTTCAATTAACTCGCGCATAAAACGATAGAAAAATGTGAGAATAAGTGTTCGAATGTGACTACCGTCAATATCGGCATCCGTCATGATAATTACTTTGTGGTAACGTAGTTTGACCAAGTTAAGCGCTCTTTCGTCTCCATCTTTACCAAACTGTACGCCCAACGCCGTAATGATATTCTTGATTTCCTCGTTTTCGTAAATTCGGTATTCCTGTGCTTTTTCAACATTCAAAATTTTACCACGCAAAGGTAAAATAGCTTGGAATGCTCGGTTACGGCCTTGTTTAGCACTTCCACCTGCTGAGTCTCCTTCTACTAAATATACTTCACAAAGCGATGGGTCAGATTCTGAGCAGTCAGCCAATTTACCTGGAAGTCCTGTTCCTGTCAGGACGTTTTTACGTTGAACCATTTCCCGTGCTTTGCGGGCGGCAATACGCGCTTTGGCAGCGAGCATCACTTTTTCAACAATCATGCGTGCTTCTTTGGGATGTTCTTCCAAGTAATTCTCAAGCATGGATTGCACACAACCACTCACAGCAGCAGTGACGTCACTATTACCTAATTTCGTTTTGGTTTGCCCTTCAAATTGTGGTTCTTGTACTTTGACAGAAATGACAGCCGTTAATCCTTCCCGGAAGTCATCACCTGAAATTTCTATTTTTTCTTTAGCCAAAATACCTGATTTATCCGCATAATTCTTCAATGTACGGGTCAATGCCATACGGAAACCAGATACGTGCGTACCACCTTCGTGCGTATTAATATTGTTTACAAAAGAGGAGACGTTTTCAGAGAAACTGGTATTATAAATCATGGAAACCTCGACAGGAACGCCATCTTTTTCACCTTCCATATAAAGTGGTGCTGGAATGAGACGCTCACGGCCTGAGTCGATGTATTCAACAAATTCTACAAGCCCCCCTTGAGATAAAAACTCATCTGATTTAGGTTGGCCGTTTTCGTCTAGCTCGCGGAAATCTGTCAATACCAAACGGATTCCTCGGTTCAAGAAGGACATTTCACGCAAACGATTGGCTACTGTTTCGTATTTGTACTCTGTTGTTGTGAAGATTGACCCGTCGGGAGTGAAAGTAATGATTGTTCCGTTGATGTCTGTTGTTCCGATTTCACGGACAGGGTACAATGGTTTTCCGATAGAGTATTCTTGTTCGAAAACACGTCCTTCGCGATGAACTTCAGCACGTAGATGGGTAGAAAGTGCATTCACACAAGAAACCCCAACACCGTGCAAACCACCAGATACCTTGTAGGTATCTTTGTCAAATTTACCCCCTGCATGAAGAACGGTCATTACGACTTCCAGGGCAGATTTTTGCTCCTTTTGGTGCATACCCGTTGGAATACCACGGCCGTTGTCTTGAACTGTAACTGAGTTATCTTCGTGAATTGTCACTAAAATAGTGTCGCAATGGCCTGCAAGCGCTTCATCGATGGAGTTATCAACAACCTCCCAAATTAAGTGATGTAACCCCTTGATACCAATGTCGCCAATGTACATGGCAGGTCTTTTCCGCACAGCCTCTAACCCCTCTAATACCTGAATATTATTCGCAGAGTAGTCTGCTTGGGACGTGTTTACAACTTCTGACATAAATTGAATAAATTAAAATATCGTTAAAGTGTTGATAATCAGTTATTTATAATTATTTGAGCACTTGTAATTATCATACAAAGTTACGATTTTTTTACTTATTTACAGCATATACTTAGTAAGGAAAAAAGAGATAGTTTATCTTTGTTTATGTGAACTGTTTTCTATATTTAGAGAAATATCCCCATTTGTCCGTTGTATAACTAAAACCAATCTCGTCATGTTGAAAAAAATCATTTTTTTACTCCTTTTCGTAGCTTCTTCGTCTGCTTTTGCACAGTACGAAACCGCTGCTGGACTACGTTTGACAGGTGCCTATGCGATTACTTTGAAGCACTTTGTATCAAAATCAAATGCGTTTGAAGGATTGTTGTATGGGTATGGAAGTGGCGTAACGGCTGTATTACTTTATGAAAAACACCAACCTGAATTTGAAAAAGGCTTCCGAACATTTTATGGTTTTGGTGGGCACGTTGGTACGTCGAGTGGTCGATTAGGAAGATACCGCCCGTATTATGTAGTAGATACAGGTGTATCGCTTGGAATAGATGCTATTGGTGGAATTGAATATAATTTTAATGAAGTTCCTATCAATCTAAGCCTTGACTGGAAACCCTCGCTAGGCATCATAAATTCGCCTGGTTTGTATTTAGGAGATGTAGCTATATCGGTACGTTGGGCATTTAAACGGTAATGAACTAAAAAAATGAGACAAAAGAATATACTTTGGATTTGGTTGATTTTTGCCGCGTTTTCTGTGCGGGCACAATCGATATTTGTCGTTCGACATGCCGAAAAAGCGGTAAATCAAGGAAATAATCCTGCGCTTTCTTCCAATGGAGTCGAGCAAGCACAACGTTTAAAGTTTCTTTTGGTAGAAAAAAAAATAACGCATATCTACTCAACAGATACACGAAGGACTTTACAAACGGCTGAGCCTCTCGCCAATGCATTGGGTATTTCCATCGAAAAATACGACGCGTCCAATCAATCTGTATTTATTGAAAACATCAAACAAATGAAAACGTCTGTTTTGATTGTCGGGCATAGTAATACCATACATCATTTGATTAATGCATTTGCAGAAGAAAAAGTCCTGGATAGTCCGATTGATGAGCGTATCTATGGACAGTTGTATGAGATACGACGAAAAGGGAAAAAGCCCCGTTGGTCTGTTCAAAATTTTTAAATAAAAAAGCCAATTGAGTCAATCAATTGGCTTTTTTATTAATCTAACATCAAATAGGCTTTGATAAATCCGTCCAATCCTCCGTCCATAACAGACTGAATATCAGAGGTTTCGTGCCCACTCCGTGCATCTTTGACGAGTTTGTACGGATGGAATACATAATTTCTAATTTGCGAGCCCCATTCGATTTTTTTCTTGGAAGCCTCAATATCTGCGCGGGCAGCATTGCGTTTTTCTACTTCCAATTGATAAAGACGTGACTTCAACATATTCATCGCGTGTTCGCGGTTAGCATGTTGGCTACGCTCGATTTGGCAGACAATCACAATACCGGAAGGCTTGTGTGTCAATTGTACTTTTGTTTCTACCTTATTGACGTTCTGTCCACCAGCTCCTCCAGAACGAGATGTTTGGATTTCAATATCTGCGTCTTTCACTTCAATCTCAATCGAGTCATCTACTAATGGATACGCATAAACAGACGCAAAAGAAGTATGCCGGCGAGCGTTGGAGTCAAACGGCGAAATTCGAACAAGACGATGAACGCCATTTTCGGACTTCAAATAGCCGTAGGCCATTGGTCCTTCGATTTTCAAGGCAGCAGATTTTATACCCGCGCCGTCTCCATCTTGCCAATCGACTTGCGTAATTTTATATCCGTGTTTTTGTGCCCACATCAGATACATTCGGTACAGCATGCTTGCCCAGTCTTGGCTTTCTGTTCCACCTGCTCCTGAGTTGATTTCTACGATGGCAGAGAACTGGTCTTCCTCATTTGAAAGCATTTTTTTGAGTTCCAATGCTTCAATGACTTGTACGGTTTTTTCTCGTTCAGCTGCTATTTCTTCTTCAGATACTTCACCCATGGCAAAAAACTCATGAAGAGTTTCTAAGTCACCGATCGCCGTATCTGCTTCTTCGTAGGCTTCTGTCCAGTTTTTGAGTGTTTGAATTTCCTTGACGACTTTTTGAGCGTGCTCAGAGTCATTCCAAAATTCAGGTTGTGCTTGTTGATTTTCTAAATCTCCTAATTTTTCTACGCGACTATCGTAGTCAAAGATACCTCCTCAAAGCCGACACTCTGGCTCTCAAATCTTTCAACTGTTCTGTTGTCATGATTTCCTTAATTTGTTCGTACTATGCTTTAGGACTTTCCTAAAAACGGGTGCAAAGATAGTGAAAAATTCAGGCTTCTGCTACCTTCTTTTGGTGTAAATCCGGTATTTCCCTTCTTCGCCTCGTTTGCCCTGCCCAAATGAGGATGTCTTTCCGATAGTTTCGCCCAAATGGAATGACATAGGTATTTGCAAGATGAATTTGCTGTGCTGTCCAGTCAATTCGGAGGATACTTTGTGTATTTATACAATACCTTTTATGTACCTGTATGAAAGTGCTATCTAACTTTTCCATCATTTTTTTTAGCGATTTTTTTAAAGCGAATCGATGGTTTTCTGTATGAATGAAGCAGTAGTTCCCTTCTGAATGAATAAACTGAATGGTCGTTTTAGGTACACGAATAGGTTGGCTTCGTGGACCTTTTAGTGTCAATGGTGCTTGTTGGGGTAAAATGATTTCTGGACATAATTGGTACAAAGATATCACTAGGTTCAAAGGTTGAAAAGGACAAACAATAAAGGCAGACTGCCTAAAGCGCGTTGACTGAAAAAATAGGGAAGGGTCATTGCTATTTGAAACAAATATAATTGGGATTTCCTGTAAATAACTTGTATCTAGTTTTTGAAAGATGCATGTTTCAGCTCTAGATATTCCACAGACTACTAGATCATAGTGCGTAGGGGATGAATTATCGGGAATTAGCTGAATAGGACAATGCTCAAATTGAATGGATTGAGAGGTGGCTTTTTTTAGTTCTTCAAGAGTATGCAATAGCCAAGGCTGACTGCTGTGCAAGACGAGAATAGTCATTTGTTAATTTGGGACAAGATGATAGGTGATTGAAGGTTCACCAGAGTTAGTTTGTTAGTAATTAAATCAATTAATTACCTCAGCAAATATAAAAATTGAGACGAATAGGTCAAAAGAATACATAGTAAAAAAGCGGAATGGGTTAAAATCAAGAAAAAAAGGTAGTCATTTCGTGTACAAAAAGTCATTTCATCACCTTTGCAGTCAACTCATCACCTTTGTTCGAGTCGAAGTGATTTCGATTGCATACCTTGCATATCAAATCACGTAAATATTCGTAGAAATTACTAATATAACCATATCAAATACCACAATCGGTTATTTGTTGTTCCAATTTAAAAAATGAAAAAACGCTTCTGTTTTTTGAAAGTCCTTCGCTTCGCTTAGGACTTTTTTTGTGCCTTGTAAATACTGCTTTTTCCCGATAGAAAGTAGACACAAAAACAAGTAAGTAGGTAAGCGAAGCTATTTGCAATACCAAATAATTCTAACCCAATAAATGCACAAGCCCATGGAGTTTTAGTTGCTCCAGCAAAGACTCCGATAAAACCAAGCGCTGCGAGATATTCTGTAGGCAATCCAAGCATGGAAGCTGCACAACTTCCAAGCGTAGCACCTATGAAAAAAAGTGGGGTAACCTCACCGCCTTTGAATCCAACGGAAAGTGTAAAAGCTGTGAAGATAAGTTTACCAAGGAAAAGGTAGGGTGGAGCGGGGGCGTGAAAAGCAGATGCTAATTTGGGTAGTCCTAATCCCTGAAGTTCATCTAGGGGAAAAATTACAAAACAAACAAGTAAAATAAGTCCTCCCCAAAATGGTTGGAGACGTTTATCAGGGATGAATGTGTTTGTTTTCATCTGAATGAATTCACTCAGTTGAATAAACATTCTGCTACTTGCTGCAAAGCAAAGTGCTGCAAGCAGTAATTTGCCAATCGTTTGTGTATTGAATGCTACAAAGTCAAGTGTTGGATAGACTGAATGAGTTGTTCCCCAAAGATGGCATACGGTATCAGCCCAAAAAGAGGCAATGAGGCATGGGAACAACGCAGAAAAAGCAATTTTACCTTTTTGTGGAACCTCAAGTGCAAAGAGAGTTCCTGCCAGAGGGGTTCCGAATACGGATGCAAAGCCAGCTGCAACACTCGCTCTCAAAAAAATAGCGCGATTGACTCGTTTGAATTTACTTAACGGGAATTGGTCAGAAAGAGAGGCACTCATTTGAACAGCCGTTCCTTCACGTCCTGCTGACCCCCCAGAAAGATGGGTAAAAAGTGTACCTAAAAGAACCCATAGGCTCATTTTAAGTGGAATCGAATGTCCGGTTGGTGCATTGATTTCTTCCAATACAAGATTGTTGCCTTTTCCTACACGTTCGCCGCCTTTTTGATAAAACCAACCTATGAATAATCCGGTAATTGGTAGAGTCAATACGAGAAAAGGATAGTTTTCACGAAGTAGGGTGACTCTCTCCAATGTGTATAAAAAAAGTGCGGATGAGGAGCCAGAAACAAGACCAATAAAAACCAAAGAAATAAACCATTGTATGCTTAATTCATAGTGAGTTAACCATGTTTTTTTTGATAAAAAGGAAGAGACAAGCATAAAAAAGAGGAACTATATCAAGTAAAAAAAATAGTTTGATAAAGAATTGAGAGAAGTGCTAAAAGTAAATTTGATGATGAGAAAGCATGTAACATTTACGGAAAAATATTCGTTTATTTGTACAAATACAAGCTATTACTCTGTTTATTTCCAAAAATTGCAATGAGAAAAATATCAATTTACGTTTTTTTATTTATGCTATTACTAGTTCACTTCAATAGTGTTGCTCAGTTACAAAGCTATAAAAAAGGATTGGCTAGTTTTGAGAAAGGCTTTTATGAACAAGCAATTTTGGAATTGAAAAAAGTCGAAGTTATTGATGAAAGTGAAAAGGGGAAATTATTTGGAACCATAGCAGAGGCATATCGTTTGTCAAATCGTTGGGAAGAAGCTGCTCCTTTTTATAAAAAAGCCATAGCGGCAGGGAATATGGACCCTGCTTTTTTGTTTTATACTGGTTATAGCTTAAAAGCAAGCGGCCAATATCAGGAAGCACTCACTTTTTTTGAAAAATTTGTAGAAGCCAAGTCGCAAGATAAGGTGATGAATGAGCGTGCAAACCGAGAATTAAATACCCTACGAATTATTGACGAAATATCTGTTCAAAAAAGGGATGTAGTATTTCAAAATCAAAAAGAAATAAATACCAAAGGAAGTGAGTTTTCTCCTGTTCGATTAGGAAATTACCTAGTCTTTACTTCGTCAAAAAAGGATAAAATATATGCAAATGGGTTACCTTATTTAGGTTTATATAAAGTGAAAGTGGGTGATGATGCATCTATTTTAGGACAACCAGAACTTTTTAGTCCCTCCATTTTTGATTCCGAACGAAACGAAGGAACGCCTACATTTACACCTGATGGAAAGACAATGGTTTTTGCACGAGGAAATACAGGGAAAAAGAAAGATGTGTCTCCTGATGTTGATTTATACATAAGTCGATTTGTGTCTGGTGAGGGTTGGACAGTACCTTCTTTGGTCTCAGCTTCTGACTCAGCTAGTTGGGATGGTACTCCTGCTTTTTCAGGTGATGGAAGAACGCTGTATTTTGCCTCTAATCGTGCGGGAGGTGTAGGTGGAATTGATTTATACCGTGTAAATATGGACGCATCTGGTCGATTCGGAAAACCTGTCAACATGGGAAAAGCCATAAATACCGCTGGCGATGAAATGTTTCCTTTTGTGTCTCAAGAGGGTAAACTCTATTTCGCGTCAGATGGTCATCCAGGACTTGGAAAGCTGGATATCTTTGAAGCTGTCCGAAAAGATGGTAAAATTTCTGTCGAAAATATGGGCATTCCTTTTAATTCGTCCTCAGATGATTTTGGTTTAACTTCGGACGAGTTTGGACATATTTATATATCCTCTAATAGAGGAGGAGGTGTCGGGGACGATGATATTTATGTATATCAAGCGCCATTGGAAGAGGAGGAGCCCGTTTTGGCTTCGACGCCAGATGGATTAAATCCAAATCAACCCAAAGGTACGTCTGGAAGTACTGCTGATATAAAAATGGTTCGGTACTTTTTGGGGGGAACGGTACAATCAGTTGCTCAAAATTCAGAAAAACAACGAGTTGAAGGAGTAGAAATCAAAATATATCGTTTGTTGGAAGATACCGAAGAATTACTGGATACAAAAATAACGACGAAAGACGGAACGTTTGGGCCCATTCCTTTACAAGAAGATGCAGAATATATGTTGTTAATTGAAAAGGCAAATTACTTAACTAAGCGAGAGTCTTTTTCTATGTATGGTCGTTCAATTCCAGCTTCACTATTAACAAAGCCACTCACAGATACGACTTTTTTAGTAAATATAGATTTAGATCAGTTGTTTATCGGAAAGACTTTTCGTCTCGAAAATATCTATTACGACCTAGACAAAGCTGATATTCGGGCGGATGCCGCTATCGAGTTGGATAAATTAGTTCGTATTTTACAAGATAACCCAGCGATTAAAATTGAGTTAGGGTCACATACAGATAGCAGAGGGTCAGATATTTACAATATTCGGTTGTCACAACGTCGAGCAGAATCTGTTATCAATTATTTGATGACAAAAGGCATTGACCCTTTGCGTTTGCAAGCGCGAGGATATGGAGAGACAGAATTATTGATAGAAAATGCACGTACAGAGGCAGAGCACCAAGTAAACCGCCGAACAGAATTCAAGGTGCTTGAAATTAGTGAAACGGCTAACTAATTCTTATCTTCGGTTATCCTGATCTTCGAGAATACTAAGATAGCTTAGGTAGCGTGACTCTGCGATGGTTCCGTTTTCTATACCTTCTTTTACTTTACACTGTGGCTCGTTTATATGTCGGCAATTATGGTATTTACAGGTATTCAAAAGCTCTGCAAATTCGGGGAAATAATGGTTTAATTCCCCGGTTTCAATGTCCATGATACCAAGTTCTTTGATGCCTGGAGAGTCAATCAAAAAGGTATTTTTAGGTAATTCGAACATCTCTGCAAAAGTAGTAGTATGGACGCCTTTATTTGCAAAGGTGGATACTTCAGATGTACGAAGGTTAAATCCAGGAGCAATGGCATTAATAAAAGTAGATTTTCCTACTCCAGAATGCCCTGCAATGAGTGAAATTTTATTTTCTAACTGTTGTTGAAGTTCCTCTACTCCAGCTCCGGTTAGGGCAGAAATAAAGTGACAGGGGTAGCCAAGCGGTTCGTAGAGTTCTGCTAGTTCTTGTTGGTATTCCAAGGCTTCTTCAGGCATTAAATCAATCTTATTGAAGACAATTCGAGTGGGTATTCGGAATGACTCGGCTGAGACTAGAAAACGGTCAATGAAACCGAGAGAAGTACGCGGAAATGTCAAGGTAACAAGCAAAATTGCTTGGTCTAAATTGGCTGCTAAAATATGACCATGAGCTGTTTTGTGAACGGATTTTCGTAGAATATAGTTTGTTCTAGGAGCTATCTCTGTAATCATACCTCGGTTTTCAGTCTCATCTTCTACATGATAAAATACAGAATCTCCGACGGCAATAGGGTTGGTAACTTTCAATCCATGGATCTTGAATTTACCGCGGAGACGACAAGAAATCATCGAGCCATCTTCTTGTCGGACATCGTACCACGAGCCTGTTGATCGAATTACTAAACCTTTTTGTTGTGTTGGAGTCATTGCAAATAATGAGAAAATGAAAAAAATAATCAATTGAATTTCCTACTTTATGAACAGAATAACCTTTTTTTTGTTCAATGACGTCGAAGGATTGACCACTCAGTAAATTTTAAGAAAATTTTAAGAAAAGAAATAACTAAATACGTCTCCTTTCCGTTATTTATAACAAAGGTAAAAGAAAGAATTTTTAAAATTTACGTGTATGAAAAAAGGCATTTTGTATGGATTAGCAGCAGTGGCTGTTGGCGTGGTTGTTTACGCTGTGGGTGGCAAGAAAATAAAGCCTGCAATTTCTTCTCTATCCAAGAAGATTATTAAGTAATTTAAGTATTTTGTGTGTAAATGTTTTGAAATTTTTGTGTTTTGTAAAATATTTAACTGTTTTGTAAAAAGTTAAAACAAGATATTTTGTAAATTAAAAAACATTTTTTTAATTCGTAAAAGTTTAAATATATCCTATTTTATGCCTTTGCGTAATAAGAACAAACAAGACACAAAACGAACAAGTTTGTCGAGTGATTTTTTTAGCGATGCCGATGTAAAGAAAAGCTCAAAACAACTTGCGGCGAAGAGTGAAAAGCGTATCAAGAGTAATCGACGCATTTTTTTAGACTCTTACTACAGCACAGAAAGAGATGATTAATTGGTTTCGGGATTAACCCCCGAAACCAATTTTTTTATTTACTTTACTCGTTGTCATTTCCGAGAGCAAGCCGCTCCTCAAGTCGTCCTAAAAATTCATATACCCCTTGGCGACCGCTCAGCATCAACATTTCTTTTTCTTCTTGCGGGACTTTGCGCACTTTAGAGCTCATTCCCAAGTCATTGATATAAATGGTTCTCTCAGGGTCGCGAGGATGTGGTGGGGCAACATTCCGCATCAACACAGTTGATAACGCATTTGTATAACTGCTGAAATCAGTGATGGAAATTGGTGCAATGGCACGTTTATTCTGAATGTCATAATCAATTTGATCACATCTTTCCAAACGCAATCCCAATGTCTCTTCATTGAAAAAATAGCTTGAATTAGAGCGAGTATATCGTGCGTTTTCTACATATCGAGGGTTATCAAAGACTTCTACTGGGTAATTCATTAATAAACCACCATCTACAAAAAGGCTGCAATCTGTACAATCTGCGCTTTCTTCGTGTACTTTTCCGTCTTTATCCAACCAAATCGCTTCGTAAAATAGAGGAATTGACATAGAAATTCGGACTGCATCTGCCACACGCATATTGGGATATGTCTCGTGCGAGAAAACCTCGACTTGTTGTTTCGACAAATTTGCCCCTGTCACATACAAATCCCTAAATGGATGGCTTTTCGCAAGTTGGTGTAACTGAGCAAAGGTAAGGTTCGGATTCCCTGTTCTTGTAGCAATTAGTTCCGTTATTTTCTGTAGGAATGCATCTCCTTTAAACCAACCATATTTTTTTAATAGTCGCTTAGAGCCTTTTACAATGAAACCGTCATCATTGAAAGATTCAATAGGGGTTGTATTAATGATTTCTGTAATCTCCTCTGCATTGTATCCAATGGCAAATAAACTAGCTTGGATAGCTCCAGCTGATGTTCCGGCCACACGCGTGATATGACGTAAAACTCCTCTTTCTTCCAGTTCTGCGAGTGCTCCTCCATAAGCAATACCCTTTATTCCCCCACCTTCCATGACTAAATTCCTATAAATGGGTAATTTGGATTCTGGGATTTCAAAAGGGGAAGCAACTAATTTGAAAGATTGGATGAATATGACTCCGAAAAGAATGAAATAATACCTCATATTTTTCCTATTTGTTTCATGTATAACCAATCTTGCGTGTTTTTTTGTTCAAAGTTCTGACACAAATAGCTGCAAGTCTTTGTACTTTTGCTTTTTTACGATGAATTTGTCTGTTTTTTTCATGAAGATATCAATTATAACCATTACGTTCAATGCTGCCGCTACAATTCGAACTGCCATTGAAAGTGTACTTTCTCAATCTTATCCAACGCTTGAATACCTTGTCGTTGATGGCGGATCTACGGATGGGACTTTAGAAATACTGAAGGAGTACGGAACGAAAATCCAGTGGGTATCAGAACCTGATAAAGGTATTTACGATGCCATGGCGAAAGGGGTGGCACGTGCGTCGGGTGAGATTATCGGAATGGTGAATGCGGATGATTTTTATCCGGATAACCAGGTAGTTCAACGGGTGGCGGATACTTTCCTTACAAATCCAGAATTAGACGCTGTTTACGGAGATTTACATTATGTAGATGCGAAGGATGAAGCAAAAGTTGTCCGTGAGTGGGTGGGTGGCGAGTACAAAAAAGAACTTTTTTTGTCTGGTTGGATGCCTCCACATCCTACATTTTTTTTGACAAAAAAAGCATATCTAACGTATGGTTCATACAACCCTATTTTTAAAAGTGCTGGAGATTATGAGCTGATGCTGAGAATGTTATACAAATACGAATTGAAGGCAAAATACATTCCTCATGTACAAATGAAAATGCGTACGGGTGGGGTAAGCAATGTCTCATTACGCAATCGAATCCGGGCAAATAATGAAGATTATCAAGCTTGGATTTTGAATGGATTAACCCCAAAATGGTACACACGATTTGCCAAACCATTGTCCAAGATTAGACAATGGTTTTGATTCTTCTTTTATTCTCTAATTTGTCCGTTTCCTCGGATTACCCATTTTTCGGTGACTAATTTTTCTAGAGCAAAAGGCCCTCTTGCATGGAGTTTTTGAGTAGAAATGCCGATTTCAGCGCCAAGTCCAAAAACGCCACCATCCGTGAAACGAGTGGATGCGTTATGGTATACTGCCGCTGCGTCAACTTCTGTGAGAAAACGATCAGCTAACACTTGATTCTCTGTCAAGATAGCCTCTGAATGTTTTGATGAATAGGCATCGATGTGTTCTAGAGCGGCGTCAAAATCTTGTACAATTTTGATAGTTAATGTTTTACTTAGCCATTCTTTTCCAAAATGACTTTCATCTGCTGGATATAAATGAGGTATTTCTAGCGCCGATAATAAAGCATAAGTGAGTGAATCGGCATAGACCGTAACTTCGTTTTTAAGGAGCTCTGGGGCTAATTTTGAAAGAACAGCACCTGCTATTTTCTTATCAATAAGCAAACAGTCGAGTGAGTTACAAACAGACGGTCTCGAAATACGCGCATTGATAATAATCGGAATGGCTTGATCGATATTGGCTGTTTCTTCCATGTACGTATGGCAGACACCCGCACCTGTTTCAATGGTTGGAATCAATGAATTTTTACGTACAAATTGAATCAAGGCATCTGAACCTCTCGGAATGAGGATGTCAACATAAGCCGTGGCAGTTAAAAGTTGGTTTACGTCCTCCCGATTGGTAGATAATAAGGTAACTAATTGGGTGGGAAGAGAAAATTCTTCAAGCGCGTTATGAATGAGTTGAACGAGAAAAGAATTGGTATGATAGGCTTCCTTTCCTCCTTTCAGAACGCAGGCGTTTCCAGAACGGAGACAAAGTGCGGCAACATCAACCGTCACATTCGGTCGTGACTCGTAAATGACGCCAACAACACCGAGGGGTGTCGTTATTTTATGCAAAGAAAGTCCATTTTCTAAGGTTGTTTTTAGGAGTGTTTGGTTAGATGGGTCGGGCAAATTGGCTACATCACGAACAGATTGAGCGAGTGCCGAAATACGTTCAGGAGTTAAAAGCAAACGGTCGTATTTTGAGTCTGTAGAATCCATCTGTTCCAAATCCTTTTGATTGGCAGCGCGTAGCTCTTCTGTGTGGCTCTCCAGTTGGTTTGCTAGTGAGGTAAGTAGCAGCTGTTTTGTCTCTTTGGACGATTTTTGAATAAAACGGGATGCAGTTTTGGTTTCCTTTAATTGGAAAAGTAAGTCGTTCATCTTTGGTTAGAAAAGTTTTACAAAGGAACTAAATATCTGTAGAAAGGGGAGGAGAAAAAGTAGAAATTTTCAAAAAAATGCGGAAATTAGAAGATAAAATATATCTTTAAATTTCATATCGAATTTTATAAAAATCATTTTCATTAGAAAACTAGAGGCACTTAGAGCCTATTCAACCCAAACCCGTAGCAATATATGTTTAGTCAACAAGATTTAGCGCAAATTCAGTCGAGAGGAAGCGAAATAGCTGTTGTAGAAGAGCAGTTACATCACTTCAAAAAAGGATTTCCCTACATGCAATTAACAGAAGCTGCATGTATTGGACGTGGTATTATGCAACTTACTGAGACAGAATTAACATCATATATTGAGAAATATGTGGAACTAGGAGCAAATTTGGCAATTCTTAAATTTGTTCCTGCCTCTGGAGCTGCCTCGCGGATGTTCAAGTCTTTGTTTGCTGCCAAAGAGGAAGGAAAAATAGATGTTTCTGTAGAACAGTTTTTAGCGGAATTATCAAAATTTGCTTTTTATAGTAGTTTAAAAAAAGTACAAAAAGAGCCTAGTTTGGCGGGCATACTAGATGGTTTATTAGGTGAAAACGGACTAGATTACGGCCGAATGCCTAAGGGATTACTTGAATTTCATGCATATCCTGGTGGTGTAATCAGAACTGCGGTGGAGGAACATCTCGTTGAAGGAGCCCTATATGCAGAAAGTAAGGGAATCGTTCGTTTGCACTTTACTGTCTCTCCAGAGCATGAAGAGAAGTTTAAAGGCTTGATTGATAGCGTTTTGGGTAAATATGAGTCGCATTTTGGTGTGAAGTACGAAATTAGTTTTTCTGTTCAAAAGCCTTCTACAGACACGATTGCCGTGGATGAAAATAATGAACCATTTCGGCAGCCAGACGGACAGTTACTGTTCAGACCGGCAGGACATGGCGCTTTGCTGGAAAACCTTGCTGAGCAGGAAGCTGATTTAATTTTTATCAAAAACATCGATAACGTAGTTCCTGACCACCTCAAAGAAACGACGGTTCAGTACAAAAAAGCATTGGCAGGTTTGGTACTTGACTCTCAAGCAACACTTTTTGCGTATGCTCTAAAATTGGAAGATGATGCTACAGAAGAAACATTTATAGATGAGGTGTTGAGTTATTTGGCCAATAGGCTCGGTACTTTACCACCTGAAGAGGCGAAAAGTTGGAGTAGGGAAGAAAAACTACAATTTGCACGTTTAAAAGTAAATCGTCCTTTACGCGCATGTGGAATGGTTAAAAATGTAGGTGAACCTGGAGGTGGTCCATTTTGGGCAAAAAATTCGGATGGTTCAATTGCATTGCAAGTGGTAGAATCTGCTCAGGTAGATATGAAAAATAAAATACAAAAAGAGTTATTTACCAAGGCAACTCACTTTAATCCTGTTGATTTGATTTGCACAACGAAGAACTATAAAGGAGAAAAGTTTGATTTATTGAAATTCCGAGATGCAGAAACTGGATTTATCACAGAAAAATCACAAAGTGGTAAGTCACTCAAGGCACAAGAGCTTCCTGGCTTGTGGAATGGTTCCATGTCTGATTGGAATACACTCTTCGTTGAAGTACCCCTAATTACGTTTAATCCAGTTAAAACAGTAAACGATTTGTTGAGAAAAGAACACCAGCCAGCTTAAGTCCCCATATATCGAATCAATGCATTCATGCGAATTGGGATGATGAATTCGGTTGTTTAGCTTGCTCGTAATTGTTCCAATTGAGATGATTTTACCATCTCATCGATTCATTTGTTACAGAGAAGAGTATTATTTGACATACTTTTTTAGGGCTTCAATTGAAAGTGTTTTCCGTTGAGAGTAGAATTCTTTTTTCTATTATCAGTTTTTTACAAGAAGTATATTGGCTACTTGACGTCACATTCAACGAAAGATACGGAAAACTTCTTGCAAGCCAGTATGTTAATTTTAGTATTTTAAAGACATTCGTCTGTAAAAATAGGGAATGAGGTTTATTGAGTATAATTTTCTATCTGTGCATTCGTCGTATTTTATGTATCTAGTTCATACATAGATAGAACGCATTCTTGAGATAGGATTAGCATGAAAAAAACAAAGAGTATGAAGAAGATGTTGTGTAGAAACCCATTTACTAAAAATGTTGCATTAAGGCAGATTCAATTCGAAAATGGCTTTTAATTGTACGTATTAAGTCTTAAATTTGAATTCAGAATTGGTTTTTTAGTTATACGCTAGATTGTCCTAACATATTTTATTTGATAAAGTCTTTCCTAAACTAGACATTTATTCATATATAAAGTTTTTGTTGTGAGGCGATTAGTAGTATTTATTTTTTTTATTCTTCATTCAAACATCTTTGCTGCAGGACCCAGAGAAGGGCTCTGGGAAACCCTTACAACCTCAGATGGTCTTTCTCAAGGCATGATTTATGACTTGATTCAAGACGATAATGGCTTGTTCTGGATAGCAACAAAAGATGGTTTGAATAGATATGATGGATATTCTTTTGATACTTATCTACACAATCGCTCCAACCCTTATAGTATTTCTGGAAATACGGTAACTTCCTTGTTCTTGGACTCAAAAAAAAGAATTTGGGTAGGAACAGATATAAACGGCCTCAATTTATTTGATGTTAAGCGAAGACGTTTCTACAAATTAATGTTGAAATCTAGCCAGAATGATGTCGTATATATAAAAAAAATCAAAGAGGCTCCTGATGGTAGAATTTGGATAGGAACTTATTCAGGAGAAATATTTCTTATCGAGCTACCTGATTACATGAATAAGGTAAATGGCTTCCCATTTTCAATTGATTTTACCAAAGAGGTTCGAATAACGAAATTATTTGAATTAGAGAAACACATTAGTCCAACTCATGATTTTTTCTTTGAATCCAATGGAAAAGTTAAGATTGTGTCGGGGTTAGGGTTACTTGAGACGAACTGGAAAAAGCCAAATGGTTTAAAAATCATAAAAGCGATGAGTAATTTAAGCCAGAATTTGGGTAGCGTAACTAGATGGGAATATATTCCCTGGAGGTATCAGCAGCTCGTACGTGATGAATCAGGGCGCTTTTGGGGACTCTATGAAAGAAAGTTGGTATGTATTGACGCGAATGGTAAACAGGAAGAAATTGATGTTTCTTCGTTTAAATCACCTGCTCAGTATGTACATATAGCTAGAAATGGACAATTATATGTTTTCTTTGAGAATGAGTTTGGCCAATTTGATCCAGACGAACTTTTTAAAACAAAGCGGGCAGTAAATAAAATAGGAACTCCGATTCCTTTCGATGCAAATACTACGTTGCCTTCTAGTTTGTATGAAGATAGAACAGGAGTATTTTGGATTGGAACTGTTGGTTTTGGTATTCGAAAAGTAAGATTGACGAATAAAGAATTCCAAATAATTAACAAGAAAAAAACGACTTACAGCATATTTGAAGATAAAAAAGGTAATGTATATATCAATAATTCTCTCAAATACTTTGTAGCGAGACAAGCAGATAAATATGAAAAAGTAACACAACTTCCACTAAAATATAAACACCATCTAGGATTACTTCAAGATCAGAAGGACGATAGTTTTTGGGTATTAGCCTCTCAAATTAATATGCCAAAGAATGGTACTATTAGTGAGAAACACGTTAGATTCTTTTGTCTAGCACATTATACAGCTGATTGGCAGTTGATTTCTGAGACTCTGTTGCCGCATCAAATAAAATTGCAGGAATTAGGAGGTAGTTTCAAACAAGTCAGAGATGGCTCCTTGTGGTTCCCTAGTACGAACGGATATTTGGTACGATATATACCTGAGAGAAATAAATTTGAAAAATTTTCTTTCGCGAGTATTCTTACTAATAAAGGAATAAATAAGGATGTATATTATATACATGAGTCTATAGACAACATATTATGGGTTGCTACTCGGTCAGGACTTTTGAAAGTTAAGAGAAAAGAAAAGAGTCTGGTGATACGATTGTTTGATAGTCGACCGGATGACTTGAACAGTTTACCCTCGAATTTTATAAGTTCGGTACTTGATGATCCGCTGGAGCCGTCTAAATACCTTTGGATTTCAACAAGAGGTGCGGGTGTCATTCGGATGGATAAAAAAAATGAGACATTTGATGTCGTAGATAAGAAAAATGGATTGATGAATCTTGTTATATACGGTATGTTAGTAGGTACTCAGAAAAATATTTGGGTCAGTACTAATTACGGAATATCAAGAATTAACCCCAAAACTTTACGAGTTAAAAATTATACGAAACGAGACGGACTTCAAGATGATGAGTTTAATACGTTTTCATTTGCAAAATCACCAACTGGGGAGCTTTTATTTGGAGGTGTAAATGGAGTTACTCGATTTAATCCTGCTCACGCAGATAAAGTTGAACCTAGATCAGAGGTGCAAATTGTAAGAATGTGGGTAAATAACGAAATTTTAAGAACAGAAAGCGAGAATAGTCACTCAGACTCTCCGGTTTCAATCGAGTATCTGGATGAAGTAAATCTTTCCCACAATCAAAATCAAATTTCTTTTGATTTAGCTTTAATGAATTATAGCAACCCAACAAAAAATCAGTATAGATATCGTATAAACGGGATTACAGATGGCTGGGTAAAGTTGGAGGGGAGGACTTTAAACTTTTCACATTTAGCACCAGATAAATATCGATTAGAAATTGAGGGTTCTGCGGATGGGGAGACATGGAGTAATACCAAAATTTTCACATTCACGATTACGCCACCCTTTTATTTTTCAGATTTTGCTTATTTCATTTATTTTATTTTGATATCAATTGGTTTAACTTGGCTGTATCGTGTTCATACTCAACGGCTTTTATTGCAACAACGGTTGCTTTTTGAACAAAAAGAATCTGAAAGATTATCAGAATTAAATGATTTGAAGACCTCGTTCTTTACAAGTATCTCTCATGAATTTCGAACTCCATTAACCTTAATCATTGGTGCAGTGGAACGATTAAGCGATCAAGGAAGTCAACATACGCAGGTAATACGTAGGCATGCCAAGAGATTGCTGAATCTTACGAACCAGCTTCTCGATTTATCAAAATTAGAAGCTGAGAAGTCTGATGTAGATTTGAAGCCGCTTGATGTTACTGCTTTTGTAGAACAACTTGCTCAATTATTCTATGCATTATCTGAAAACAAGCAAGTTCATTTTGAAGTGACAAAGCCAGCTACGCCACAATGGGTCTTACTAGACGCAGATAAGCTGGAAAAAATTATTGTGAATTTACTATCTAATGCCTTCAAGTTTACAAAGGCAAATGGACAAATACATTTCACAGTTCGCCTAGTTCAAAAAGCAAGTAGGGAATATCTTACTTTACGAATTGATGACACGGGTATAGGTATCAAAGAGGAAGATCTTCCCAATATTTTTGATCGATTCTTCCGGATTGCTCAAAATGAAGGAAAAATGATTGAAGGTACAGGGATAGGTTTGACCTTAGTCAAAGAATTGGTTACACTACTTGATGGCAAAATTTCTGTTCACAGTGAATACCAAGTAGGAACTAGTTTCTTGGTAGAAATTCCGGTAGAATATGTGTATGCACAACCTACTGTTAGTCTGCCCGTTCAATCATCTTTAAAAGATGTGGAGGATTTATATAAAGGTGGTACTGAATTAGTTGATACTGTTAGCATAGAAAAAGAAAAACAAAAAAATACATTACTGATTGTTGATGATAATCTCGATATACGTTGGCTTATCCAGGATGTTTTTAAAGATGATTATGTAGTTATAACCGCTGAAAATGGATTAGAGGGAATAGAAAAGGCGCTAGAATGTGTTCCGGATTTAATTTTGACAGACTTGATGATGCCAGCCATGAACGGGATACAAATGGCTGATATATTACTCAGTGATGAACGTACTAGCCATATTCCAATCATCATGTTGACTGCCAAGGTAGATGAAAAAGTACAAATTGAAAGTCTTCAGAAAGGGGTTATCGATTATCTTGTAAAGCCGTTTGCTGTTAACCATTTAAAGTTAAAAGTTCATAATTTACTTGTGCAAAGAGATAAGTCTCGGGATTTCTTCAAGAAAAAACCATTGGCTGCATTAGAGAAATCTCCACAACTTTCAACTCTAGATAAAGCATTTCTACAACGTTTGAATACAATTCTTGAAAAAAACTATCAAGATCCTCAATTCAATGTAGATAAGTTTGGTGAAGAGATGAACATGAGTAACTCTCAGTTATTACGTAAATTACGTGCCTTACTAGATATGACAGTAGTTGAATATATACGTGATTTTAGACTTTCTAAAGCTGAATCTATCTTCAGAAACTTGGATGCTGAAACTGTGTCCGATGTTGCTTATAAAGTTGGATTTCAGAATTTAAGCTATTTCTCTAAGGTTTTTCAAGAAAAGTATAGTGTTTCACCTTCTGAGTTTATGGAAATATGCCAGGCAAGTGAATAGATTTTAACTAATTTAAGATACTTATAATAAGCACGTTATATTTTATGGTGGAAATGTGGTACTAAATGCGTGAAATTTGCTAACACCCAAGTAAGAGTTTTATATAGTTTTGTACTACCACTTAGGAATAAAACAAAAGAGTCGAGTTTTGACAGATTCGTTTTTCGTCGCATAAAAGACAAAAGAAACTAAACCGATTGCGTGCCTTCTAACTAAACGCCCAGCTAGTCATCTAGTTGGGCGTTGTTTTTTAAAATTATTTGTGTTCTCGTATTTTATTTTGCATTGCTAGCCAGAAGGATTTGATATAAACTGACTTTTAGTAATTCAAAAAAGAGACAAAGTATAGTTCTTTAGAATATAAGATTTGAGGGATAGAGATACAAGTTTTTTCAAATTAAAAAAAGCACTTTGCAAAATTCCTAAGATTCTTTTCACATTCCTTTAAAGTTGATAAAATATGCAGGATATAGTTTTCTATTTAATCAAGATAGATCTTAAATTTTTGTCTCTAAAAAAAAGGTTTGGTAATAAAGGTATTTCAGGAACTGTTTGTAACATATTGATAATAAGCAATCTATTCTCTGTGACGAATATGTGGTACGAAATGCGTGATATTTGTTAACACCTCAACACAGATTTTGTGTAGTTTTGATCATCCACTTAGGAGTAAAACAAAAAAGAATTGAGTTTTGACATATTCGTTTTTCGTCGCATGGAAAACAGAAAATCTAAACCGACTTCGTGCTTTCTGACTTTAAAAAACCAGCTTATTTATAAGTTGGTTTTTCTTTTAGAACAAGTGCAGAATTGATTTTATATCTTCTTCTTCGTCCACATCATTTAGCGTAGGAAGTAAAGAAAAGCTTTTTTGCTCTTTATTTAGTACGTCACAAGCGTCATCAAATACAGCATGATGACTCCATTGTTTTCCTAGAAAGACTTTCTCGAGTGTTTGGATATCACACGCATTTTCTCCCTGAAACCGGAAACCAATCGCATAATATCCTCCATCTTCTGCAGGACCAATAACAGCGGAGTCCATCTTCAAATGTTCCCATGCCGCAGAAATAATTTCAGGGGTAAGCTCCAAGCAATCACTTCCTACGATGAGTACTTTTTCATATCCTTTACTCAATAAATAGGCGAAAGCCTCATACATTTTTTTTCCCAAATCGGTGCTTGCATCCTGTACAAGTTTATGGAAAACCAGACTAGACCACTCATCTGACTCTTCAATTTTATTGGAATAAAATAAGAATTTATCCGCATCGGCTTGAGAGGTAATTTGGCGTGTGTGTTGCATGAGATATTTGTAGATGGCGAGTGCTTTTTCGGGACCAATTGTAGCTGCAAGCCGAGTTTTGACTTTTCCTAGTTCGGGATTTTTTACAAAAATGATGATGGCGTTCACTTGGGATATGCTTAGATTTGTAACAAAACTAAAGGCAAATCCCTAAATTCTCAAAACGAATGGCAAAAGAAATCATTTTTTCCCCCAATGCACCCGCGCCAATAGGGCCGTACAGTCAAGCTGTTTTCGTGAATGGCACGTTGTATGTATCCGGACAAATCGCATTAGAATTGGCTACGGCTGGCGATATCGCAGCTGAGACCGACCAAGTAATGAAAAACATCGGTCATATTCTTGAAGCTGCTGGACTTACATTCGCTCATATTGTAAAGTCGAGTATTTTCTTGAAAAACATGGACGATTTTGCGACTGTTAATGAAGTGTATGGTACGTATTTTTCAGAAAATCCACCTGCAAGAGAAACCGTTCAGGTAGCGAAGTTACCAAGAGATGTCAATGTCGAAATTTCTGTAATTGCTGTAAAATAAAAAAAGGCTCTTTCATAAATGAAAGAGCCTTTTTTTTATGATTTTATCAAAGTGAATTAACCAATTTTATAAATTTATCAGGCGGCGTATTGGCTTTAATCGCCAAATCTCTTGCTTGTTGTGCCTCTTTTTTAGCAACAGGAAGATTGCCCATTTTTTTGTTCAATCGGGCAGATTCAAAATACATTTCGGCTAAATCTTTATCTGCTTGAATGTTACCTCTCACGCTATCTAGCCATTTTTTAACAGAAGTTGTGTAACTCTTGTCTGGATATACATCATTGAAAACCTTGGTAATATAAACAATTGACATCGGATTTTCCTTGTATTTTGCGTACATTCTTTCTCCAATTGCCAATGATTCACTTGCTCGTTTTTCGCGTATAAGTGCCTTGATTTCATATTCCCAAGTCACCCCATCGGCGTATTCACCTGCTCCAATTTTACCCATTATGGTCTTTATTTTTCGGAGTTCAGCTGTATTGTAATTCAATCCACGTTTGCTATACAGTGAACTTTGGACAATTGCACCCAAAATATTATTCTGTAATCCTTCGTGTCCATCTTCTTTCTCGAACGCAGCGGCAGCGTCAACGTGGTCAAACCAATATTTTGCAAAGCCATTGTTGATATCTGTCACACATTTACGGGTAATTTTCCAGCTTTCTTTGGTTCCAATTTTATCTTTCGGATAAATCTCGAATAGCTTATTGGCTACCTGAAGATTCGCCGTTGTATCTTTTGCCAAAATGCTAAATGCAGCATACGAGACCAAGAAATCGAGGGAGTTTTCGCCTTTTTGAAAGCGTTGAGCATAGCTTGACGCTCTTTTCGTTTCATCCAATGCCAATTTACCCGCTGCATTTATAGAGGCAACCGTATTGACTACATCACCTTGATGCACCAATTTGCCATCGGGTGTGAAATATAAAAACTGAGGAAATGTAGGTAAAAATATGTTATTATCATTCAAAAATTTCACTTGCTCCGCAATACCTACATCTAGTTTATAACTCACAAAATTTTGATTGTAAAAAGTAGCTACTTCTTTATCCTTAAAAAACGGTTCCATGCTTTGGCAGGTCGGACAAGTGGGGGAGTAACATTCAACGAAAACTAGTTTGTTTGCCTCTTTAGCTGCTGCAAAAGCCTGATTAATGTCTGAAACCCAACTGATTTCATTGGTATTTACGTTTTTTTGTGTGGATGAGGCTAATGAACCAGATTCGGTTGTTTTACTCTGGCAACCTACCGATAGCAAAATACTTGAGAGAACTAAGGACAAAAATTTCATGTTTGGAATGAATTTTATGGATAGTTTATGAATAATTTTAACTTGAATTTGAGCAAAGTTAGCGAAATTTGGTTATCAATTCATGTGACACACTTCTTATACCATCTGATAATGATTATTCTCTACGGAATCCCCAACTGCAATAGTGTAAAAAAAGCCATGGATTGGCTTACTGAAAATCAAATTGACTTCCAATTCCATAATTATAAAAAACAAGGAATTACGCTTGAAAAACTAATGACTTGGCTTGCTTTTACATCTTGGGAAAAACTGCTTAATAGGGCAGGTACGACATACAAGAAACTTTCTGACGAGGAAAAAGCATCTATTACGGATGCGTCTTCTGCCATGGAATGGTTGATAAAACAAAACTCTATGATTAAACGCCCTATCTTGGAAGCCAACGGAAAGTTACTTGTAGGTTTTGACGAGCAGGCATATCAAGAGCTTTTTGCTTAACTTTCTGTTGCTAAAAATTCTTGGATTCTTCTTGCTTTATCTTTACCAACCAGAGAGATGAGTTCGTCTTCAGGCGCACTTTTGATGCTTGAAATTGTCTTGAAGTGGTTCAAAACTTTGGTTGCAGTCGTTTTTCCAATACCCGGTGCAGATTCCAATGAGCTGATTAAGAAATTTTGGCTTCGCCTATTTCTATGGTGTGTAATACCGAAACGGTGGGCTTCGTCACGGCATCGTTGAATTAATTTCAAAGATTCTGATTTCTTGTCAATGTAAATAGGCAAGGTATCTTCTGGAAAATAAATTTCTTCTAAGCGTTTAGCAATCCCAATAATCGGAACTTTGCCGTATAAACCAACGGCTTTGAGTGCCTCGCACGAGGCAGAAAGTTGTCCCTTACCTCCGTCTATAATGATTAAATCGGGTAAATCTGCCTTTTCTTCTAACAGGCGGGCGTAGCGGCGTTCCACAACTTCGCGCATCGTTGCAAAATCATCTGGCCCGATGACAGTTCGAGGTATATAGTGGCGGTAATCTCTGGGCGAAGGTTGCCCATTAATGAAACAAACCATCGCAGAAACAGGGTTTGTTCCTTGAATATTGGAATTATCAAAACACTCAATATGCCTCGGTAAAGTCGGTAATTGCAAATCTTGTTTTAATTTAATCAATACTCTGTCGCGGCGGTTGGTCGCCCCACTTTGAGCAATGGCGTCTCGCTCGGCTTTTTCATGCCGGAAGTACATGACATTGCGAAGCGACATTTCAATCAGTTTTTTCTTATCTCCAATTTGTGGAACTGTCACGGTTACTTTAAAATCCAATTCTAGCTCAACATTGGTGATGATTTCCCGTGCCTCGCTGTTGTATTTTTGTCTCGTTTCAAAGATGATACTGGCTAAAATCTCTGCATCACTTTCCTCAATCACTTTTTTAGCCTCAAAAGTCTGCGTTTGCGTAATCGTTCCGTTGATAATTTTTAAATAATTGATGAACGCCATTTGCTCATCTGATTGAATTGTAAACACGTCGGCATCTTGAATTGCTGGATTGACAACCGTTGCTTTACTTTGGTATTTTTCCAAAAATTCGAGTTTTAATTTGCATTGATGGGCTTCTTCGAAGGCAAGTTTCTCTGCGGCTTCCATCATTTTCGTCTGAAAATATGCTTTCGCAGGGGCGATATTGCCTTTCAAGATATGATGGATTTGGTCAATTTCAATTTGATAATCTTCTTCTTTTTGCAAAGCTTCACAAGGGCCTTTGCAATTTCCGATATGATACTCCAAGCAAACTTTGTATTTCTGTGCTGCAATGTTTTCAGCGGAAAGGTTGTATTTGCACGTTCGAATAGTGAAAAGTTGGGTAAACATGTCTAAAAGCGCATACATGGCTTTGGAATTTACATACGGGCCGTACATTTTTCCGAGTCGGCGGTCTTCTATACGCCGAGTGGTAATCACACGTGGAAATCGTTCGTATGTAATGCAAACGTATGGATACGTCTTATCGTCGCGGAGAAGAATATTGTATTTGGGTTGATGCTGTTTGATGAGGGTATTTTCCAGTAGAAGTGCGTCGTATTCTGTCGGTACGACGGTATATTCAAGAGAATGTATGTTCTGAACAAGCCGCTTGGTTTTTCGGTCATGCCGTGCAAAATTATAAAAATAGCTACTGATTCGATTTTTCAGATTTTTCGCTTTCCCCACATAAATAATCTCTTTTTCTTTGTCAAAGTACTTGTAAATACCTGGTTCTTGGGGAAGTAAGGGGATTTGGGTCTTAAAATCGAAAGGTATTTCACTCATAATCAATGTCTATTTTTAATGCGCTTACTTATTGGTAACGTGTGGTTTTTTCTTTTTGTTTAGCCACGTTTCAAGGGGTTTTACAAAAAGATAAGTAAGGGCTTTGGAAGTTAAATTCAGGAATACAAAGGTAGGGGGAAAGGAGATAATTCGGGTATATTCACCTAAATTTGGTTCGGAAAAAGCGGCAATACCTTGGAATGAATGGGTCAATTTGTTCAAAAAACCGGGTTGTTTTCCTACCCATTTTTGGATAGTTCGTAAACGTCCTCCCCTTTTTTTATCACTCTTTGCCTCGTTCCATGCTATTTCTATTTTATCTATTTCCGTTAAATCAATTAAAAAAATATTTGGTAAAAGTACTTTTGGGACAGTATAGTCCAAATGCTTTTGTATGAGAAATAGCCCCTGTGCAAACACTTTCTCGAGTCCATATTCTTGAATTTGCTTCTTTTTCTCAATCCAATCCCTTGTATTCGCAAATTGGTGCATCCATAGCGCAAAATCCATAAGATGTTTTAAGCGTACCCAATTGTCTTTTGCACCGTGATGTATGAGCAAGGTCCAAAATACAAATTCAATGGGTTTAT
>CAYNRA010000031.1:0-30142 GCA_964399465.1 uncultured Cytophagales bacterium
AAAAAGGGAGGATATTCGCATCCTCCCTTTTTTTTACCACTTAATAAAAAAGAATATACTATTTTGTGGTCAATCGTGTATCTTTACTACACTAACTCAAACATACGAAAGGAAAAGGTTCCTCTAGGCCCAGTACATTTGTTCTTCCAGATTATTGGGTTTGCTAAAACATTGCTCTATGAATAGACTATTACACAAGTATTCACATACGTTTTTATCTCGGTGGCTAGTTTTTGGCGTAGATATATTTCTATTCAGTATATCTTTCATCTTTGCGGTATTACTCCGATTTAACTTCAATCCACTCCGAGTTGATCCAGAAACATTCTTGTTTCATATTTCTTTGCTAGTAAGTGCAAAGGTCGCATTTAGTCTATTGTATAAGTCGTATGCGGGGGTTATCCGGCATACAAGTTTAGAAGATGCTACATCTATTCTGTTGATGGAAATGAGTGCTTTTGGTACTTTATTTTTCTTGAACCTATTTATCGATAAAATAAATGGTTACGAGGCACTTCAGATACCTATAGCCATTTTACTCATTGACCTATTTGTTTCCCTGAGTACGCTTTTGGGTATTCGTTTCATGATTAAAGCCGTTTATGAGGCTGTCTCTACCCAAAAAGCAGATGTAAATCGCATCATCATTTATGGGGCTGGCTTTTTAGGACAAAAATTGAAACAAACCCTTTCAGGAGATAAGAAAAAAAGAAACCATGTCGTATGTTATATAGATGACAATAAACAATTAGCCAATAAAAAAATTGGAGGGGTGAAGATTCTATCCTTAAATGAAGCGATTGCCCAATACTTTGAGGGCGAAATTGAAATAGAAACTCGTCCAACCGTCATTTTTGCGATTCAAAAAATTCCAGTTCGAGAAAGAAATGCACTCATCAGTCGGTTGGTAGATTTAGGGGTAACAGTCCAAGTTCTTCCTCCTTTGTCTGAATGGCTGGACGGTCGTTTAAAAGAACAACAAATTAAGGCAGTAAAAATTGAAGATTTACTCAATAGAGAACCTATCAAACTTCGCAATGATTTGATTGCTTCTACAACCAATAGTCGCGTGATTATGGTCACGGGAGCCGCTGGTTCAATTGGTAGTGAATTGGTACGTCAATTGATTCGTTTTCAGCCCCAAAAACTTATCTTGGTTGATCAAGCGGAGTCTGGGTTGTATGATTTAGAAACTGAATTGACGCGTATTGGGAAAGAGAAAAATCAGATGACTCCTTTGATACATACAGAAATAGCTGATGTGGTCAATGCGTATCAGATGGAACAGCTATTTGTCAAGTATCGCCCTCAGATTGTGTATCATGCTGCTGCCTACAAGCATGTGCCTCTCATGGAAAAGAATCCGTACAATGCCATTCGGGTCAATGTATTTGGTACAAAAACAGTAGCAGATTTGGCTTCCAAGTACAAAGTTGAGCGTTTTGTGATGGTTTCTACAGATAAGGCGGTGAATCCTACCAATGTAATGGGAGCAACCAAACGTTTGGCAGAGATGTATGTACATAGTTTGAATACGTACTCCAATGGGTCTTGCCGGTATATCATTACTCGTTTTGGTAATGTATTGGGTTCAAATGGTTCTGTAATTCCTTTGTTTAGACGCCAAATCGAAACAGGAGGTCCATTGACAGTGACGCATCCAGATATCATACGCTATTTCATGACTATTCCAGAAGCATGTCAGTTGGTTTTAGAGGCAGGTACAATGGGTAGAGGCGGAGAAATCTATGTTTTTGATATGGGTGAACCTGTGAAGATAGTAGATTTAGCGAAACGCATGATTCGTTTATCGGGCTTGGAAATTGATAAAGATATTTCGATTCAATTTACAGGGTTGAGACCTGGAGAGAAATTATACGAAGAGTTGCTGGGCGATACCGAAAATACATTGCCAACGTATCATGAAAAAATTATGATCGCGAAGATCAAAGCGGTGGATTATCATTTGCTCAAGAAAAGTATTGATCGCTTGGAAAATAGCCTGTTTGGTCGTATTCCAGACATGGTAAAAGAATTGAAAACACTCGTTCCTGAGTTTATCAGTAATAACTCCGAGTTTGAAACATTGGACGGAGAGAAAGAGGACGTGGTGACAGAATTGTGAGAGATATTATTTTAATTTCTCATAAAACTAGCAACGATTGTTCGTGTACACTTTTTGGGTGAGATACACCAAGACAGTATATATATCTCTGAAATAGGTCTAATAGCTAAGCAAGAATGGGTAAAATCCATTGATTTATGTCCCGATATGAACCTATCTTTGAGCGATTTTGTGTTCATGCCGAATCATTTTCACGCCATTTTGTTCATTGGTGAAAACGAATATAATTCAAAACAGGATGTGAGTTGTGGTGATGTTGTTTTTCGTAGGTGCGATTAATCGCACCTCTACGAAAAACAACATCACAAATCATTTTGGACCACAATCAAAAAAAATTGGCCTCCATCATCAGTGGCTTCAAATCAGCAGTTACTGTACTCTTCCCCTGACTAGGACATGCTAATCAGGGGAAGTCTGTATTTACAGCAGTTCGTAAATACCCGCCACGCCTTGGCCTCCGCCGACACACGCCGTTACCATTCCGTATTTCTGCTTTTGGCGACGCATCTCGTTGAATAATTGAACCGATAAACGCGCACCTGTTGAACCCAACGCATGTCCCAAAGCAATAGCCCCACCATTTGGGTTGAGTTTGCTTGGGTCAATACCCAATTCCTTGACCACCGCTAGTGCTTGCGCAGCAAATGCCTCATTCAGCTCGATTTGGTCGATGTCTTGCAATTGCAAACCTGCTTGTTTCAATGCCTTTGGAACGGCAAATACAGGCCCAATACCCATCAGACGTGGTTCACAACCCGCAACAGCGTATGAAAGCATCTGGGCGATTGGTTTTAGGTTTAACTCGTTCACCATCCGCTCTGACATGAGAATAACGAAAGCTGCTCCATCAGACGTTTGCGATGAGTTTCCTGCTGTGACACTCCCGCCAGCTGAAAAAACGGGACGAAGTTTCTGTAATGCCTCAAAACTTGTATCTGCACGCGGCCCTTCGTCTTTTGAAACTACATATTCCTTGGTCTTTTTCTTGCCAGAGGCAGTATCAAAATACGTTTCTTTGACAGTGATGGGTACAATTTCCCCTTCAAATTTTCCATCTGCTTGCGCCTTTAGTGCTTTTTGATGTGAGGCAAACGCAAAGGCATCTTGCTCTTCTCTAGAAATTTTGAACTGTTGGGCTACTTGTTCCGCCGTCAAGCCCATCCCGATATAATAGTCTGGGTTTTCACTGGCAATGCCGTAATTGAGTGCAGTTTTCCAACCGGTTGTCGGGACAAGCGACATGGATTCTGTGCCACCTGCAATGATACAGTCTGCCATACCAGCGTTGATTTTGGAAGCTGCCATCGCAATTGCTTCTACTCCTGAACCACAATATCTGTTGATTGTGACCCCCGGAACAGCCTTCCCCATCGCTAGGAGAGAAATATAACGCGCCATTTGCATCCCTTGCTCGGCTTCTGGAACAGCATTCCCCACGATTAAATCATCTACCCGCGTTGGGTCAAGTTGGGGTGTTTGGGCAAGCAAATGTTTGATGACATCTGCGGCTAAGTCGTCTGGCCGAGTAAAACGAAATACACCTTTGGGGGCTTTTCCGACAGCCGATCTAAATCCTGAAACTATATATGCGTTCATGTGTAAATTACTTTTTTAGTGAAAGATGATTCAAAAAGGATTAGTTTCTTGGTGGTTTACCGCCGCTGAGCAAGCCCTGCATCCGCTCAAGGGTTTTGCGTTCTCCACAAAGAGAAAGGAAGGCTTCTAGTTCTAAATCCAGTAAATATTGCTCTGAAACCAATTGAGGATAGCTTAAATCTCCTCCACAAATCACATAAGCTAATTTATTGGCAATCAGTGCGTCATGTTCTGTGATATAGCCTGCCATTTTCATCGAAGCAATACCTGCCTTGAACGTCGCGATACCAGCCCGTCCTTGTACCTTGATATCGTTGCGTTGGTTGGGTTGGGTATAACCATTGTCAGCCATATCTATCGCAGCTTGTTTGGCTTCAGCAATCAAACGACTTCTGTTTACCACAATTTGGTCTCTTTCTGGTTTGAGGTAATTCATCGCCATTGCCTCGTGTGCAGAAGTCGAAACTTTCGCTTGCGCGATGTTCATAAATGCAGTTTGGAGAATATTTAATTCTGTATCCCCCGATTGGTACAAGTCTGAAGCACGAAGCGCCATTTCTTTTGTACCACCACCAGCTGGAATTAATCCGACGCCTAGCTCTACCAATCCCATGTAGGTTTCGGAGTGTGCCACGACTTTATCAGCATGTAAGTTGATTTCGCAGCCACCACCCAAAGCCAATGTATGCGGCGCAGAAACCACTGGAACAGACGAATACCGAGCCCGCATCATGGTTTGTTGGAAGTGAGAAATCATGAGATTGATTTCGTCAAATTCTTGCTCAATCGCGAACATGAACAACATCGCGAGGTTTGCACCCGCAGAGAATGCCTCGTTGCTATCGTTTCCGATGACCAATCCTCTAAAATCTTTTTCAGCAATGCTGTATGCTTTGTTCAATCCTTCGAGTACTTCAGCACCGAATGTATTCATCTTTGAACGGAACTCAATACCAGCAATGCCATCTCCTAAATCATAAATAACTGAACCCGCATTTTGCCATACTTGATTTGTTTGGCGGAGCGTATCCAAGATGATGAAGGATTCTGTTCCAGCGATGGTTTTATAGCTTTTGCTCAGAATATCGTAGTAGTATTTTTTGCCCCCTTCTATTTTGTAGAAAGAAGTATATCCGGCTTCTAGCATTTCATAGACCCACGGTGCAGGTTTTTGTCCTTCTGCTTCTATCATTTGAACGAATGCTGGAACTCCAACGGCATCAGCGGTAGCAAAAAGACCCATTTGCCAGCCAAAACCCGCGCAAATAGCGTCGTCAATGCGGTACAATTCATCCGCAATTTCTGGAATACGGAAAGTAGCGTATCGGAAACTATCAGCGAATGTTTTTCTATAAAATAGACCGGCTTTGTCTGTTCCTTTTAATAGAATAGCAAAGCGGTCTTTGAGTGTTTCAGCAGATTTAGCAGCATCGAGAGTGGCAAATTTCACTTTTCCACCTGGGCGGTATTCCATCGTCGCTAAGTCAAGACCTAGAATAAGTGTTTTGCCTTTTTCGTCTTTTGTTTTCTTGTAAAAACCTTGTTTTGTTTTATCGCCAAGCCACTTGTTTTCCATGAGTTGTGCCATGACAGCAGGCGTTTCAAATGCAGCGGAAGACTCGTCGGTGGTTAAGGTAGCTTGTAGGTTTCTACATACATTGACGGTCGTATCCAAACCGACAACATCCGAAAGACGGAAAGTTCCTGATTTGGGGCGACCGACAATAGGCCCTGTTAATTTATCTACTTCCTCAACGGTTAGACCGATTTCTACTGCTGCGCGAATGGTTTGCACCATGGCATAAATACCCAATCGGTTGGCGATGAAGGCAGGCGTATCTTTGCAAAGAACGGTTTGTTTTCCGAGGAATAAGTCACCGTAATGTGTTAAGAAATCAATGACTTCTGGGTTTGTTTTTGGCCCAGGGATGATTTCTAGAAGACGTAAATAACGGGGTGGATTGAAGAAGTGCGTGCCACAGAAATGTGCTTGAAAATCCTCGCTTCGTCCTTCCGACATGAGATGAATCGGAATACCTGAGGTATTGGATGTTACCAACGTACCAGGTTTGCGGAAAGAATCGACTTTCTCAAAGATGGATTTTTTAATATCTAGGCGTTCTACCACAACCTCAATAACCCAGTCGTATTGGCTGATTTCTTGGAGGTTATCATCAAAGTTACCAAGACGAATTCTTTCAGCAAATTTTGGGGAATAAAGTGCGGCAGGGTTGGCTTTCAGTGTGCTTTGAAATGCCGCTTGAACGATTTTGTTCCGAACAGCTGGGTGAGCCAATGTAAGTCCTTTGGCTTCCTCTTCGGGCGTTAATTCGCGAGGAACCATGTCTAGGAGTAAAACTTGAACGCCAATATTGGCGAAATGGCACGCAATGCGGGAACCCATAATTCCGGACCCAAGCACGGCGACTTTTCTGATTTTTCTGTTCATAGTGATAACGTATATTTGGTATTGAACGTGACAAAGGATAATTGCCTTTGAGATGGACGCAAAAACACAAAGCCATCTCTAAATAAAGATGAAAATGTCCTTACATCGTGAAATTTATTCTTGGTATTATGCAAGCATACCATTGGACAAATCTAGCTTGTTTCAAAATATTATGCAAGCATACTATTAAAAGTTTTTACGGAAATGTCAAAGGGTCAGGATAAAGAAAAGTATAGGAAAAGTCACGAATAAATGCATCTCCACGTACGATTTTGAATGATTCGTCTTGGTTTGTGTCTGAAAATTCAGGCAAAGGAAGTTGGTATTTTTCACAACTTTTTTCGATGGCCTCACGTCTTGTCGGATGAAGAGGGGCGACGAGATTATAGACTTTATTCCAAATTTTGTTGGATAATACATGGTTTATAGCCGCAATAATGTCTTTTTGGTGTACGTAATTGATAGGTACTTGTGCTGCGCTTGGATATGTTTTTCCGGCATAGTATTTACCCACGTACCGGTCATATCCCATGATGCCCCCGCAGCGAAAAATGAGATAGTCGATTTGGTTTCTTTGACAAGATTGGATGAATTGATTTTCAGCCAGCACCAGCGGGTGATCTATTTGCGCATCGGCTTCAGTAACTTCTCTGTTGAGGTCTGGATAAACAGAAGTGGAACTAATGAAAATAGCTTTTTGGCACTTTCCAGCAGAAAGTCGTTGGTCTAATTCATTCATTTGTTTTTCCAATCCGTTTCCTTCGGATGAGCGAAGGCGTGGTGGAAAATTAACGATGAGATAAGGGGACTGAAAAAACGGGATGGAAGATTCATCGGTAGAAAATTGACCCAATTGAAGTAAAAATGGCGAAATTCCGTTTTGGGATAAAGTGGCTAATTTACTTGGAGAAGTCGTTGAGCCAAGGACATTCCAGTTGTTTGCCACGAGCGATTGCGCCAAGGGAAGGCCAAGCCAGCCGCAGCCTAAAATAGAAATAGTGGAAGGGGTTTGCATATGTGCTATTTTTAGATAGAGTAACTAATGAAACTCAAAAGTGGTTAAGTGAGCGTATTTTTTTAGGTATTTATCGAGATGTATGTCAATTCAGACAAAAAACGACTATTTTAACCGTCGAAAAAACAAGACTAAACCAATTAAACGGAATGAAAAAACAAATTTATCTATTTTTCTTTTTGCTTACGTGGAGTTTCGCGGGGGTAGCACAAGGAAGTCAGGCTGATAAAATCACACTGGTGATTCATGGAGGAGCGGGGACGATTACCCGAAAAAACATGACGCCAGAAATGGAAAAAGCCTATACAGCTACTTTGCAAAAAGCATTGGAAACCGGTTATGCTGTTTTGAAAAAAGGGGGAACGAGTTTGGATGCCATCGAGGCGACGATTCACATCATGGAAGAATCTCCTTTATTTAATGCGGGTAAAGGAGCGGTATTTACGCACGAAGGAAAGAATGAGTTGGATGCGTCTATCATGGAAGGTAAAACATTGGCGGCAGGTGCTGTGGCTGGAGTAACAACAATCAAAAGTCCAATTACAGCAGCAAGAGCCGTAATGGAACAGTCAGAACATGTGATGTTGACGGGAAAAGGTGCGGAAGAATTTGCGAAAGAACGCGGACTTGAAATCGTAGATCCTTCTTATTTTTATACAGAAAAACGTTGGGAAGGATTGCAAAGAGCTTTGGAACGTGAAAAGTCAGAATTAGACCACACAGAAGGAACAAAGCCCGTTCGGAAGAGTTCACAAGTGGTTGTTCCGACCGAGAAATCTGTGGAGGATTTGATTTTCTTAGAAGGGAAAAAATTTGGGACGGTTGGATGCGTTGCGCTAGATAGTTATGGAAATTTAGCGGCAGGAACTTCTACAGGAGGGATGACCAATAAGCGTTGGAATCGAATTGGCGATGCCCCTATTATTGGAGCGGGTACGTATGCAAACAACGAAACCTGCGCAATTTCAGCGACGGGCCACGGAGAATATTTCATTCGTGCGGTGGTTGGTCACGATATTTCTGCTTTGATGGCCTACAAAGGAATGACATTGCAAGCGGCTGCAGATGAGGTCGTGATGAAAAAATTAGTAAAAATGGGTGGAGAAGGCGGACTTGTTGCCGTAGATAAAGACGGAAACGTAGCGATGCCTTTTAACTCAGAAGGAATGTACAGAGGATATATCAAGGCAGATGGGAAAGCTGTTATAGGTATTTATAAAGATTAATAGGGGTTGAGCCAGAGAAGTGAGGGAGTACGAGATAAGCGTGCGCCCTCGCTTTGTTTTTGGAGGCGAACAACGGAAAAACGGCACACAATGGCAAAATCGTTGAGAAGATTATGTAACTTTGCAGCTTATTTCAGATACCAACCATAAATTTTTCTCCTCATGAAGTTCGGAGTTGTTGTATTCCCGGGATCCAATTGTGAAGACGATACCATTTTTGCCTTGCGCCACAACTTAGGCCAAGAAGTAGTGAAACTTTGGCACAAAGACCATGACTTGCAAGGTTGTGATTTTGTATTCTTGCCAGGTGGTTTTTCGTACGGTGATTATTTGCGTTCGGGAGCGATTGCTCGTTTTTCACCCATTATGAACGAAGTAATTGCACATGCTAACAAAGGGGGATACGTCATGGGAATTTGCAACGGGTTCCAGATTTTAGTAGAAGCGGGCTTGGTACCGGGTGTTCTCCTGAAAAATACGTCTCAGAAATACATTTGTAAAAATATTTACTTGAAACCCCAGAGTTCATCAACTCTCTTGACGGCGCAACTCGAACCCATCGCTTACAAAGTGCCTATCGCACACGGTGACGGCCGTTATTATGCAGATGCAGATACATTGAAAGCTCTGAATGATAATGACCAAGTTTTGTTCAGATATTGCAACGAAGCCGGTGAAATCACAGAGGAGGCGAACCCGAACGGCAGTTTGGAAAACATTGCGGGCGTTACCAATGCCGCAAAAAATGTCTTTGGAATGATGCCACACCCAGAAAGAGCTGCTGACGCCGCCCTCGGAAATACAGACGGTGCAATCATTCTTGAACAAATCTTACGCGTGATGGCTTAATAGCCAAAGGTAAAAAATATATGATGACTACTCCACAAACACAAGAAAGCTTTGTTATCGGAATTACAGGAGGAAGTGCCTCTGGGAAAACCTTCTTCTTGCATAGTTTACTCAGTGAATTTGACGAAGCAGATGTTTGTCTTATTTCACAAGATAATTACTATAAATCGAAGGACTTTGTTCCGAAGGACTTGAACGGGGTAGAAAATTATGATTTACCAGAAGCCATTGACTTTGAGTTATACGCTTCACACATTGCCGCACTTAAGTCTGGACAAGAAGTGACGCAAAAAGAATATACTTTTAATAATCCGAATGTTGAACCGAAGACACTGGTTTTTAAGCCAGCTCCTATCATCGTTGTAGAAGGTATTTTCGTATTTCATTCGTACCATATTTCCCGATTATTGGATTTAAAAGTCTTCATTGATGCCAAAGAACATATCAAAATCAAGCGAAGAATTATTCGGGATAATAGCGAACGCGGATATGACCTAGAGGATGTTCTCTATCGCTGGGAAAACCACGTTGCGCCAACCTACGAAAAGTTTATCAAGCCTTCCAAATACGATGCAGATATTGTCATTAATAATAACCAACACTTTGCGAATGGTTTGAAAATTTTGACCAGTTATATGCGAACTATTCTAGAGGAGAGAAATTAATCCTCTAGAATATTTCCCAAAGCCGTATTCTTTAGAAAAAGAGTAACCAACACAAACACAATAGCCCAATAGATGTAGATATAGTAGTAATCTCGTACATCTTGGAGTGTGTCACTTTTGATTTTCACCTTTTCCATTTGATTAATTTGATTAAAAATCGTGGTGAGGGTCTGGTTATCCGTCGCCCGAAAAAAAGCACCTTTCCCTTCCTTAGCGATTTCGCGTAACGTTTTTTCATTCACAATTTCTTGGTCACTATCTCGTCCGACTGCAATGGTATAAGGACGAATAGAGAAAAATTTTGCTAAATCAGCTGCATTAATGGGAGGAAGGACATCATTCTTGCTGTCTCCATCACTTAAAAGAATGATTACCTTACTTTTACTAGGTATATCTCTCAAATGATTGATGCACGTGGCAAGTGCAGTGCCGAGAGACGTCCCATCTACCGGAATCATTCCCTGGTAAATTTCATCTATATAAGTATTAAGAGTGGGGTAGTCTGTGGTGAGAGGAGAAAGAATGAGAGGTTCGCCAGCAAATACAACAAGTCCGATGCGGTCATTTTGTCGACCCTTTATAAATTCACGTGCTACTTGTTTAGCTGCTTCGAGGCGCGTAGGTTGCAAATCTGTTTCACCCATCGAGCCCGAAACATCCAGAGCGAGCATAATGTCTATTCCTTCTGCATATTGTTCTTTACTTTCCAAAATTCGTTGGGGGCGTGCAAGCGCGAGAAGAATACAGAAAAGAGCCGCCGAAAAAGTAATAGGAATCAGGAATCGGAAGTAGCTAGACCAATGTGTTTGTCGGTGTTCTGGTGGAAGAGCAAGATATAAAACTTGTCTTTTGGGTGAAAAAAGCCACCGGAAAAGGAAAAGAAATGGGATTCCGACGATTGCATATAGGTAATACGGGTTCTTCCACACAAAAGAAGTGAGGGTAGCTACCTTAAACCAGTCGAGTGTCAACCATTCATTTTCCATTTATATACTTTTTAGTATCTCTCATACGCCTCAACAGCAGCGCGTACACTTCCGTGCGTCATCAAAAGTTCTTTTGCTTGTTCGTATGATACTGGAATACTCGCTTGAATCATACGAATACCGCGTTCAACAAGTTTTTCGTTGGAAAGCTGCATATCCACCATTTTATTCCCTTTTACACGTCCTAATTGAATCATGACGGTGGTAGAAATCATGTTGAGAACTAATTTTTGTGCCGTGCCGGACTTCATACGGGTGCTACCTGTCACAAACTCAGGCCCAACGACAACTTCAATGGGATATTCAGCTTCAGCGGCAATAGGGCTGCCTTTGGTACAAACAATGCAGCCTGTCAATAGTCCTTCTTTACGCGCTTTTTGTAATCCACCAACCACATATGGCGTTCTTCCTGAGGCAGCAATGCCGATAAGTGTATCTTGTGCGGTGGGTTGGAATGCTTCAAGGTCAATCCAAGCTTGTTGTGGGTCGTCTTCGGCATTTTCAACCGCACTTCGAATCGCCTTGTCTCCCCCTGCAATGATACCAACCACAAGTCCGGCTGGAACGCCATACGTAGGCGGACATTCAGAGGCATCTACAATACCAAGGCGACCGCTTGTTCCTGCGCCAATGTAAAACAACCGCCCACCGGCTTTCATCCGTGGAACGATTTGGTCTATCAATGCCTCTATTTGTGGAAGGGATTGCGCCACAGCAAACGGAACTGTCTGGTCTTCTTGATTGATACCTTCTAAAAGTGCACGGATGGATTTTTTGTCTAAATCATCGTGATTCGAAGTGGCTTCCGTTGCGATGCCATCCAATTGTATGGGTGATGTTGCCATAATGAAAGAGCTAGGAAAGAAAAGGTCTAAAGAGAAAAAGGAGGGCAAAATTTACTTGGATTTTGCCCTAAAGTCTTTATTACTGCTTATTTGTATGTAATTCGTAGAAATATTTGTAGAACAACGGAATGGTTTCAATGCCTTTGTAGAAATTGAAGAGACCGTAATGTTCATTGGGCGAATGGAGAGCGTCTGAGTCAAGGCCAAACCCGAAAAGAATGGATTTTAGCCCTAATTCTTGCTCAAAAAGTGCGACGATAGGAATACTACCTCCACCACGAGTCGGAACAGGTGTTTTTCCGAATGCCTCTTGCATCGCACGGAACGCCGCTTGGTATCCGATAGAATCAGTGGGCGTCACGTAAGGTTGTCCGCCGTGATGTCTGTTTACTTTTACTTGGACTGTTGGTGGAGCAATGGCTGTGAAATGAGCCGTGAACAAGTCCGAGATTTCTTCCCAATCTTGGTCGGGAACCAAACGCATAGATATTTTCGCAAATGCCTTCGAAGGAAGCACCGTTTTGGAGCCTTCGCCTATGTAGCCGCCCCAAATACCGTTGACGTCAAGTGTCGGACGAATCGAAGCGCGTTCACGGGTAGTGTATCCTTCCTCCCCTGAAACTGCGGCAATATTCAAATCTTGTTGATAAACGTTTTGGTCAAAAGGTGCGGCTTCAAGTGCATCACGTTCTTCGACGGATAGTTCGACGACTTTATCATAAAATCCTTTGACCGTGATTTTCCCTTTTTCATCGTGCAGAGACGCAATCATTTGAGTCAGAACGTTGATGGGATTTGCAACGGCGCCACCATACACGCCCGAGTGGAGGTCACGGTTTGGTCCTGTTACTTCTACTTCCATATAGGCAAGGCCGCGCAGTCCGGTTTCAACAGAAGGAATATCGTTAGCAATAATGGACGTATCTGAAATAAGGATAATGTCGGCGGCAAGTTTTTCTTTGTTTTCTTTGACGAACGTAGCCAAGTGTTCGGAACCTACTTCTTCCTCGCCTTCAAACATTACTTTTACATTGCAGGTGAGAGCATTGTTGGCAATCATGGTTTCGATCGCCTTGACGTGCATATAGATTTGTCCTTTGTCGTCGCAAGCACCTCTTGCAAAAATAGCCCCGTCTGGATGTACGGGGGTTACGCGGATAGTTGGTTCAAAAGGGGGCGTTTCCCAAAGTTCGAGGGGATCAGCGGGTTGCACATCGTAATGTCCATAAACGAGAATGGTAGGAAGTGCAGCGTCCACGATTTTTTCAGCAAAAACAATGGGATGACCTGCGGTAGGGCAGATTTCTACTTTGTCCATTCCGGCCTCAAGCAAGCGCTGTTGAACAAATTCAGCGGCTGTGAGCATGTCTGCTTGGTGCGCTGGATTGGCAGAAACCGAAGGGATGCGTAGAAAATCGAAAAGTTCGTTTAAAAAACGTTGTTGATGTTGTTGGATGTATTCTTTCATCGGAACGATGGATATGTGAATAAGTGATTGTGCCAAAAATAAGGAAAAATCAGAAGTTTCTTGCTAATTTATTGAATTTTGGCGCGGCTTACGAAAAGGGAAACGGTAAAATTTAGGTTGGTGGAATTTAGGGAAAGCGCGTACCTTTGTGATTTCGTTAAGCATATCCCTTCATGATTTATTTATTACTCAGCATTTTAGCTTCTGTACTGCTACTCGTCAATTTCCGGTTACACCCTCATTTTGGTATTCAGACAAGGCAAGCCATTGTGTTTAATTATCCTTTTTGTGTAGCAACGGGACTTATTTTGATGCCAGAAGGACAAGTTTTTTCGTTGGATTTAACCCAAACTTGGACATGGATTGCGCTGAGTCTAGGCATTGCCTTTATTGTCACGTTTGTACTTTCTGGATTGGCTACCCAACGCATGGGTTTGACCTTAACATCACTTGCTAATAATGTATCTTTGGTCATTCCTGTTTTGTTTAGTTTGTGGGTCTTTCAAAATTCAGGAAGAGCTTTTGATGTATGGAATTATGCAGGGCTTGGGTTGGCTTTGGTGGCTGTTGTTTTGAGTACATTCAAACCCGAGGAAAAAACAAACGAAACAAGTACACAAAAAAATAATGCTTGGTGGTTGATCATCGCTGTTTTCGTTATGTACGGTATGACCAACACGGTTATTAATTACATGAATATTCAGTATATCCCAAATCCGGAAGAGACAATACCGGTTACTTTGGTGATGCTTGTCGGGGCGATTGCAGCTGGAGTTATCCTTCTTGTACGTGATGTATTCGTTGGTAAAGAGAAAATAGCCCCAAAGAATATAGCAGCAGGAATTGCATTGGGTATTCCTAATTTCTTGTCCTTTTATTGGTTGTTGTTGGCGCTTCGTGCCTTCGGGAATAGTGGCGCTTTGGTATATCCTTTGTACAATATTGGGGTAATTTTAGTAGCAGCGTTAGTCGGGATTGGATTTTTTAAGGAAAAGATTCGCCGTGTCAATCAAGCTGGTTTGGTGCTAGCGGTTATCGCCATTTTACTGATTTCGTATCAAGAAATTTTTTCATAGACTTTACTTTCTAGGAAAGGACGCAAATAAAAGAAGCTTCTTTCTTACTTTATACGCTGATTATCAATTATTTTTAGTAATTTTGCGACCTTTTTAGTACGTTTTATTTAGAACAGAGGCGGGCAAGAAACCGCACTCGCATTTGAGGAGATATGGCAAATATAGTAGCAATTGTAGGGCGACCTAACGTGGGTAAATCTACCCTTTTTAATAGATTAATCGAAGAACGCGTAGCCATTACAGATAACATGGCAGGCGTAACGCGTGACCGTCATTACGGATATTCTGTCTGGACAGAGAAATTTTTTACCGTCATTGATACCGGTGGGTATGTCGTCGGCTCGGAAGATACGTTTGAAGAGGCAATTCGCGAACAAGTAGAATTGGCACTCGAAGAAGCAACCGTCATTTTGTTTGTAGTAGATACCATGACCGGATTGACTGATTTGGACAAGGATTTTGCCAATGTTCTCCGTCGTTCACAAAAGCCCCTATTCATCGTTGCTAATAAAGCTGAAACGTTCGAGCGCCAATCCTTGGTTGCACCTGAGTTTTATGCGTTGGGCTTGGCAGCAGATGTTTTTCCGGTTTCAGCTGTAGATGGTTCTGGAACGGGTGATTTATTGGATGAGGTTATCAAACATTTTGATGACGAAGGTATCGAAGACCCTAACGAGGGAGTACCAAGAATTGCTATTTTGGGTCGCCCGAATGTAGGAAAATCATCTTTCTTGAATGCACTTTTAGGAACAGATAGAAGTATCGTAACCAATATTGCAGGTACAACACGGGATTCTATTGATACGCGTTACAAATTGTATGGGAAAGACTTTATTCTAACAGACACAGCAGGGATTCGGAAGAAAGCCAAAGTACAAGAAAGTATCGAGTTTTACTCCGTTTTACGCTCCCTAAAAGCATTAGATAGTGCAGATGTCTGCGTGATTTTGATTGATGCAGAGCGCGGACTAGAAGCCCAAGACGTGCATATTATCGCCCACGCCCACAATGCCAAAAAAGGCATTGTTTTGATGGTGAATAAATGGGATTTGATTGAAAAAGACTCCAAAACGTCGGATGTGTTCAGAAAAGAATACATGGATAAATTGGCTCCGATGAATTACATGCCTGTGATTTTTGCCTCTGCCTTGGAAAAACAACGTATTTTCCAAGTAATCGAAAAAGCAATGGAGGTCTATGAAAGCCGGACGAAGCAAATCCCTACGTCTAAAATCAATGAAGTCATGCTTCCGATTATTGCAAAGACACCGCCACCGGCAATCAAAGGAAAGCATATCAAGATCAAGTATATCATTCAATTACCGACGCCATCGCCGACTTTCGTATTCTTCTGTAATTTGCCACAGTACATAAAAGATGCGTATGAGCGTTTCTTACAAAACCAAATTCGCGAACATTTTGGATTTGAAGGCGTAGCAATCACGGTATTTTTTAGAAAAAAATAAGCAAGAAAACATGACAAAGCATGTGCTATTGATGGATGGCCCCGATGCCAAAGGATTGATTTTTCAGGTGACTAGTGTTCTCTTTGAGCAAGCATGTAATATCATTCGGCAAGACGAATACGTCAGTCCATCAGGTCAATTTTTTATGCGTACAGAGTTGGAATCAGATGAAAATCTAGATTCCAACTCGCTTTTAAAAGCCCTCCGGCAGCGCATTCCAGACGAGTCAATTACGTTTCGAATTAACCCGAAAAAGAAAAAAGACATTGTTATTCTAGCAACGAAAGAGCATCATTGTTTATCTGATTTATTGACACGTTACCACTTTGATGAACTGAATGCCAATGTTTTGGCGGTTATTAGCAATTACAATGTATTGCAGCCGTATGTGAGTAAATTTGGTGTACCTTTTCATTATATCGCCCACGAGGACAAAACGAGAGAGGAACACGAGGAGGCTATTTTACGAACATTATCGATCTATAAACCAGCTTATTTGGTATTGGCAAAGTATATGCGGGTCTTGACTCCCGGTTTTGTGGCACATTATCCAAACCAGATTATCAATATCCATCACTCTTTTTTACCTGCTTTTATTGGGGCAAACCCGTACAAACAAGCATACGATAGAGGTGTGAAAATCATTGGAGCAACCGCCCATTTCGTGAATAATGATTTGGATGAAGGGCCGATTATCGCACAAGATATTAAACATGTGAGTCACCGCTACACAGCTGCAGATATGTCTAGAGAAGGGAAAGATGTAGAAAAGATGGTACTTACAAACGCACTAAAGCTAGTTTTCAATGATCGAGTGTTTATCAACGGCAATAGAACCGTAATTTTATAGGTTAGGATCAATCATCTCTAAAGTCCAATCCGGTAGTAAACCGGATTGGACTTTTTATTTATATATAAGTGCATTGCAAAGAGAATACTAAAAATTATTTGTTCAAATTGAAAAGAAGATAAAATAAGACGTACATTGTTATTTGAACAATTCAATTTTTTTTGATGTTTACAGATGTAGTTTATTGTCAAAAGTAAAATTGAGTAAATTTTTTACCTAAAATCAAAACGATGAAAAAACAATTATTTCAACAAACAAAAGGAAAAGCTAGCAAGATAAGTGTTGCTTTGGTGCTTTTAGCGATGGCTACACCTACTGCAACCCAAGCAGCTGAACTAGCCAAAGGTAGTTCACAATGGATACAAGCCGAAGAGGCTATCACCGGTAAAATTACAGATGCCAAAGGGGAGGCACTTCCAGGTGTAGGAATTGCCATTAAAAAAACAACGCGTGGAACGACCACAGATGTAAACGGGATGTTCAAAATTAACGCCAATGTCGGTGACGTTTTGGTGATTAGTTTCGTAGGTTTTGCTACCAAAGAAGTAAAAGTAACAGGCCCAACCGTCAATGTTGTTTTGGAAGAAAGCCTTTCGACCCTAGACGAAATCGTGGTTACGGGAACAAGAACTAGTGGTCGTACGAAAGTAGATACGCCTGTTCCTGTGGATATTATTCCTTTGGCGCAAGTAACAAATACAATTGGACAAGTGGATATCAATCAGATTTTGACATTCATCGCTCCTTCGTTTCAGTCGGCACGTCAAGCTATTTCAGATGGTACAGACCACGTTGACCCTGCTCAATTGCGTGGTTTAGGACCAGACCAAGTATTGGTATTGGTGAACGGTAAACGCCGCCATCAATCTGCTTTGGTCAATGTAAACGGTACGGTAAACCGTGGAACCGTCGGTACAGATATGAACGCTATTCCGGCTACGGCAGTAGAAAAAATTGAAATCCTTCGTGACGGTGCAGCTGCGCAATATGGTTCAGACGCCATTGCCGGTGTGATTAATATCGTTTTGAAGAAAAAAGAAGGCTTAAGCGGCAATGTTTCGTACGGTTCACACATAACAGCATACGATAAAAACTGGATTATCAACAATCAACAAAATAGCCGTGTCAATGTAATTGACGGAGGAACAGCGCAATTGGGCTTGAACTACGGAATCAAAGTAGGGGATAGAGGATTTGTCAATGTGACTGGTGAATATGTGAGCCGTGGACAAACAAACCGTACAGGAACTTACACAGGACAGATTTTTCCGGCTGTAGGTGGCCAAGTGATTGACAATCAGATTTTGGCGGAACGTGGTTTAACGCGGGACGATTTTGATATGCGTATCGGTAACTCAGAAGTGAAAGGAGGCGGTATTGTCTTGAATGCGGAGTTCGGTATTGGAGAGAAAGGTACGTTATATGCGTTTGGTGGTTTTAACAATAAAAAAGGAAATGCAGCGGGTTTCTATCGTTATCCAAATGCCATTCCTGCTGCGGTTCGTGCCAATGTATTCCAAGTATATCCCAACGGATTCTTGCCCGAGATTAACTCGGATGTAACAGACATTTCGTTCTCAGCAGGTTTTAGAACAAAATTAGGTGAATGGAACATGGATTTGAGTAATACGTTTGGACAAAACGTATTTGATTTCGATATTACAAATTCTGTAAACTACACGCAAGCATTGGCTTCTTCTGGTTTCCAAACGGCTTTTGATGCAGGTGGGTTGAGCTTTTTACAGAATACAGTCAACTTGGATTTCAATAGAAAATACGAAGTTTTACGTGGATTAAACGTTGCGATGGGTGCAGAGCAACGTTTAGACCAATTCGGTATTCGTGCTGGAGAAGAAGCTTCTTGGAGAAATTACAATACATCTGCTGGTGTGCCGGCGGGTGCGCAAGTATTTGCTGGTTTCCTACCTTCAAACGCGGCAACCAACTCTAGAACCAGTGTCGCAGCTTACGTGGATCTAGAACAAGAATTATCCGAATCTTTGCTTGTTACAGGTGCTTTGCGCTTCGAAAATTACTCAGATTTTGGAAGTACGTTGAACTATAAACTAGCAGGTCGTTACAAAGTTGCTAAAGGTGTTGCCTTGCGTGCATCAACTAGTACAGGTTTCCGTGCGCCTTCGATGCAACAGCGTTTTTATGCGAAAACCAATACATTGTTTGTGTCACAAGGAGGACAAACGGTACCTGTTGAAAGTGGTACATTTACCAATGACAGCGAACCAGCACGTATCTTAGGTATTCCGCAATTGAAACAAGAAACATCGGAAAGTTATACAATCGGGGCGACAATTCAGCTGGGTGGTAAGTTAGACTTTACGGTTGATGCGTACCAAATTGATATTGATGACCGCATTGTCTTGACAAATAATTTCTCAGACGGTGGAAATGCAGCCATTCGCGCGCAATTACAAGCAGCCAATGCTACTACGGCAAACTTCTTTACCAATGCAGTGGATACGCGTTCAAGAGGTATTGAGCCCGTGATTAACTACAATACTCGTTTTGCGAAAGGACAGTCATTACGTTTAACACTTGCAGGTGCTTTCATCCAAAACGAAGTGAAGAAAGATGCAAATGGCAACCCAATTATCAAAGCATCTGCCATTTTACGAGAAACGGGTCAGGCTGGAAATTACTTCAATAGAGAAGACCAAAGCCGTATTGAAGTGGCAAACCCACAAAATAAAGTGAGTTTCATGGCAAACTACAAAGTGGGTAAGTTGGCGTTCATGGTACGTGCGGTACGCTTCGGACAAGTGGTTTATCTAGATCCTAACACAAATTTAAGCCGTCCGGAAACATTCCCTGTGAATGCTTTAACTGGACAAAGAGAAGCACTTGACCAAACATTCACGCCAAAAACAACTACGGATGTAACGGTGAATTATGATATTGCGAAAGGTATCAACCTTTCTTTGGGTGCGAATAATATCTTTGATGTGTATCAGGATATTCACACACATGCAAACAACTTTAGTTTGGGTCGTTTTGTGTATTCAAGAAGAGTACAACAGTTCGGTTTCAACGGTCGCTATGTATTCGGTCGTTTGAATTTCAATCTATAATATTTACTCGTAATTAAGTGAAAAGGCTGTTTCAGTAATGAGACAGCCTTTTTTGATTGAACGAAAACATATGAATACCGTACATAAAGATTTGGTAATAGTGTAGTTACTTTGAGGTAAACGGGTGACAGTAGTTTTGACTTTTAAACCAAAAAAGCAAACTATGCTACGTTATTTTACACTACTGTTCATTCATTTATTCGTGCTACATACGAGTACATCGTATGCTCAGTCAGCTCGTTTACAGGGAAAAGTGATTGATGAATTGGGTTTGGCTATGCCAGGAGCAACCATAAAGTTGGAAGGAAGCCAAACACGTATGACGATTTCTGACCAAACAGGTCGGTTCGTTTTTCAAGGTCTATCAAATGGCAAGACGACTATAACTGTAAGTTATATTGGCTATCAGGCAAAAAGCCAAACGATAGACGTGAGTTCATCGACTAATGAAATCACAATACAGTTGGAAGAAGCGAGTATTTTGGGAAATGAAATCATCGTTTTGGGAGATAGATTAAAAGGACAAGCCAAAGCCTTGAACCAGCAAAGAACCAATGCCAATATTACGAATGTTGTAGCGGCTGACCAAATTGGTCGTTTCCCTGATTCAAATATTGGTGATGCCATGAAACGGATTCCGGGTATCACCATGCAAAATGACCAAGGAGAGGCAAGAAATATCATTATTCGAGGGTTATCAGCTGGTTTAAATTCAGTTACATTAAACGGAGAGCGTATTCCGTCTGCTGAAGGAGATAACCGAAATGTGCAGATGGACTTGATTCCAGCGGATATGATTCAGACAGTTGAAGTAAATAAAGCTGTTTTACCCAACATGGATGCAGATGCCATTGGTGGCTCAGTCAATTTAGTAACGCGTTCTGCATCTGATGGTTTACGTGTATCAAGCACTATTGGGTCAGGTATTAATTTACTGTCAGATAAACCAATGAGTAATTTTTCATTGGTGCTAGGAAACCGGTTTTTGGATAAAAAATTGGGAGTTGTATTGTCTTCATCTTACAATAATCACATTTTTGGTTCAGATAATTTTGAAGGTGTTTGGGTAGAAACCGCTAACCCTGCTTATCCAGTTGTTTTGAGTGGTTTTGATTTAAGAAAATACGATGTACAACGCGTGAGAAGAAGTGCCTCATTAGCAACAGATTATAAAATTGCCAAAGGACATACCATTTTCTTGAACGCCATGTACAATTGGCGTGATGATAGAGAAAATAGATACCGTTTTCGTGTAGATAGACTGAATACACCCGTTGTATCAGGAAGTTTCAAAGAACTTGCTGAAAACATTCTTGAACTTAGAGGGCGCGTTGCCATTCAAACAAAAGGGGGTATCGATAATGATAGAAACCAAAATACGCGTTTGGAAGATCAACGGGTAGCCAATGTTACACTTGCTGGAGAAGACTTATTTGGTGCTTTAAAAATGACTTGGAGCGGAACATACGCCAAAGCCCTAGAAGACAGACCAAACGAGCGTTACATCACGCACCGTTCCAACGCACAAGTGGTTGTGAATACGCAAGACCCAGCTAAATACCTTGTGACACTTGTAGATCAAAATGCAGCACTTGGACTCGGATTAAACGAAATTTACGAGTCAAATAACAATACGAACGAAACAGATTACAACGGCCGAATTGATTTTGAACTCCCTTTTTCTGCCAATAAAAATAAACTAAAATTCGGTGGCCGTTATCGCTACAAGGATAAAATTAGAACCAATTCATACGATATATATGAATCCATTAATGGGTTAACTGCTGCCGGAAATAAACTAGGTGCGTTACCTACTTCGGTACAAAATGAGCGCGTTTTTCTTAACGGACCCCAATATGTACCGGGTGTATTTGTAACAAATAGCTACCTTGGTGGCTTGGATTTAGGTAATGCCTCACTCTTTGAAAAAGAAGATGCTATTGGAGAATATATTACGTCTAATTACAACGCAAAGGAGCAAATTTTTGCCGGTTATGTGATGACAGACCTTCGTGTATCAGACAAATTAACGGGTTCTGTCGGTCTCCGTTTAGAAAGTACTTCTGTGGATTATCAAGGATATACTTTTGATGAAGACGAAGAAGTAGCCACGCAAACGCCGGTTTTTTCAAAGCAATATACTAATTTATTGCCCGGTGCACATGCACGTTACCAATTCACAGAAAGTGCTATCCTGAAAGCAGCTTGGACAAATACTTTGGCTCGACCTGGTTATTTTTCATTGGTTCCATTTGCTGCGTATAGTCCTGATAATCAGACATTAGAACAAGGTAATCCTAATTTAGAGGCAACTACTTCGTCCAATTTCGATGTGATGTATGAAAACTATTTTGCTTCAGTTGGTTTGGTTTCGTTCGGTGGATTTTACAAGGACATTAAGAACTTTATCTATACGCAGACAGCATTAAATGTGAACGATCCAAGATTTGGGCAGTTGGTTAGTTCTACTCGACCAGAAAACGGCGGAACTGCACGTGTTTCCGGTTTGGAAATTGCTCTACAACGCCAATTAGATTTCTTACCTGGCGTACTCAAGGGATTGGGTATTTACACAAATTATACGTTTACACAATCTACCACAACGGGTATTGAAGGAAGAGAAAACGAAACCATTGCTCTCCCCGGAACTGCCAAGCACATGCTGAATGCCTCCTTATCGTATGAAAATAAAAAGTTGGTTGTGCGTGCTTCACTCAATTATGCAAGTGATTACGTGGACGTGATTGGAAGTAGCCAATTCAACGATGTATATTACGACAGACAGACATTTTTAGACGTAAACGCATCGTATGCTTTCTCTAAAAATTTACGCGTGTATTTGGAAGCAAATAACCTGACAAATCAGCCCTTGAGATACTATCAAGGTATCAGGGAGCGGACATTCCAAGAGGAGTTTTACAATGCGCGCATCGGTTTTGGTGTAAAATATGACTTGTTCGGAAAATAAAAATTCGCTTGTTTTTATACAAAAAATGCCCTCTTAAAAGGAGGGTATTTTTTTATTTATAGGAAAAATGATGAATGTTTAAAGTATGATTTTAAATAACTTAGTATTTCCATTTCAGCTGCCAATAGGCTTCTGTTTCTGTTTCTTTCGTACATACAAAGTTATTTTTCGTTAGTACTCGCATAGAAGCGATGTTCATTTTATCTGTTGACGCAAGAATACCCGATACATGAGGTTGTGTACGTGCCCAAGAGATTATTCCGCTCACCATCTCGGTCATAAATCCTCTTCCCTGAAATGCGGGGTATGTACCATAACCAATTTCTATTTCACCCGCTTCATTGGGTTCTCCGAGGAGGCATATATCTCCAATCATTTGTTTGTGTTCTTTGGAAATACCCGTCCAAAGGGTAGAATACAAATAATTTTTTGATGTATCCGAGACGTTTGGTAAAATGGTTTGTTCAAGTGCTTCTTTTAATTCGGGTGAAATGTTTCTTGGATTTTCGTTTAGTTTTAATTCTACTTCCAACGAATTATCACAGGCAACGTATTTTAGCAATTGGCTGTAAGTCAAAGGTTTCAGGATTAATCTATCGGTTTCAAGCATGTATTTATCTATTTTTTTGATTATGTTCAAACGCTTGGAGAGAAAAGTATCTCCACGAAATTTCATGTGTAAAGATACACTACATGCAAAATTCGTTGTGTAAGACTTGATTGTAACTCGTAAGTTATAGAAAAAAAGGTCTTTGCTATCTCGAAAATAAAGATAGAAAGACCATACGTGATAGATTTTGAAAGGATTTATTTCAATTCTTCTCCAGCTATATCCGTCCAATTGTAGAAATGAAATGTTCCATCAGTACTCATGGCGACAAATAAACCTCTCGGAAACTGTTCGTTCAAGTAGAGGGAGGTTACATCGCTGCCGTCGCTTTCAAGTGTAGCTGTTTTTATGCGTTTGAGTAACGGATGGGCGTGTTTGTTAGAAGCAGTTCCTTCTCTCGGAAAAACATGAAATTCATTGGCTTGTTGGTCTGAAAGTAAGATATAGCCAGTTGTAGCTCCGGTCTTGTAAATGGAAAGACCTTCGTGGTCGCGCTTGACGTGCCGTGTTGCGAACAAAGCTAATTCCTTGGTAGAGCTGTCTGGATGTGCAAGATACTTACGAACCCCCACTGTCTCATCAGAGTAATACAGATATCCGTTTTCTTGGTCTGCAACCAATGATTCAATTTCTTTTTTGCCACTAAATTGACCTAATTTCCGGACGACGTGCGCAGTAATTTGCTTTTTTTGTTGAGAATATAAAAGTTCATATTGCCAGATGTATTGGTCGTTAGGGCCATTTTTTCTTCCGACAAAGACAAATGTTCGTCGTGAAATAGGCTCTTGATATACACAAATTCCCATTGGGTCTCGTTCCGTTTCTCCTTCAAAAACGTTTATCCCACCACCATCTAGGAACTGCATAGAAGGAACATGAATAATACGCATTTTTTGCACATTTCGCTCCGTGAATACTGCAAAATCAAGGGTTGAGTCTGACCCAATTGGTAAACTATACCCAACATCTATGTTGTTGGGGCGTTGAACGTTTTGAATCGTTTTAGATGTATCTATTTTACCGGTCAATGAAAACGCATAAATCCCGCCTATTCCTTCTTCGTTTCCTTTGTCTGTTCCTAAAACAAGGCTCTGGCTTGGTTGTGTCGGGTGAATCCAAATGGCAGGGTCATCTGAATCAAAAGCAACGCGTTCTGTCACAAGCGTTGGCTGTATCCGTGACACAGGTACTTGTGGTAAACAACTTGTTGCAAATGCAGCAATCACTGAAAAGAAGAGTAAACGTTGTTGGTTTAAGGGAAAAAGGTGCATGCCGTTTTGGAACAAATTTAGTAGAATACAGCGGCTGAATAACATTAATAAATTGTTAATCCAATAGATTTAGTTTATAATTTTACAATATAATGTATTGATTTTCAATTATTTGTGTAGATTTCATTTGTAAAAATAGCTCGAAATATTTGAAGTATAAAAGACAGGAATAAGATAAAAAATTACATTAATTCATTCCTTTATATCACTCGGCAAAGCGTTTATGTGTAAATTTGGCAACTACCCATTTTTCAAATTCCCAGAAACATTGATTCGCAAGATTAGATACAGATGATTTTCTCCATTAAGATACTAGTCCAACACCTTCTTTTTCACTTCTTCTTGGAGTTTGCCATAGAAACAGTAGAAGTTACAAAACCTGCCAACGATTGGCATTCCTCTTTCTCAGATTCTACTTCTTTGCAAGCCATCACACCGGCACAAAAGGAGTTCGTTCGAGCGCAAAATGCGTGGGCAGATAGTGTGTTAGCTACCCTCACGACAGAACAAAAAGTAGGTCAATTGTTTATGATTTCGACCTATTCAAACCGCACGGAATCTACGTATCGACTCATAGAAGAACAAATTCGTAAATATCATTTGGGCGGAATTATCTTTTTTCAAGGCAATGCACGCCAACAAGTACGGCTAACAAACAGGTACCAAGCAGCTTCCAAAATTCCGTTATTAATTGGCATGGATGCAGAATGGGGACTTGGGATGCGCTTAGATAGTACATTCTCTTTTCCGAAAAGTATTACGCTTGGCGCTATTCAAAATCCACGAATTATAGAAGAAATTGGCGCCATCATCGGGCAACATTGCCGACGAATAGGCGTACATATTAATTTTTCTCCCGTCGCCGACATCAACACAAATCCAGAAAATCCGGTCATTAACTTTCGTTCTTTTGGTGAAGATAAAGAGCGGGTTGCCGCATTAGCTGTTGCGTATAATCGGGGTTTGCGTCGCATGAAAGTCATGGGTTCTGCCAAACATTTTCCAGGACACGGAGACGCAGACAGTGATTCTCATTTGGCTTTGCCGCTCATTCGTCATTCTGAAAGCCGCCTTCGGTCAGACGAATTTTACCCTTTTCAAAAATTAATTCAAGACAGTGTTGCCAGCGTAATGGTAGGACATCTTTTTGTGCCTAGTCTAGACGCAGCCATGAATACGCCCGCAACAGTATCAAAACGAATTGTACAAGATATTCTTCAAAAAGAACTGGGTTTCGACCGTCTCATTATCACAGATGCGCTCAATATGCGTGGGCTTACCAAATTTTATCCAACAGGCCAAGCAGAGGTCGCGGCACTGAAAGCCGGAAATGATTTGTTGCTACAAACGGCGCAATTGCCCGTTGCATACGCAGCTGTTCTGGACGCAGTAAAATCGCAAGAGGTGAAAGAAGAAGAGTTAAACAAAAAAGTACACAAGATTCTTCGCGCAAAATATTGGGCTGGTGCACATCGCTTTGCTCCTCTGTCGGAAAAAGACCTTCAAACGGATTTAAATTCACTTTTAGCTGAACAAATCAAAGAAAAAGCATTCAACCAAGCAGTTACGGTTGTTCAAAATGAAGGAAACGTATTGCCTTTTTCTCGCATAGATACAACGCGTTTTGCTTCTGTTGCGATAGGTCGGGAGTTAGGTGGTGATTTTCAGGAAACATTGAGCCGTTATGCTGAGGTCAAGCATTTTTCTATTCCTTTCAAACCAAGTAAAGAAAGTGAATGGCAGTGGGTTTTGGAGGAAGCAAGTAAGTTTGAGATCGTTTTTGTGAGTGTTCACGATATGAATAATTTATCCGCACGAAATTTTGGGGTGACGTACTCAACGGTTCAATTTATTGAGGAACTCCAGAAACGAACGAAAGTCGTGGTTTGTGCTTTTGGAAATCCGTACGGACTTAAATTATTTGCCCGAAGTAGCCAATTGGTTTGTGGGTACGAAGACGACCCCGGAGCGCATCGAGCGGTGGCGCAAGTAATTTTTGGTGGACAAAATGCTGCTGGAAAATTACCTGTAACGGCGCATAAAACACAGAAATTAGGGCAGGGAATGGTTTGGTCCGCTAGTCGATTGGGAATGGAAAGTCCGCTTTTTGTTCGGATGGACGCTCAAAAATTAGCAAAAATTGATACCATTGCGTTGGAAGGAATCCAAAAGGGAGCTTATCCTGGTTGCCAGGTGTTGGTAGCTCGGCGTGGAAAAGTTGTTTATGAAAAATCCTTTGGGACGTATCGCTACGGCGACCCTTCCAAAATTACTCGAGAAAGTCTATACGACTTGGCCTCTATTACCAAAGTTGCAGCAACTTTACAGGCTGTCATGCTTTTGTATGAACAAGGAAGAATCGATTTACGCCAACCGATTAAATCCTATTTACCTGAACTAGCGGGAACAAATAAGGATAAAATGACGGTTCAAGATGTTTTATGGCACCAAGCTGGATTGGTTGCTTTTGTGCCTTTTTGGCGTGAAACAAAGGTTGGCAATGCGTTTCAAGATGAATATTATCTCGCTGCAAACGAAGGAAATAGCCTAGCTGTTACAGAACAACTCTTTATTAAACCAACCATCGGGGCGGATGTCTGGAAATGGATCATTGAATCGAAACTTCATCAGCGCCAAGATGCAAGAGGGGAATATGCGTATTTGTACAGTGATTTGGGATTAATCATGTTGCAAAAATTGGTTGAGAGAATCACGAAGCAACCATTGGATGTATTTGTCACAAATGCCATTTATCGTCCGTTGGGAATGACGGCGACCCTGTTTAATCCTACAAATGTATTTCCGAAAGAGCAAATTGCGCCAACTGCCAACGACTATGTTTTCAGAGGTGCGGCAATTCATGGAACTGTTCACGACCCCAACGCGGCTTTGCTTGGTGGAGTAGCTGGCCATGCAGGTTTATTTAGCCATGCCTGGGATTTAGCAAAGTTAATCCAAATGCACTTACAGTCAGGCGTTTATGGCCCAGAACGTATCTTTAAGAAAGAAACCGTTCAGTATTTTGCGCAGACGGTTTCTCCAAAAAGTGGGCGAGGATTGGGGTGGAATAAGCCGAATCCAGCGGAAAACAGCGCTACTTTTTCGCCGCTTGCTTCGCCACTGACGTTCGGGCATACGGGCTTTACGGGAACGGTCGTTTGGGCAGATCCAAAAGAAGATTTACTCTTTATTTTTCTTTCTAATCGGGTGTATCCGGATGAAGAAAACAATAAAATCAATTTGTTACGTATTCGTCAGCGGATGCATACGGCTGCGTATCAGGCAATTATTCGTTAAATTATTCACAATATATTGAACAATGACAAATCCAATTCTTGATTTTATGCGTGCCCACATCGGAGGGCGAATGGGTGAGGGAAGTCCTTCACTTGTGGCGAAATGGCTAGACGGAGAGCTGACGGCTGTGGAGTATGGAAGTCTCACTTTCAAATTTGAGGTCAAGCCAGAATTTACCAATCCTGCCCTGATTTTACACGGGGGTGTGTCTGCCGCGATGATGGATGATGTACTCGGCGCGACAGTTTACTCGTTAGACAAAGGTGCTTTTTATGCAACCATTAACTTAAATGTTGATTATTTGAGACCTGCCAAACAAGGGGAGTTTGTCTGGGTAACTTCGGAGATTATCAAGGAAGGAAAAACACTCATTCATGCCGCCTGTACGATAAAAAATGAAGCAGGTGACATCGTAGCAAAAAGTGTGAGCAACTTAGCACGTACTAATTTTAGTATGAAATAAGCACTTTCTATTTTATCAAAAAAGGCTACTTATGGGAATAGGTAGCCTTTTTTGATTACTGTATTTGGTTTGCAAAATTCCTTTTATTCCACCTTGGGAGGGAGTAATTTGTACAAAACGGGTGTAACAATACGCGTAAGTACAAGAGACGAGATAAGTCCGCCGATGATAACCAAAGCAAGCGGAGAATACAAAGGTGAATGCTCCAAAACCAAAGGAATTAATCCGCCAATAGCCGTTAAGGTAGTCAAAACAATCGGAATGAAACGCGTTTCCCCTGCTTTTTCAATGGCTTCATCTATGCTTAGTTTTTCTTCTTTTCGGAGATAATTAGTAAAGTCCACCAACAAAATGGAGTTTTTGACTTCTATCCCAGCCAATGCAATGATGCCGACAATCGCTGTGAATGACAGGGAGTTATTGGTCAAATACAAGATACCAACTGCCCCAATCATCCCCAATGGAATCACCGATAAGACAATCAATGAACTCTTAAATGTCTTAAATTCAAGGATTAACACGGCCAAAATTCCAAAAAGTGTGATAAGGATAATTTTTCCTAATCCGCCAAATGTCTCCTTTTGCCTTTCCTGCTCTCCCGCTGCCTGAAAATAATAGCCCGTCGGAAGCTTTATTTGTGCAAGCTTTTCCTGAAATGCACTATAAACTGCTGGAGCGAGAAATCCATTGGCAATGAACGAACTTACCGTCGTGTAGCGCTCTTGGTCAAAATGATTAATCTTATTGGGGGAGGTTTCAAATTCTACCGTGACCAACTGGGCAAGCGGAATTTGTGCGCCTGTCGTTTGGCTCGTCACATAGAGATGGTCAAAGGTCTTTAATGTCGGTTTTTGAGCCAAATCAATGCCTACCCGAATTGGAATATCTTCGTTCGCTTCGTCCTTAAATTGACCCATGTCCAATCCAGAAATTCCCAAACGAACCATTCGGTCAATTTCTACGATTGGCACACCTAGCAAACCCGCTTTGTCTCTGTCTATTTGTACCCGAAAATCCGTATTTACCGCTGCCATTGGGTTGGAAACATAGATTGTCCCTGGCGTTTCTTTGTACGCTTTCTCCACACGAAGCGCAATTTGACGTAAACTATCGAGGTTATTTCCAAAAATACGCGTCCCTAACGGCGCTTCTACGGGCGGACCTTGTTCAAATTCAATTACCTTAATTTTTGCACCGGCATACGTAGAAAACTGCCGGCGAAGTGTATCTATGAAAGCCGTACGGGCGGGTACTTCTGTCTTTTCTTGCAATTGAACGAATAATTGAGCGAAATTACTTAAACTCCCCCCTGGCGGAATGACGTTATAGTAGATTCTCGGATTTCCTTTCCCGACATTCGTTGCATAATTTCGGACGATAGCATGACGTGCTAATTCTTTCTCTACAAAAAAAGCTGCTTCGTTTGTGGTAGCAAGATTTGACCCAATCGGTGTTTCTATGTTAATCAAGAATTGTGGTTTTTCAGATTTAGGAAATACACTAATTCCTACCACCGGAATGAGTGCCAAGCTCCCGACGAATAGAACCAAAGCAATGCCCAACGTACGCCAAGGATTCGCCAAAGACCATTGCAAGACTTTCCGGTACGACCCTTCGATGCCCTTGTGCATGTATTGTAATACGATATTTCCTTCCTCTCTCTCCTGTTTCGGCATGATGAGACTCGATAAAAAAGGCACAATCGTGATAGATACAAATAAAGAAGCTAAAACGGTCATGATGACCGCCATAGGCAAACTTCGGATGAAGTCACCCGATGATTCTGGAAGAAAAGTAAGGGGTAAAAAAGCCAAAATAAGTGTCGCAGTAC
>CAYNRA010000032.1:0-29899 GCA_964399465.1 uncultured Cytophagales bacterium
TTCATCGCGGTGAATATGGAAACATCGGGGTGGTATTTGATTCACTGGGTTTGGTGCGTATTCGATTCGTCTGTATGGTGTTTTGGGGGATTTGATTTGTCCTGTTTTTTGATTCGTCACCAAATATTTCAATGCATCGCGTTGTGTATTTGTTGAACCCGTAGCACCGCGATTCATCGCGGTGTATATTTGATATATCGCGGTGAAATTTGATTCTTTGTGTTGAATATCGAAAATCGCCATGAAATTTGGTTCCGTGAAATTTGATTTATCACCATGCATTTCAATCCGTTGGGTACAAATAAAATGATGTGGGGCAAATGGCATATGCCCGTATGTCGTTGGGCATACCTTTGCATTATTCTTTAATTCATCGCGTATTCTTTCAATGCATCGCCGCGATAAATCGCGACGCTATGACGTCGTCGGGCAACATCGTCGTTTTTTTCAATACGTCGCGATTTGAAAATACTTCGCCGTGTCGATTTGAAAATACTTCGCCGTGTCGATTTGAAAATACTTCGCCGCGATAAATCGCGGCGCTACGACGTCGTCCTATTTTATAAAAAATCGTTGCGATACATCAACATTGCCGCGATGCACCGCAACGGTTTAAATATGATTTATCAAATTATTGGTCTTTAAACGTTTTTTCTCCCGCTTCTACAGCTAATTTCAAGGTGTTTTCAACAGGTGGAATAGGGCAAACGTATTTCTCATTGTACGCACAATAAAAATTATGTGCTGTATTGAAATCAATCGTCAACGTACTTCCTGAGAGATTTTCTTTCGGAATATTGATATAACGTCCACCGCCGTAGGTCGTTTGCCCATTGGTGGCATCCCGAAACGGAAGTAAGAACGTCTTTTCTTCGTCAAAAATATGGACAGTTACTTTTTCGCCATTCCATTTGAAAGTCGCTTCCCCGAGTTTAGGTAACGTCGTGGAGGAACTATCGGTCATGATAAACTGAAACGTCTTGTTGGTAGTTGTTGCCACAAAATCCGCCTGAATTACCCATTTGGGGTCTGCCGGAAAGTACGAAAAGTCTGTAAATTGACGTACATCCTTGATCGGAGAATCTTCCATGGTCAGCATATTTTCTTTGTAATCAGCACGTTCTGCTACCGCAATAGACGTATAATCCTTTTCTGTATCGAGTGAATAAAACATAATCCCTACAATCGAAATACCCAATACAGCCAAAAGCAATTTATTTTTAAACATAGCACAAGACAGTTTGTTGATTTTGCGAATCTACTAAATTTATAGCTACATTACCGCTATCTTTGCGCTACTTTGTGACCAACAACGTATTTTATAGGTACAATGCACATCGCCAACAAAGAAACGGTTCATGTATTAACACAACACAACTTTATGTTTACAGGAATTATTGAAACTTTGGCCACCGTGACGGCCATACAAAAAGAAGGTACAAACGTGACTTTTACCTTGCAAAGTCCCATCACGCACGAACTGAAAGTGGATCAAAGTGTTTCGCACAACGGCGTTTGTCTGACGGTCGTTCGTTGTGCAGTTTCCGCAGACGGTATTGGTGGAGAATACGATGTAACTGCCATTGATGAAACCCTCCAAAAGACAAATCTTGGCACATGGAAAGTAGGCTCGAAAGTAAATATGGAGCGCTGTATGCCTGCTCATGGGCGTTTTGATGGCCATATTGTACAAGGTCATGTGGATCAAACGGCTGTCTGTATCTCTGTAGAAAATAAGGAAGGAAGCTGGCTATTTACATTCCAATACGATGAGTCGCTTGGGAATATTACAGTAGAAAAGGGTTCTATCTGTGTAAATGGGATCAGCTTGACGGTCGTGAACTCACAAGAAAATCAATTCAGTGTGGCGATCATTCCTTATACATGGGAACATACCAATTTACACGCAGTTCAGGTAGGGGATACGGTGAATTTAGAGTTTGATATTTTGGGCAAATACATGCAGAAAATACTTTCTAAACGGCTTTCTAGCTAAGAGTTACTTACTTTTTCAAAAATCCATTACATGGGTTTGTCGTTTGAACAAAAGATTTAGTAGCTTTAAAGCGTTTTTTGATACGATTATTACTGAACTTACCTAATTCTATTTAGTACGTATGCCCAAATTGAGCACACAAACCCGCGCTGATATTTTTGTCCATATAGGCATTATTCTTGCCTCTGGTCTCATTATTTTTTTTACTTTCTTTTTTGTCTATCTGCCTTGGTCAACAAATCACGGAGAAGCTATTGAAGTTCCTAACTTAAACGGAATGTCCAGTCAGGAAGCGATTGAAACATTGGAAAATATGGGTCTAGATTATGAGGTAAGTGATTCAACGTATCTGCCAGATAAGGCGCCGTTGAGTGTACATGCCCAATATCCGAAAGAAGGCTCCATTGTGAAGTCGGGTCGCAAAATTTATTTAACGATAATCACAGAAAATGCCCCTTTGGCTTCGATGCCTGATGTTGTTGGAAGATCAAGTTCAAGTGCTACAAACCAATTGCAAATGGCAGGTTTTATCGTGAGTGGTTTAAAAATGATTCCTGCTATCGAGAAAAATACGGTTTTAAAAGTTGAATTAGACGGAAGAGAAGTTCGTTTGGGCGACAGAATCCCGAAAGGTACAAAACTAACCCTAGTTGTTGGTGATGGATTAGGCAACCAACTTTTGGAAACACCAAACTTGGTTGGTATGTCTTTGGAAGAAGCAAAATTGGTACTTGAAGGCTCTAGTTTACGCATTGGTTCTATATTAAATGACGCAGGCGGAAGTACGACAGAGGGAACCGTTGTTCAACAAAGACCCGAAATTGGCACTAAAATAAAAGCCGGTGACGTTGTAGATATTTGGGTGAGTGAAAACCCAGCCACCTCGCCGTCCAATTTACCTTAATGGTCTAAATTATGTCCCCGTTTGCTACTTTTTATTTTCGAATTACGCTTTTTGTATCATTTCTTTCTACCACATCAGGATTAGCACAACGGCTTTCTTTGCCTTTTTTTGATGACTTTGCAGTATCTACAAACTCCAGTATTTCTCCAGCCAAATGGATAAATGCTGGAGTTTCTGTTTATCCAAGTTCGGCACAGGCACCTAGTTTTAATGTAGCAACCTTTGACGGTCGTGATGCCCGAGGTATTCCGTATGTAACCGGCTTTTCAACTTCGGTTGGGTCTACAGATTCCCTTACATCTCGCCCAATTGATTTATCAAAAACTTCACCCAAAGATTCCCTTGTCTTGAGTTTCTTCTATCAAGCCAAAGGAACTGGAGAAGCACCGGACCAAGAAGATAGTCTGATTCTGGAAGTACGCACCAAGTTAAATGAATGGAAAACCATTTGGCGCGCGCCTGAAAATAAACCGCTGGACTTCTCTTTGGTGCTTCTTTCTCTCGTGGATGAATCTCTTTTTCACGCTGACTTTCAGCTTCGTTTTCGTAGTTTTGGCCGTCAAACAGGGCCTTTTGACACGTGGAGTGTCGACTATATTTACCTAGATACGAAGCGCAATTCACAACGAAAATTTTTCCCAGACATCACCATCTCTTCGATACAAACGTCTTTGTTTAAGGGGTATCAAGCCATACCATTCAATACATTAATGGCAAATCCTTCGCGGTATCTCGCTGATTCTCTCACTTTTTCAGTACGAAATCTCAGAGAATTTCAAAGCTCATTTCGCTATCAATTCACAATTCGTGATTCTTCTCAATCAAAAATCTACAAACAAATACAAGTACCAACGCCTGTCAATGTCGTCGGAAATGGCGTTACCTCTTTTCAACTTTCTTTAGCTGGTACTCAGTTGCCGTCGTCACTCCAAGCGATTCAGTATGAACTGGAACTGGCAACACCTGAGACTTTTGATACGACCTCTTTAGCTAGTCCTCTTTTTAGACAAAATGACCGAATTATCTTGCAAAGCAATTTGACAAATTACTATGCTTACGATGACGGTACGGCAGAAGGAGGCGCTGATACAGATAAACAATTCGGCTCTGTCGCTGTCCAATTTGTAGGTTTGCCACAAGATACGCTTGCAGCCATTCAGGTGGCATTTTCACCCACATTTACTAATTTAATCGGTTCAACCATTGTGCTTCAAGTGCACCGCGCAAACAAAGGTGTTCCCGGAGAATTACTGACTTCACAGGCCGTTCGCTTATCTGAACCGCTTCAAAAAAATCAATTTATTGAATTTGATTTAACAGAAAGTGTAGTCGTGAAAGATACTTTTTTTGTAGGGTGGCAACGCATCTCACCTACGGCTGTTCCTGTGGGTTTGGATAAAAATACAAAACTATTTACGTCTGTAATTTACCAAAATACGGGGAGTGAATGGACAAAATCAAACTTGAATGGTTTCCTGCTTGTTCGGCCTGTGATGGGTAATAAAACATTGGTCAATAAACCCTCTGATGGTTTAATTACTGGGCTTGAACCAAATAGTATTTTCCACGTTTTCCCGAATCCAACGTCAGATTTGCTTTATTTTGACTTTCCCCAAAAAGAGTTAGAATCGCTATCTTTGGTAGATATTTCTGGGCGATTGGTATTCTCTATCAAGGATGTGCATTCGCCTATTTCATTAGAAAACATACCAAATGGAATATACTTTTTGAAAATAAAGACACAATCAAATACATTTACTAAAAAAATAGTTTTATCACGCTAAATCTTCCTATAAGTACAATGGAGCAACATTTTGATATTACCGTAGAACAATTGAAGGAATTAATCGAGAGCGGACAGCCTTTCCATTTTTTGGATGTTCGGAACGAAGATGAATACGAAGACGATAATTTGGGCGCTAAATTAATTCCACTTGGTGACTTGCCAGACTCCTTGGAGGAACTTGAAGCATGGAAATCGGAAGATATTTATATTCACTGCCGAAGTGGGGCAAGAAGTGACCGCGCAAAACATTTCTTGATTGCGCAGGGCTTTGAGAAAGTACATAATGTTTTGGGTGGAATTATGGCATACAGAGATTTAGATTAATATGGCTTCTATTTTCACTCGAATCGTTCAAGGTGAAATTCCTTGTTATAGAATTGCCGAAGATGCTCATTTTCTCGCATTCTTGGATGCGTTTCCTTGTATGAAAGGGCATACGTTGGTTATCCCAAAGAAAGAAATTGATTATTTGTTCGATTTGGACGATGATTTATACGTTGGGCTCATGGCTTTCGCTAAGAAAATTGCGCCAGCCATTGAAGCAGCCGTTCCTTGCAAGCGAATAGGAGTGGCAGTTGTAGGGCTTGAAGTACCACACGCACACGTACATTTGATGCCGATCGAACATGTTTCAGATATGGATTTTAGTAAAAAGAAGTCATTTTCTCCCTTAGAAATGGAAGAAACGGCTGCTTTGATACGTTCTTTTTTATAAATTTTTCACTAAATGACGGGTCAGGTTTCACTACTTGACGCGTCATTTCTACTTTTGTGCCATGACACCTATACACGTTTTAAAAAAGTACTTTGGGTACGATTCTTTCCGCCCATTGCAAGAGGAAATCATTCAATCTGTTTTAAATGGACAAGATACGCTCGTCTTAATGCCCACTGGCGGCGGTAAATCCATTTGTTTTCAAGTACCTGCCTTACTTTTGGATGGATTAACGGTTGTTATCTCCCCACTTATTGCTCTCATGAAAGACCAAGTTGAGGCATTGCGCAGTAACGGTATTTCGGCTGCTTTTTTGAACTCAAGCCAGTCAGTTAAAGAACAAGATGCTGTTCTTTGGCAAGCAAAAGTAGGCGATATCAAGTTACTTTACATCTCGCCAGAACGTATTTTCTCTGGACATACAATTCCTTTTTTACAAAGTATTGGTGTTTCACTATTTGCCATCGATGAGTCGCATTGTATCTCTTCTTGGGGACATGATTTCCGGCCAGAATACCGCCAACTCCGGAATTTACGTAGTTACTTCAAATCAACTCCTGTTATTGCCTTGACGGCCACAGCCGACCGAGTTACACGAGCTGATATTTGTTTACAACTCGGTATTGCAGAAGAAAATAGCTTTATTTCTAGCTTTGACCGACCTAATTTGTCGCTACAAGTTCTTCCTGGTCGGCAAAAAATGCAGCAAATGAAAGATTTTTTACTGCAACGACCCAATCAGGCAGGAATTATTTATTGTTTGAGTAGAAAAGCGACGGAAAAAGTGGCTTCAGACTTGCAACTAGCTGGTTATCAGGCAGAATGTTACCACGCAGGATTGTCTAATGAAGAACGTTCACGGGTGCAGGAAGCCTTTTTAAAAGACGATATTCAGGTAGTTGTCGCCACAATTGCCTTCGGAATGGGCATCGATAAGTCCAATGTTCGTTGGGTAATTCATTATAATTTGCCGGCAAATGTAGAAAGCTTTTACCAAGAAATTGGGCGAGCAGGGCGAGATGGAGAACGAGCGGATACGGTTCTATTTTACAGTATTTCTGATATTATTTCGCGCAAAGAAATGATTCTTCAGTCCAGTTTGCCCGAGCCGCAGAAAATTCTTCAAGAAGCGAAATTGGAACGTATGCAACAATATGCACAGTCAGATATTTGCCGACGCATCATTTTATTGAGTTATTTCAACGAGTCAACGGTAGAAAATTGTGGTAATTGCGATGTGTGTCGGAACCCGCCCGTCCGGTTTGATGGGACAGATTTAGCTCAAAAGGCATTATCAGCCATTGCCCGAACGAACCAGCAAATTGCGATGGGTTTACTCATTGACATACTGAGAGGGAGCCGCAATCAGCAGGTTTTACGGAGTGGTTATGAAAAAATCAAAACGTTTGGTGCAGGAAAAGACATACGGACGGAGGAGTGGGTAGATTATATTAGCCAAATGTTGAACACAGGTTTGGTGGATATTGCGTACGACCAAGGGCATCGGTTTGTTTTAAATGAAGCGAGTTGGGAAATCTTGCGAGGCAATCGTAAAGTCGCTTTATCACGCTATGTTTCAGCGGTAGAACGCAAAGAGCGAGAGGAGGAATTTGTACCATCGGCGAAATCCAAACAAGAAGAGTTACGTCAAAAATTATTCGAGCATCTTCGTTTACTCCGAAAACAGGTAGCTGATTCCTTAAAAATGCCTCCCTATCTTATTTTTAGCGATAGTTCCTTGATTGAAATGGCAACCAAACGACCAGTGACAAAGTCTCAAATGATGGATATTGGCGGTGTCGGTGAAGAAAAGTACAAGCGATTTGGTGAATTATTCTTGCACGAAGTTCGGAATTTCGTCGAAGGGCAGTCGGCAACGGGTATGCGTGTAACGGCGAAAGGAATGACCTATGTACAGACTTTTGAGTTGTACAAAAAGGGTTATTCTGTGGCAGAAATAGCAAAGCAGCGTGAGTTAAATCAAGCGACCGTCGTTCAACATTTAATTCGAATGAAGCCCGAGGAACCGTCGATTGATTTATGGAAATTAATAGAAAAAGAAGATTATGTTGTAATTAGCAAGAAGGCACAGGAAATTGGCATTACGCCTCTACTTCCGATGAAACCGCTATTTGAAGCACTAAATGGGGAATTTGGCTATGATAAAATCCGATTGGCGATGGCTATTTGGGAAGATGAAATCAGGCAAAGCTCCTTGTAAAAAAAAACTCCCGTACTCAATTAAACGAGTACGGGAGTTTATGATTAAATACCAAACTTGAGTTTTCCGTACCAGAACGCGCCGTTCCAGCCCATTTGTACAGGATCCCAAGGGCCACCCGATTCCGTAACATAACCTGAAGACATATCAGGAAATACATTGAAAACGTTGTTAGCACCTACAGTAAAGTTGATTTTCTGACTTGGCTTGAAAGTATAGCCCCAATCCGTTGTAATTTTAGGCGTGTACACATCTAAATCGTTTTCGTCGTAGTTCCAGTTAGCCAATTCAATTTGTCCGAAACGAACAAAACGAACCAAGAAGGAAGATTTTTTGATTTGATAATCAAGAGTTAAGTTTAATTTCGAAGGGGGTGCAGAAGCACGTAAAAAATAACTTTCCCGTAAATCAAAATAGGTATCTTCTTTTCCAGCTAATTTTTCATTGGTATTGACAGAGTTTATCGTCAAGTCGTTGAAATTCGCAGCAAATGAAGTGGTAAGGTAGCCTTTACCCAAAGCATTTCTGTTCGAAAGAATGATATCTAAACCTTTGGTTGTGGTCGAAACAGCATTTGTAAAAAATTGAGCTCTACCGACGTTTAAATCACTGAGAAGCGAACCGATTTCAGGATCTTCGTTGGTAAATTGTCCTGTCAATACGATTCTATCTGTCACTTTCACTAAGTAACCATCTACCGTTAATGAGAAAGAATTAGAAGGACGAACTGTAAAGCCCGCGCTCAAGTTTTGTGAACGTTCTTGTTTCAGAGCTGGAATACCTAATGTTTGGGTAACACGGCTGTCATTTCTAGCAATAAGTACTTCTTGTGCTACACCTCCGATGAAGTTGGTAACGGTAGAATTGAAGTAAATTTGTGGCAAAGAGGGTGCACGGAAACCTGTACTTGCTGTTCCACGAAGTGTGAAAACATCGTTCACTTTGTATCGCGTTGAAATTTTTCCGTTCAACGTTCCACCAAAATCAGAGTAATTCTCGAAACGAGCAGCAACGCCAATCATGAATTTTTTAGTGAAGTCAATTTCTGTATCCGCGTAAATCCCTACATTTGAACGGCTTGCCTGAATTTCATCTCCTGGTTGGAAACCTGGAAATCCTTGTGAACCTGGTGCAACCCCATCTTGGTAACTTTTCCAAGATTTTTCTTCTCCTGCGGTGATGGCGTAGTTTTCAACGCGATATTCAGCACCGAAAGCTAGGTTAAGTCCACTTAAAATAGATTTATAAAACTTAGAAGCGCCGAAATTCGTCGTGTTTTGGCTCAAGCTGAATCCACCTGCCTCGAATTCAGTTGGAGAACTTGCTCCTAATGAACTATTGAGGGTGTTTTCAAGGCTGTAAGCAAAGCTATTTTTTCCAAATGTATTGCTTAAATCAATATCCCAGCCATTTTTTTGTGTTCTAAATCCAGCTGTTAATGCATTGTCATTGATCTTTGCTTTGATGAGCGGGTCAAAACCATTTGGATAAATCGCAGGTATATTTCTATCGTCGTCAGGGAAGCGTGTCCAAGCATACGATGCGCCGTTACGCGTATTTGTACCACCAAAAACATACATCGAAACAGATGAAGATAGCGCAAATTGGCTATTCAAGAAAATAGACGAATTGGTCGCGCGTGGGTCACCAAATTCCCGGCGGGCAAGCTCATCAACATTGGCATTTGCTCGGTTTGTATGGTCTCTGAAGTTATAGTCTGTGGTAATATTTGCAAATCCATCTTTTCCGATTTTGATACCATAATTTAGGTTGACGTTGTAGTTTAGACCATCCCATTTTTTATCATCAAAACGATAAGAAGCTTGGTACGCACCACCGTTGACGTTTACTTCCCCGCTGTTGGTATTGCTTTTTAAGACAATGTTAATCACCCCAGCGATGGCGTCAGAGCCGTATTGAGCAGCAGCACCGTCGCGCAAAATTTCAATACGTTCGATGGCAGCAACGGGAATTCCGTTTAAGTCCGTCCCTGTATTTCCTCTACCACGCGTGCCGTAAATGTTTACGAGAGATGTTTGATGACGTCTCTTTCCGTTGATGAGAACAAGTGTTTGGTCAGGGCCTAAACCACGGAGTGAGGCTGGGTCAATGTGGTCTGTACCATCTGAACCAGACTGTCTGTTGGAGTTAAAAGAAGGCGCGGCAAACTGCAATAGTTGGTTCATATCCAATTGACCTGTTTTGCTACTCACTTCTTTGATGTCGATGATGTCCACGGCTGCGGGCGTGTCGGTTGCAGAACGATTAAGGCTTCTTGAGCCAACGATAACTACTTGTTGCAGGGAATTTCCTTCCTCCAAGACGATATCGCCTGTGAGTTCGCTGGCTTTTAGTTCTCTGGATTGATAGCCAATGAAGCTAATGACAAATACAGAAGACGGGCTCACGGCCGTCAAGCTAAAAGCACCGTTGGCATCCGAAAAAACGCCGTTGGCTGTACCTTTTTCTGTGATAGCAGCTCCGATGAGCGGCTGTTTGTTTTGGTCGAGTACTCTACCCTCGTATTTCCCCTGTGCAAAAGCAAGTTGGGAGATAAAAAGGAGAGAAAAGAGAAAGCGAATAGTTACATTCATGTGTTTTTTATTTAGGTAAATTCATCACTAAATTACACATTTTCATCTAACTATTCGCCTTTCTGCTCGTATATTTTATCTTGCACCAGGTGGGCAATGTTGTTTTAAATAGTGTGTAAATAACGTTTGCAAATGCAGGCGTGTCGCTTCACTGTCCCGAATTCCATGGTCTCTGTTTGGATAAGGCATGAATTGGAACTGTTTATTGTACTTAATGAGTTCATTTACAAGCATTTCTGCATTTTGATAATGTACATTGTCATCTCCTGTCCCGTGGATATACAATAAATTCCCTTTGAGATTCTTTGCATGGGTAATCGGTGAACCTTGGATAAAATCTTCTCGGTTTTCTTGCGGAATACCCATATAGCGCTCTTGATAAATATTGTCGTAGGTCAACTGATTGGCGACAGCCGCAACCGCAATACCTGTTTGATATAAATTAGGATATTGGAATAATAAGTTAAGCGTAGATGACCCTCCGCCACTCCAGCCGTGTACTGCCACTCGGGATGGATCTAAGTAAGGATGTTGCTCCAAAAGTTTTTCACAAGCCATTGCTTGGTCGCGGATATTAATGATACCAATCTTCCGGTAAATGGATTTTCTCCATTCACGCCCTTTGGGAGCCGGTGCACCTCTGTTTTCTACAGATATATAAATATACCCGTCTTCCGCCATATCTCCTTGATAAAGCGCATTTTGTCCTGCTCCCCAACGGTCAACAACGGTTTGGCTTGCTGGTTCTCCATACACAAAAAATACGACAGGGTATTTTTTTGTTGAGTCAAATTTAGTTGGTTTTTGCATCCAGCCATCAAGGGTAACACCGTCTTTGGTTGTGACTTGAAAAAACGATATTCGTGCTTTGCTTTGCTGTTTTTCGTCGTATCGGCTTGCTATAGATGGCCCAAAACCCGCTTCTTCATGGCTTGGTAAACGAACCCACTCTGTCATAGGACGAGTAAAATGATTAGAAAACTGGTGAATCGCCCATTTTGTGGTTGGTGAAATATCGTAGCTGTGCGTTCCTTGTTGTGGTAATGGTGTAATGCGCTCCGGGTTTAAAGAAAGTACATCCATAGATACACGGTACAAATAGCGTTGCGTGGCGTTGTTGGGCGATGCCGAGAAATAAACAAATCCGTTTTGATGGTCAATCCGTTCTGGAGAAATTACATCGTATTGTCCGGGAGTAATGAGTTCTTTGGTTTTACCGTCGCGAGAAATCTTGTAGATGTGTCGCCAACCGTCTTCTTCACTTATCCATAAAAAAGCTTTTCCTTTGTTAATCCAAGCCCATCCTGCTGGGCTATCTGTTGTCCAACGGCTTCGTACGTCCACCCAAGCAGCATCTACTTCTTCGTGAATAGGAGTCGCAGTTCCTGTAGTAGCATTCGCCAAAAATAATATACTTTTGTTTTGCTTTCTATTGAGTTGCTGAATCATGACTTCCTCTGAGTTATCAGCCCATTCCATTCGTGGAATGTAATGTTGTCTGTTGTCACCCGGAATGTCCATCCAAGTTGTTTTTGTAGAACGAACATCCACGACCCCAATCCGACTGGCTGATGGTGTTTCGCCTACTTTGGGGTATTCAATCGGGATGGTGAACGCATAAATGGAGTCTGTTGTATTGATCATCGGGAAGTCCCGAATACTGGTTGCGTCAATTTGCCAATAGGCGATTTTACGGCTATCATTACTCCAACGGAAACCATCCCGGCAACCAAATTCTTCTTCATATGCCCAATCAAAGGTGCCGTTGATGAGCTTCCGATTCCCCCCATTATTCGTAAGTGGTGTAATTTTATGCGAACCGATTTGCTCCAAATATAAATTTCCCTCAGATACATAAGCCACCTGTTTTTCGTTGGGCGAAATTTTAGCGAAGAGCAAAGAACTAGCAGGTAGTCCTTTCCCAATTTGTACTAATCTTTTGGTGGTAAGGTCTAATATATAGTAATCGCCTTTTGTTTCGTACCGCCAAACCCGTTTGCTATTCGTAAAGAGCAATACCTTACCCCGCGAATCTGAAAACGAATAATCTTTGATTTCAATCGGATTTTGCGCTTTTTCTGGTGTGATGTCAGCTTTTGAAACGATGACAGTAGTATCCTTTTTCTCTAAATTAATGAAGACAATTTCGTTTTTAATTAATTGATATACTCCGCTATCGTCGGGTGCCCATTTTCTATTTTGAGCCGTAGAGGAAATGACGGTGGTTAAGAATACAAGGAGGAATAAATGAATAAATCGTGTATTTTTTTTCATATAATGATGATAGGATAAATGGAAAATAGAAGTAGTCAGCATTGGTTTAGTCTTTGATTTCATCGGCTTGTAGATAATCTAATTGATAATCGCCGATGTGTTTCTCGTTCTGAATGGTCTTTTTCCTGTTGCTAAAATAATTGATAATTCCTGTAATCAAGGTCAGTAAAGACAGTCCATAAAAAAGATACATAAACGGAGAGTTGAAAGGGAGTTTAAGCAGATTTTCTGTGCTTAAACCTGCGACGAGTAAGTAAAGAGCCGTTCGCAAAAAAGCTAAAAAAGTGGTTTGGTTTGCAAGGTGTGTCCGTTGGATAGCGAGTCGTTCGCGTAGAATGAGATCCTTGTTAAACGCTTTTTTAAGTTCAGACATACGATTTTTAACTGATTACGAGAAGGAGTAAATATACATATATTTGAAGAAAATGGAAATCTATACACGCCTATCCAGAGCGATGATATTTTCATTAATAAGAAAAGGAAACGAATGAAAGTAGGATAGATATGGATAGTATTTGTCAAATCAAAATATTATTCGGAATCGTTCACAAAAATGCCAATTTTATTTTTAATATAAATATATCTACAAAATAAGGTGATTAACTGGGGTAAAGACTTGTTTGTTGGCGATAATTTCTAAATTTGTGCGATACAAAACCACTTTTACCAATTAAATTTTTATGAAATTAGGGGTAATTAAAGAATCCAAAGCATACGAAAAGCGTGTCGCATTGACGCCCGATATCGTGAAAGCTTTGGTCAAAAAAAACTTTCAGGTTGTCTTAGAAAAAGGAGCAGGAGAGGGTTCATCTTTTTCAGATTCTGATTACGAACAAGCTGGCGCTACTGTCGCCGACCAGTCCACTGTTTTTCAAGAAGCAGACGTTTACTTAAAAGTCAATGCCTTCACTTTAGAAGAAGTACAAGCGATGCAGTCTGGCCGGGTTTCAATCTCTTTTTTGTATGCATACACAATTCCAGAAATTGTTCAAGCTTTCAATGAAAAGCAAATTTCGGCTTTCTCCATGGATGCAGTTCCCCGGATTTCAAGAGCTCAAAAAATGGATGCGCTTAGTTCTCAAGCAAACTTAGCTGGGTATAAAACGGTATTACTCGGTGCCAATGCGCTCGGTAAGATATTTCCGTTGATGATGACTGCTGCTGGTACAATCACGCCTTCCAAGGTACTTATTTTTGGTGCAGGAGTTGCTGGTTTGCAAGCCATCGCTACTGCTAAAAGGTTAGGTGCCATTGTAGAAGTAACCGACGTTCGCCCTGAAACAAAAGAGCAGGTAGAGTCGCTTGGCGGTCGCTTCTTGACCGTTGAAGGAGTCGAAGGAGTTCAAGTAGAAGGCGGTTATGCCAAAGAGGTTTCTGCCGAATTTCTCGCCAAACAAAAAGAATTGGTCGAAGAGCGAATCAAAGAAGCAGATATTGTTATCACAACGGCACTCGTCATTGGGAAAAAAGCACCTGTTTTGGTCACTGAAGATATGGTGAAATCCATGAAAACAGGTTCGGTGATTGTTGATATGGCTGTTGAATCGGGGGGCAATTGTGCACTTTCTGAAATCAATAAAACGGTTGTTAAACACGGTGTAACGATTATCGGTGAGGCAAATTTACCCTCGTTGTTACCCGTCAATGCCAGTCAATTATATGCTACAAACATAAGTACATTATTGCTTCATTTGGCAAAGCCGGAGGGCTTCAATTGGGATATGGAAGAAGAAATTACAAAAGGCTCTCTCATTACCCACCAAGGCCGTTTGGTTCATGCGTTTACACAATCCATTCTTGAAAAAAACAAATCTTAAACTCCATCTTTATGTCAACGGAATCACTCATTATCTTAGTTTATATTCTTGTTTTGGCGAGTTATCTCGGGTTTGAGCTCATCGCTAAAGTTCCGCCTACGCTGCATACGCCTTTGATGTCTGGCTCTAATGCGATATCCGGAATTACCATCGTCGGAGCTATTCTTGCCTCCAATGAAATGGGTTTTACGACGGTCAGCAAATACTTGGGTTTAGCTGCGCTCGTTTTGGCTACAATTAATGTGGTCGGTGGCTACGCTGTGACAGATAGAATGCTGAAGATGTTTCGCAAGAAATAAATAGGCTTTTTTCTTAAAATCGATAGATAAATCTTTCAAAATTAGCGTACATTTTATGAATATATATATACAATTAGCTATTTAGTTTCTTCGGTTCTTTTCATTATTGGTATCAAATTGATGAATCGTACGAAAGACGCACGGAGAGGGAACTTGGTTTCAGCAGCAGGGATGATGGTGGCTATTTTAGCAACATTGGTTCAAATACAGTCCATCACATTCATTGAAATTATGGTCTGTATCGTCATTGGTTCTGCCATTGGGTTGGTATTTGCGACGCGTGTAGAGATGACCCAAATCCCGGAAATGGTCGCCTTGTTCAATGGTTTTGGTGGGTTGGCGTCTGTCGCTGTAGCACTTTCAGATTATTGGCTTCGTACGCAGGTACAAGCAACAGGTGTGGATGTTATCGTCGGAACAAGTGCCGTGCTGAGTATCTTTATCGGTGGGGTGACTTTTACAGGCTCCATGGTCGCTTTCCTGAAATTAAATGGAAAAATCTCAGGAAAACCCATCACATTTACAGCCCAACATCTTCTCAATTTAGCCCTTTTTATTGGCGTAATCGGAGTTTCTATCTTAGCCATCGTTGACCAATACAATGTAAACCATGTTTTGGTTGTTACAGCCATTGCTCTGCTTTTAGGTATTCTGACGGTTATTCCAATCGGTGGGGCAGACATGCCTGTCGTTATTTCTTTGCTTAATTCATACTCCGGTATGGCAGCATGTACGACGGGTTTTGTGTTGAATAATAATGTACTCATTGTTTCAGGTGCATTGGTAGGGGCTTCGGGGATTATCCTGACGCAAATCATGTGCAAAGCCATGAACCGCTCGCTTGTAAGTGTACTTTTAGGTGGGTTCGGACAAGCACCGACGGTTGCAGGCGCAGATGGCCCGGAAATTACGGTGAAAGAAGTGGGCGTAGAAGAAGCAGCAATGCTTTTTGACTCTGCCTCGTCTATTATCATCGTTCCAGGGTACGGAATGGCAGTTGCTCAAGCTCAACACACGATTCGGGAATTAGCCGAATTGTGCGAAAAAAGAAATATCTCTGTCAAATTTGCCATTCACCCCGTTGCTGGGCGGATGCCCGGTCACATGAATGTACTCTTGGCGGAGGCGAATGTTTCCTACGATAAATTAATCGAGATGGAGGAGATAAACGATGAGTTTGCAAATACTGATTTGGTGTTTGTGGTAGGCGCGAATGACGTCGTTAATCCTGCAGCAAGAACGAATCCGCAAAGTCCTATCTTCGGTATGCCGATTTTAAATGCAGACAAAGCCCGGACAGTCATTGTATCTAAAAGAAGTATGGGGAAAGGATATGCAGGCGTTGAAAATGAGTTATTCGGGTACGATAACTGCCTCATGCTTTTCGGAGATGCAAAGCAAACGATTACCAAGGTCGTTAATGAATTAAAAGATATGTAATTCTTTGATTTTATGTATAAAAAGCGGAGTCATCCGTAAATTGACTCCGCTTTTTTGTGTTTTTTATCGTAGTTATTCTGAGAGAAAGGATAGGATTAAGCCCAAAATCTTCTATTTTTGTAAAAATCACACAATTCTTTTTTAAAAAGATACCAATTGAAATCACCAAGTGTGATGTAATTTTTAACACGTGGAATTGTAGAAAATAATCCACATTAACTCATCTTTTTATGGAAATTTTACTCGTAGCCATTTTTATTATTGGCTATCTAGGAATTGTCTTGGAGCACAATATCTCCATTGATAAATCCTCTTCTGCCTTGCTTACAGGAGCTCTTTGTTGGACGGTCGTAACATTCATACTTCATGACCCCAACCACGTAACAGAAGAACTTTATCACCATACCAGTGAAATTGCCGGGATTTTATTCTTCTTGATGGGAGCCATGACGATTGTCGAATTGATCGACACCTACGACGGCTTCGATATTATCACGGATAAAATCACGACGCGAGACCAAGTAAAGCTTCTCTGGATTATCAGTATTCTGACTTTCTTCCTTTCTGCTATTTTGGACAACCTTACAACCACCATTGTCATGGTAACGCTGGTCAAAAAACTGGTTGATAAAGCAGATATTCGTCTGTTATTCATTGGCCTTATCGTTGTTGCAGCGAATGCAGGTGGCGCTTGGTCTCCGATGGGTGACGTAACCACTACCATGCTCTGGATTGGTGGGCAAATTTCGGCTGGTAATATCGTTGCACAGCTATTTATTCCAAGTTTAGTTTGCATGGTTATTCCAGTTTTAATCATCGCACGTTCTGCAAAAGGAACACTCGATGCCAAAGTAATTCAGGCGCCGTCTAAACACGATGTTCCTAAAAGTGATAAAAACATCGTTTTCTTTACCGGAATCGGTGGATTAATCTTTGTGCCGATCTTTAAAACATTGACACACTTACCTCCATTTATGGGTATGTTACTTTCGCTCGGTGTTCTTTGGGCTGTCACAGAACTGCTTATCAAAAATAGAGACGCCGATTTCAAAAAGAAGTTTTCTGTTTACAAAGCCCTTGAAAAAATCGATATGCCAAGTGTTTTGTTCTTTTTAGGTATCCTTCTAGCTGTTTCTGCTTTACAAACCGTAGGTATTTTGACCGGTGTAGCCTCTTGGTTGACGGATACGCTCAAAAACCAAACAATCATCGTGACGGTCATTGGCTTATTGTCTGCTGTTGTGGATAATGTTCCGCTTGTAGCTGCTTCGATGGGTATGTATTCGCTCGAACAATTTCCGATGGATGACCCCTTCTGGGAACTCCTTGCGTTCAGTGCTGGAACGGGTGGGAGTGCCCTTATCATTGGCTCAGCCGCTGGTGTTGCAGCGATGGGAATGGAAAAAATTAGCTTCTTTTGGTACGTGAAGAAAATATCCTGGCTAGCCCTAATTGGCTATTTCGCAGGTATCGGGACTTTCCTTTTGATGCAGTCTTTTAGACATTGATGTGCATAGAAAGAAGATTAAAAAGGTCATTTGGGAAATTTAGTTTCTCAAATGACCTTTTTTTTGAACACTTTTTAATTTTTTGCGTAGATATAGGGGCAATAGAAAAATAAATATGAAAAAAATAGGCGTTATTTTCTTTGGGATTTTCCTTCTTTTGGGCTGCAAAGGCAATATTTCACCTTCCATGACTTCACATGAAACTGGACAAATGGGGCTCAGTTATCTTGCATTGGGAGATAGTTATACCATTGGTGAAAGCGTGGCGGAGCAAGAACGTTGGCCTGTTCAATTGGCTGCAAAACTTGCTGAAAATGGTGTAAATGTTCAAAATCCACGCATTATTGCCCGAACTGGTTGGACAACAGACGAGCTCCAATCGGCTATTCAATCAGCTACGCTTGCTCCTAAATATGACCTCGTATCGCTCTTAATTGGTGTAAATAACCAGTACAGAGGGCGTTCTTCAGAAGTTTATAGAAATGAGTTTATTCAACTTCTCAATAAGGCAATTGAGCTGGCAGGCAATCAACCTAAAAATGTATTTGTTGTATCTATCCCAGATTGGGGCGTGACGCCATTTGCTGCCGGAAGAGACCGCGCTAAAATCGCGCAAGAAATAGATTTATTCAATCAAATCAATCGGGAAGAAACCTTGAAAAAAGGCATTCTTTACTTCGATATCACCTTAATTTCCCGTGAAAATGTCCCTACATACATTGCACCAGATGGTCTTCATCCATCGGGGAGTATGTACAAAGCATGGGTTGATACTGTTATTTTTCCGACACTTTTCCTTCGCCTCCGCCCATGAATACTTTTCTAAAACGTGCCAAAGAATTGGATCAACAAGACCCATTGGCGTCGTATAAATCTGCTTTTCGTCAAGATGATTCAGTGATTTATCTCGATGGAAATTCGCTCGGAAAAATGCCGATTAAAGCAGAGAAAATCATTCAAGAGGTGGTACAATATCAATGGAATGAACGCCTCATTCGAAGTTGGAACGAACGTTGGCTGGATTTGCCCAAGCGGTTAGCGGTTGACATCGCAAAAATAGTGGGTGCTAAACCAACTGAAATTTTTGTCGGAGATTCTACGACAATTCAGTTGTATAAATTGGCTTTTGGCGCTTTGCAAAGTCAAAAAAATCGTTCTGTTATTTTAACCGATACGGTTAATTTTCCGACGGATAAATACATACTTCAAGGGCTTATTTCTACGCATTTTACCTCACATACGCTTCATCTGCTGGATACTGATTTTTCAGCCAATGAGCAAATCAAACAAGCGATGACACAGCAAGAAATCGCGCTGGCGGTGCTGAGTCACGTGCAGTATAAAAGTGGTTTTAAGTACGATATGGAAAGTGTTACTAAAGCTGCGCAAGAAGCTGGTACGCGACTTATTTGGGATGTTAGCCACGCAGTTGGTGCGGTAGAACTGGAATTTAACCGCTGGGGAGTAGAGGCGGCTGTGGGTTGTACGTACAAATATTTGAACGGCGGGCCTGGCGCTCCCGCTTTTTTGTATGTGCGCGAGGATGTCCAAAAAGAATGGATGAACCCGATTTGGGGTTGGTTTTCGCATGCACAACCGTTTCAGTTTGCCGATATATACGATGCACATACAGGTATAGAAAAATATGCCACGGGTACACCCAATGTGCTATCATTGGCTGGTATGGAGGCGGGTATTTCCTTGACAGCCGAGGTCGGAATGCGCGCACTTCAAGCGAAAAGCCAACAAATGATGCAATTTTTAGAAGAAATGGTGGAGGAAGAATTAGTAACACTTGGTTTTTCCCAAATTACCCCAAAAAATCCTCAAAAACGTGGTTCACATTTGACACTCTCGCACCCAGACGGTTTACAAATCAGTAAAGCCTTGACGCATGGCATAAACGGAGTTTCTCTTATACCTGACTTTCGACCACCGAGTTATATACGTCTCGGATTAACCCCTCTATATACGTCTTTCGAAGACCTTGTTCGTGCCGTAGAATTGATAAAAGAAGTAGTTGTTTCCAAGAAATACCAAGAAATTGAGGTAGTCATTGGAGAAGTTCCTTAAATATATATACGGAGGGGCTTTGATTATCAAAGTGTTATTTATTTTTTGGAGAGTTTGGGGCATGTAAGGGCGAAATGCTCGTAAAAAAGCATTAACTTTGTATCCCGTAATCAAAAACACAGCGTTATATCATGTCTTTGAACGGGAACCCCAAGTCGCCAAAGTATATTTTCGTCACCGGTGGCGTGACATCTTCTCTAGGCAAAGGAATTATTGCCTCCTCTTTAGCAAAACTACTTCAATCACGTGGCCTATCTGTCACAATCCAAAAGTTAGATCCTTACTTGAATGTAGATCCAGGTACGCTTAATCCGTACGAACATGGCGAATGCTACGTGACAGACGACGGAGCAGAAACTGACTTAGATTTGGGCCATTACGAACGTTTTCTAAATACGCCCACCTCACAAGCCAACAACGTTACAACGGGTCGGATTTATTACAATGTGATCCAAAAAGAAAGAAACGGTGACTTCTTGGGTAAAACGGTTCAGGTTATTCCACATATCACAGATGAAATCAAACGCAATGTGCTTCAACTCGGAGAAACAGGCAAATTTGATATTGTCATCACTGAAATCGGTGGATGTGTCGGAGATATTGAGTCACTTCCTTTTCTAGAGGCAGTTCGCCAACTCAAATGGGATTTAGGAGAAAAAAATATGCTCGTCGTTCACCTGACACTTATTCCCTACTTAAGTTCAGCTGGTGAATTGAAAACCAAACCAACCCAGCACTCCGTTCGGATGTTGCAAGAGTCTGGTATTCAGCCAGATATCATCGTTTGTCGGACAGAACACGCGCTACCGAATGAAATCAGACGTAAAATCGCTCTTTTCTGTAACGTAGAAACCAATTCTGTTATCGAAGCACTTGACGCCGAAACGATTTACGATGTGCCGCTTCTCATGAAAAAAGAACGCCTCGACCAACGCGTACTTTATATGCTTGATATTTACAATGACAAAGATGCAGAAATGGACGCTTGGAAGGAGTTTTTGGGTCGCTTGAAAAATCCGACAGAACAAGTGAATATTGGGCTTGTCGGAAAATATGTTGAGCTGAAAGATGCCTATAAGTCTATTGCTGAGTCGTTTATCCATGCGGGTGCTTCCAACGAATGTCGTGTAAAATTGCACTGGATTCACTCGGAGCATCTAACCCCTGGAAATGCAAGTGAAAAACTTCAAGGTTTGGACGGTGTTTTAGTCGCGCCTGGTTTCGGGGAAAGGGGAATTGAAGGAAAAATTGCCGCTGTAAAATACGTACGGGAGAATAATATTCCGTTCATGGGAATTTGTTTGGGTATGCAAATGGCTGTGATTGAGTTCGCTCAAAATGTTTTGGGTTGGAAAGAAGCTCATTCAAGTGAGATGAATCCAGCAACACCTTATCCTGTCATTGACCTTATGGAAGAGCAGCAAGGTGTCACCAAAAAAGGAGGGACGATGCGTTTGGGTGCGTATGATTGCAAGTTGAAAGACAAGTCATTGGCCAAAAGTATTTATGGTAAATCGACAATCAAGGAGCGTCATCGCCACCGCTGGGAATTTAACAATGTGTATCAAAAAGATTTTGAAGCAGCTGGTATGGTCATTTCGGGCATTCATCCTGAAAAACAATTGGTTGAAATCGTGGAATTACCCACACATCCATTCTTTATTGGTGTGCAGTTCCATCCAGAGTTAAAAAGTACAGTGATGAAACCGCATCCATTGTTTGTGCGTTTTATCAAAGCCGCGATTGCACAGAAACAAAAATAAGCATCCTTAAACGGTTATATTAAAATACAGCCCAACAAAGCAATATTACTTGTTTTGTTGGGCTGTGTTCGTAAAGTCTAGTATAAATCCGTTTCATGAATTTGGTGAGTTTCAGAAAAACTACTCGAATTTACCGACCTACTTATTTTCTACCTTTTTGGTGATTTTATGATTATTTATCCCTTTTTTAGGGTATTTTGTCATACTCTAACCCCCAAAAAATAGCCAACGAGTGCAGATACTCCCATAGCAATTGTACCCCATGTTACTATCCGAGCAACTGCCTTTATTGGGCTTGAGCCACCTATTTTAGCAGAAAATATACCTAAAGTGAGTAAGGAAAGAATTGTAAATACATAAAGCCCATATTCCATATATCGAAAAGGAAGAAGTAGCACAACGAGAAACGGTAGTGCACCACCAAATGTAAAAGCAAGTCCCGAAGCAAGGGCAGCTTGAATAGGATTTGCTTGGCTGATTTCATTGATTCCTAATTCATCTCTGATGTGAGCACCTAATGCATCCTTTTGTGTAAGTTCAAGGGCTACTTGTTTGGCAGTTTCTTTTTTCAATCCACGTTTCTCGTAAATAGCAGCCAAGATAGCAAGTTCCTCATTTGGCATTTCGGCGAGTTCTTTTTTCTCTCGCTCTATATCTGCCTTTTCAGTGTCTGTTTGCGAACTGACCGAAACATATTCTCCAGCTGCCATAGACAATGCCCCAGCTACCAATCCTGCTAAAGTAGCAAGTAAAATCGGGTCTTTGCTTGAACTAGCGGTTGTGACACCAATGGCCAAACTAGATACTGAGATAATCCCATCATTAGCACCTAATACAGCAGCTCTTAACCAATTACTTCTATGCATGTAATGGCTATCCAAGTAATTTTCAAGCGTGCGTTTTTCTTCGTCTTTCATTGCAAATTGAATTATAACCGATTGTTGAAAAGGAATTTTTCAAATATAGAGTTTTTAAATGTTACAAAAGTGATTTTAAGTAAATTCAGTTGCGAAGGCTTGATTATATAGGATTTTATATATTCCGCTGGTTCATTAAATCCTCTCTGCAACAAGAAGAAAATACTTTGATGTTAAATCATTATTGTACTATTCTCATTTTGAAAATGATAAAAGTGCAATTAAATTCATATTTATTGTATTATTTAAAGAATAAATGTGTATTCACAAAGAATATAAAGTGTAAAATTAATATTTAGCGAAATTTCGCTTGTATTTGTAATTTCGCAAATTATATTTGAATCAACAAACAGACACTTCATCAACAAAAAATAAATACGTTATCATGCACGATGTTACCACCTCCCAAACTGCGTTACAGCTTGCTCCATTTCCCGCTGAAAACGCCTCTTTGTTTACCCCAGAAGCAGAAGCTTTTTTGATTTTCTTGCACAGAAAATTCAACGCCAAACGCCTCGAACTTCTCCAAGAGCGTGTCGTGCGTCAACAAAAAATTGATTCAGGTGAATGGCCACGCTTCCGTCCAGATACAGAAGAAATTCGTTTAGGTGAATGGAAAGCTGCGCCTATTCCCGCAGATTTACAACTCCGCCGCGTTGAAATCACAGGCCCGGTGGAACGAAGAATGGTTATCAACGCTCTCAACTCTGGCGCAAATGTTTTCATGGCAGACTTTGAAGACGCCAATTCGCCTACTTGGAAAAACTGTCTTGAAGGACAAATAAATCTCCAAGATGCCATCCGAAAAACCATTCATTTCACTGCTGAAAATGGCAAAGAATATGCCCTTAAAGAGGAAGTGGCTGTCTTAAAAGTGCGCCCAAGAGGTTGGCACTTGGAAGAAAAACAAGCCCGTGTGGACGGTGAAGTCATGTCTGGTTCGCTCTTTGACTTTGGCCTTTATTTCTTCCACAACGCCCACGAATTAATCGAAAGAGGTTCTGGTCCGTATTTTTATCTGCCCAAGTTGGAGTCGCATGAAGAAGCACGCCTTTGGAACGACGTTTTCGTGGCTGCCCAAGAATACATGGGAATCCCACAAGGAACAATCAAAGTAACCGTCTTGATAGAAACCATCTTGGCAGCTTTTGAAATGCACGAAATTATCTATGCATTGCGTGAACACATGGCTGGATTAAACGCAGGTCGTTGGGATTACATCTTCAGTGTCATCAAAAAATTCAAAAATTTCACTGATTTTATTCTTCCAGATAGAGCCGAAGTAACTATGCGTGTACCTTTTATGCGGGCGTATTCTAAATTATTGGTACAAACTTGTCACCAGCGCGGTGTACATGCCATCGGAGGAATGGCGGCATTTATTCCCAATAGAAGAGACGCGAAAATCAATCAAATGGCATTTGATAAAGTCACAGCCGACAAAGAATTGGAAGCCTCAACTGGCTTTGATGGCACGTGGGTAGCACACCCTGACCTAGTTCCGGTAGCCAAATTGCCGTTTGATACCATTATTGGGGAAATGGATCACCAAAAACATGTTCTTCTCGAAGATACGACTATATCAGCCACCGATTTATTGGATACCCGGATAGACCACGCGACGGTAACAGAAAACGGTGTTCGGGTAAATATCAACGTCGGGATTTTATACATCGCTTCTTGGTTGAGAGGCGTGGGCGCTGCTGCTATTCATAACTTAATGGAAGACGCCGCCACCGCAGAAATCTCCCGTGCACAAGTTTGGCAATGGTTGAAGCACGAAGTGACCATGCAAGACGGACAGGTTGTAAATGAAGCATATATCTCGCAGATTTTTCAAGAAGAAGTTGGTAAAATTCAAGCACAAGTAGGAGAGGATTGCTTTGGTGAAGACAAATATGCCGCTGCCGCTGATCTCTTCCGGGAGTTGATTTTTCAAAAGGAATTTGACGAATTTTTGACCACACGCTCGTATCAATCTATTTACTAATCAAGTATTTACATTTCATCAACAAATAAATAAAACAAACATGACACGCGAAGAAAGAATCCAGGCAATCACCACAGATTGGGCTATTAATCCACGTTGGAACGGCGTAACTCGTCCCTACACAGCCGAAGAAGTCATTCAGTTGAGAGGCTCTTACGACATCCAACACACCATCGCACAACTCGGTGCAGACAGACTTTGGAAATTATTGAACGAAGACGCATGGGTAGCTGGTTTGGGTGCTTTAACAGGAAATCAGGCTGTTCAAGAAGTTGCTGCCGGCATGAAAGCCATCTATTTATCGGGTTGGCAAGTAGCAGCAGATGCTAACTTGGCTGGACAAATGTATCCAGATCAAAGTTTATATCCGGCAGATTCCGTACCGGCCGTTGTACGTAGAATTAACAATGCGTTGCTTCGCGCTGACCAGATTCAGAGTGTCAATAACGATGGAGATAAACATTGGTTAGTACCTATCGTAGCAGATGCTGAAGCTGGTTTTGGAGGTAATTTGAATGCCTTCGAATTGATGAAACAAATGATTGAAGCTGGGGCTTCGGGTGTGCACTTTGAAGATCAACTTTCCTCTGCAAAAAAATGTGGACACTTGGGAGGCAAAGTATTAGTCCCTACACAAGAGGCTATCAATAAGCTAGTTGCAGCTCGTTTAGCGACGGATGTAATGGGAACTTCTACCTTGGTTATCGCTCGGACAGATGCGGAAGCCGCCAATTTGATTACATCGGATATTGATGAAAGAGACCACGCGTTCATCACATCTGCACAAAGAACAAACGAAGGGTTTTTCTATGTAAAAAATGGTTTGGAACAAGGTATCAACCGGGGACTAAGCTACGCGCCGTACGCCGATTTAATCTGGATGGAAACCGGAAACCCAGATTTGGGTCTTGCCCGTGAATTTGCACAAGGTATCAAAGAAAAATATCCAGATCAAATGTTGGCATACAACTGTTCCCCTTCGTTTAACTGGGCGAAATTCATGGATGAAAAACAAATGTTGACGTTCCGTGAAGAATTAGCTGAAATGGGATACAAATTCCAATTTATTACATTGGCTGGTTTCCATGCCTTAAATTCATCGATGTTTGAGCTTTCCAAAGCCTATGTACAACGTGGAATGGCTGGATTCTCTGAATTACAACAAAGAGAATTTGCCATGCAAAGCCAAGGATTTACAGCTGTAAAACACCAATCTTTTGTTGGAACAGGATATTTCGATAGCGTACAAAATGTCATCACAGCTGGAACATCTTCTACAACTGCCTTGACAGGTTCTACAGAAGAAGAACAATTCCATTGATAAAAATACAAATGGAAAATACAGCCAAAATTATCCATTTTGAGTAGTTGATTGTAGGGTATTCCCCTTTAGATTCAGAATCCTTCTTGATTTTTTCAGGAAGGATTTTTTTATAATACAGGAATAAATTCGAGTAAAATCGTATCTCCAATTCCCGTGACGAACCCGTCGGTGGAAGTTGCAAGAATCAGCCCGTCGCGGGTTAAAGAACGAAGGGCAAATTCACCTGAAAAACCCGTTACTTGAATGTCGAGCGTCTTATTGTCAGGTAAAAAACGCCAAATCCCTTGGTTAATCACTTGTTTGGTGACCCGGTCAATGCCAAAAACCCGTCCATCTAGTTTAAATTCAAATTGAAGTCCGCGTATAACAACAGCTTGAATAGATAATTGATTATCCGCAATCACTGAATTATCGGGTTTGCTGTATCGACTCACCCGCCACGGTTGGCGTGTCAATAATTCTTCTTTCGTCAGTGAATTATCAGGGGTTGGCTCATCCGTTATGCAGCTAAATAGGAGAAAAAAACAAAGAAAAAGAGGGAGTGTATTTTTAATGTATATCATATTGAGGGACAGTTATAAGGTAATTCAAGCAAATCTACTGAAATTTGATTGTAGTAGAAAACGACTTAACTTAATGGAGATATTCGGATTATAAAGGAACAATACCTTTGAGAAGATATGTTCTTCTTAAAAAAACAAGCAAATGAGTCATTCAGAAATATATACAAATCGGTTAATCAAAGAAACTTCTCCGTATCTATTGCAACACGCGCACAATCCGGTGGATTGGTATCCGTGGGGAGAAGCGGCACTTTTGGCGGCTAAAGAGCAGGATAAGCCCATTATCGTGAGCATTGGCTATTCTGCGTGTCACTGGTGCCATGTCATGGAAAAAGAATCTTTCGAGTCGCCTGAAATCGCTGCGATAATGAATAAATTTTTCATCAATATCAAGGTAGATAGAGAAGAACGTCCAGATGTTGATGCCATTTATATGGATTCTCTTCAGTCTATGGGGTTACGAGGGGGCTGGCCTTTGAACGTAATACTCATGCCCGACCAAAAACCTTTTTATGGAGGTACGTATTTCCCACAAGATAAGTGGAGACAAATTTTGCTCGGGGTAGCCCGTGGATTTGAGGAAGACCGTCCGCGTCTGCAACAATCTGCAGATGGATTTGCCGAAAACTTACAAGTGAAAGATTCAGCAAAATACAGATTGGCATTTATTGAAGAAGCGAATCCGACTTTTTCTGAAGAGTTTTTGGAAGGATGTATGGGTTTACTGATGCGGGATATAGACAGAAAAAAAGGAGGAATGAAACGTTCTCCGAAGTTCCCGATGCCTTCTATTTGGCAATATGTCGCTAGTTTTCTTGCTTTTCAGCCCAATCAAGAGATACAACAAGCATTCGTTTATACATTGGAACGAATGGCTCTAGGAGGAATTTTTGACCATTTGGGAGGAGGATGGACCAGATATTCGACAGACGAAGATTGGAAAGTGCCTCATTTTGAAAAAATGTTGTATGATAACGGCCAACTCCTGCATCTCTATGCATTGGGATATCGCCTTGTCGCGCAAAATCCATTACTCAAAAACCAAGCAACGTTGTTCAAATGGGCCATGCAAAAAACAGTCCGTTGGCTCTCCCAAGAAATGACAGCACCCACAGGTGGATTTTATGCCGCGCTGGATGCAGATAGCGAAGGGGTTGAAGGGAAATTTTATACCTGGACAGAAGAAGAAATCGAAACTATTTTGGGTGAAGAAGCTGCTTGGTTCTCTGATTTCTACGACATCACCGACCTGGGCAATTGGGAAAAAGGAATGAATATCCTACACGCCGAAGAAAACATTGACTCTGACGCTTGGAATCGCTTATTGGCAGCACACCAAAAATTAGAAGTGTATCGCTCAAATAGAGTTCGACCGGGTTTAGATGATAAAATTATTTGTGGCTGGAATGGCTTGGCTATCAAGGGGTTGGTCTCTGTATATAAAGCAATCGATGACGAAAATGCCTTGCAACTAGCTATACAAAATGGCAAATTTATCCGAGATGAAATGGTTGTACAAAAAGAAGCGGGGCAAAGGGCACTTCTCCATGTCGCTGGTAAAGCTATCCCCGCTTTTCTGGACGATTATGCCGCAGTGATAGATGGATTTTTAGCACTCTATGAAGTAACGGGTGACTTGATCTGGTTGACAGACGCTACTCAGTTAGCAGAGTATGTACTCCATCATTTTTACGACCAAGAAGAACAGTTGTTTTTCTATACCGATGATGCAGCCGAACGTTTGATTGCACGAAAAAAAGAATTGTTCGATAACGTGATTCCGTCCTCTAATGCGCAAATGGCACATGTTTTATGGACTTTAGGAGAAGTTATGTATCGCCCTGATTTCAAGTCAGTTGCAGATAAAATGATTGAAAAAATAAAACCACTTTTGGCAAAAGATCCTCAATGGCTTAGTCATTGGGCAGGTTTATCGGTTCGGGTGGCACACGGTTTACCAGTGGTGGTTATTGTATCGGACGAACCCTTAGCAGCTGCAAAGCCGTTGTTTCAACAGTATTTACCCCATGTGTTTGTGCTGTTTTCTTCCGGACAAGAAACGCATCCTTTGTTGGAAGGGAAAAAGAAGCTGGATAATAAAACAACCTTCTATCTCTGCGAAAATCAAACATGTACAGCACCAACTACGGACGTAAATGAGGTTTTAGAACAATTATTTGCACGCTAACAACGATGAAATGGAATTGGGTAGGCGATCAGGGTATTCAACTTGTTTTGGCTTCCGAAATCAACGAAGATTGCCAAAATCAGATTCAAAAAATTTATACTAATTTTCGGGATGTTCCAGAAGAGCATCTGCAAGAATTAGTTGTCGGATACAGTCAAATCGTCTTTCTTTGGTCGAAATCAACGCGTATTTTTTCTAAGTTCCAGATGGAAGAACTCGTCCAAAAAATCAAAAAACGGGTAGATGAATGCTTATCTAAAGAAGAGGAAAAAATAAATTCCAAACCCACCTCCGTCATTTCTATTCCAACGATTTACAACGGCCCTGATTTGAAATTTGTGGCAGACTATACCGGATGTTCTGTAAATGAACTAATTGAGCGACATGCCGCACCACTTTATCGCGTCTTTTTCATTGGTTTTTTGCCCGGATTTGCCTATTTAGGTGGATTAGATCAACGGCTTCACTGTCCAAGAAAAACGACTCCAAGAGCTACTGTTCCTGCAGGGAGTGTCGGAATTGGTGGGGCACAAACAGGCATTTATCCGATGGAAAGCCCTGGAGGTTGGCAATTAATTGGACAAACGACGCGCCCGATTTTTCGCCCTTATGAATCTCCTATGACATTACTTACGATGGGAGATTACGTGCAATTTATTCCACAATAGAGATGATTTTCAGAAAAAAAGGTGTATTTACAACCCTACAAGATACAACTCGTGTGGGTTATGCCGTGGATGGTATTTTTCCGAGTGGACCTATGGACGAATTTTCCGCGCAACTTGCCAACATATTGGTCGGAAATTCACCAGAAGAAGCTTGCCTAGAAATACATTTTCCGGGACCAACTCTTGAAATGGAGGAGGAGGGTATCTATGTATTAACAGGTGCAGATTTTGCCGCTCAGTGCGGTGGCCGCCTTTTGTCCATCGGTCAAGTATTTTACACAAAACCAGGTGATATCCTTACGTTCACACAAAAACGAATGGGAATGCGGACTTACTTGGCTAGAGCTGGAGGTTTTGGTCAAAGTAAATGGTTGAATTCGAGTTGTTTACCGCCTTTTTCTTTGCCACAAATTCAGCCAAATGTGTCGTGGATTTTACCAAAAAATAAGACTTTTATTTTGCCCAAAAAGAGCGTGAATCTGTTTCATTTATCATTTATGTATAGAGATACCGTCCGTTTCGTACCTCGTCCCGATTTTCTTGTAGATACAGCAATTCAGGGGAAATTGAAAGGAAAAATTCAGCCGAACAGCAGTCGAATGGGGATGTATATTCAACCCGAAAATCTAGCTTTGTTTGGGCGGCGTAATGAGCAACTTTCAGGGCCAGTAGTTCAGGGAAGTATGCAACTATTGCCTTCTGGAAATTGGGTAGTTTTGATGGCTGATCACCAAACGACGGGAGGGTATCCGGTTTTAGGAGAAGTTATTTCTGCGGATTTACCCATTCTTGCGCAAGCAGAAATGGGTTCGGAGATATGTTTTGAACCCGTCGGATGGGAAGAAGCCGTAGAGGTACG